>CAJUMM010000030.1:0-16392 GCA_910586955.1 uncultured Lachnospiraceae bacterium | reverse complement strand
ACTGGTCAGATAAGCTCAAAGCCAGACACTTCTCTACCAAAAACTGTGTATCCCCTACATCCAGCTCCTGCAGTGCCTCCCTTATCCCCAAACGGCTTGCCGGAATGGAACGCCCTCGCCACCATTCATAAAAAGACGCCCGTTCCATCCTCTGATCCCGTACTGCTACTCCCACCGGTACATGAGATCTCTCAAAAATTTCTCCTACGGAAGTCACTGCACCCGAAACTTTGTCCAGCTCCAGTTCTGCCACCGGTATATTTTTGTGCATCAAAACATATAAATTTGCCTTCGGGGCCATTTTCTGTCCTCCATCTTGGGAAAAGCAAGCTGTGTTTACTATATTAAGTAAATCATAGCTTGCTTTTTCTCCTTCGTCAATCGACTACTTTCCTGCTTTTTCATTGTCTTGCACGCAACCGGAAGGCTTTTTTCTCAATTTCAGGGAAATCCCTCTCTCTTCCGCTGCCTGACGAAGAAGCTTTGTCATCCCAAGGGCTTTCTCCTTCATTGGCAGAGTTTCTGTCCCCCTTTTCGTCTCCATCTGCTCGAGGGCGGCTTGCAAGTCTTCCAGCTCCAAAAGATTCACTGCCAGACAGAAAAAGGATTTCTTCTTTCCGTCATTGTACTGTTCCAGAAGAATATGAAGGATACGTGCTTTCTCCTTTAGCTCCGCCTGATATGCTTCCGTCCCTATATTCCCGCATTTCTGCAGATCCCGTTTCTGATTCCGGTGAGTGATGAAAGAATCGTACGCATCTATCTTTTCATAGGTTCCGCAGGGAAATTTCGGACACTGGCTACAATATTCCGGTTTTCCGTGCTCCAGGCTGCACCTGGCAATTCTGCAGGTTTGGTTTCCCTCTCCCCCTCCGCAGCCTGGACAATAATTCCCTAGATACATAGGGCAGAGAAGGCAGTTTAACCCGCAGAGAGAAAACTGCAGATCGGTCCTTGTAAAATTTTTCATGGGTTTTATTCCTTTTCTCTATAAAAAATACTTACTGCAATCTGTGACAATGCTTCATTTCTAATTTTTTCATCAGAAACTTTTGAGGCAATATAAGCACTGAAATTTGCTTTTCTGCTTTCATTTATTAGTTTACTCAGCTTCAATGTTGATTCCAATGTTTTATTATACATTCCAATAAAAACAGCTCCTATGAAATCAATGAGTATGCCGGTCAAAAAACCGGATACAATTTCCACACTGTCAATATCCGCACTTAAAGTCAATATTAATACAGCCACAATAAAAAGTATACCTATAGTCAGAAGAACAGTTCCCAACACAAATAAACGAGACATTCTTTTTTGATTACTGTCAAAATACGTATTAATTCTATCATCTTTATCAAATAACAGCAGTCTACTATTTAACTTTTCATCAAATTCATGTTCCTCTTTCTTAAACAAATAAAAATCGATATCTTTGTATCTTCGTTCTAACCCAATCATCAAAGCATTTATTCTATTTACAATTAATAAATAGAATAACAATCCGATAATTAAAATAAAACAAATCATTACAGTCGATTTCCCCAAATTGTATTGTACAACACCAGACCTTTTAATCGACCCATAAATCATTTTATAAAATTGAAATAGCTGTGGTAAAATGAGTATGATAGAACTCAAAAGAAACGCATACAAATATAACCTTTTTTTCAGTATTAGTTTATTAATACCTATTTCAACTTCATTATAACATTCCTTCAATTTATCATATTTGTAACTTGCAATTTTCTCTATTCTATACTCATCACACATTTTTCTATACTGTTCTGTAGTGCCACAACTAAGTAATTTCATTTTTTTCCTCATTCTGTTCTTATTTTTTAATCTTAAATATTAAAAATAAATAATCTCATGTATAATTACCGGCAATACTATTTTTGAAATCTCTAATACCACTTCTATAAATAACCCCTTAATTTTTCTTTATTATATCACCACAATCCACTAGTACCGGATACAAAAGAGCTCCAATGGCAGCCATCGACTTTCTTTTCATATTTACGCAAATATCTTTTCCATATCCTTTTAACTCATGTCACTGCATTTAATGACCTTCTCTAATGCAGCAGTCATTTCTTCAAATATTTGTACCGCTTTATCTGAATTCGTAAACAGATTTTCAAGTAGCTTCTTCAGATTATCTTCAAAATTGTCAGGAAGAATTTCTGCCTTTTCTGCTGCATACTGTACCATCCTCTTTTCTCCGGGATGGGTCAGCTTATTCAATGCAACAATGATATCAACGTATGATTCCAAAAAAGCTGCTGTCCTGTGGTTTACGCTTACTGCATCCTTACGGGCGATAGCTTTTCTAATCTGTGTATCATAAGAAGGCAAGTATGCTGTGTGTTCTTCAACCACAAAGCAGATTATCTGTGAAAAATCTTCTATATTCCTATACAGAATATCAATATCTACGCCGTCTTTTAACGTACAGTCATCTTCCAGCTCCCAAAAAGAATTTCCAATCTCCTTATACCGACAGCATTTTTCCAGAATACGCTTCCGCACACTTTCATCCGGTATGTTGGTATAGTAAATGTATAAATCATTATCTGACTTTTCATCATAAACCGTACCGGCTCTTGAGCCGCCAAGTGCAATCGCCTCTATCTCTGGAAGTGCGGCAAATTCATTCTATAATAATTTAAAATACATAGTTTTCTCTCTTCTTTCTAAGATTCCGCTTCGAATCTTTTTGAACATCTACAACCTTAAACATCATAAAAGAATCTCCGATTTTGCGGCTCCCTGTCGCAAAACTGTTAATAATTCTTCCTGGCAGTAATTCTTCAAAAGTCTCTACATAAACTTTAAAATCTCTCTTCATAGCAATTCTTGCCTGTTCATTTTTAAAATAATAAGGTCTCGACACCATTTGCCGTTCTCATCACTTACTCCTCCAATCTTTCAATTTCCTGCATGTCCTTTATCATTTCATTCACCTGGCGATAAACATAATTCCAGCCTTGTATAGCTCCGCAGTGATCGCATAAATTCATAGGATAACTTCTTTTCTGAATATTACTGTATCTACGCTGAATTTTTTCAGGAAATTTTTCCATCAAAAATTCATCCAACTGCTCATCCCCGCCTATCACTTTCAATCCGTAATACTCTATGCTGCTATCCAAAAAATGGGCCTCCAGGTTTTGATTCCGCAATAATCTTCTCTTATCCCAGGGAAATGTTACATCTTGATTGGTTCCATCATCAAATACAATATACGTCAATATGGATGTATCTTTTTGACATTTGTAACAATGTTTTGTAAGTCTGTATATTACAAAGGGACACTTATCAACTTTATTCGTTTCTTCAGCCAAGACTTCAATATTTTCTCTTTTATAAGCGTACTCTTTTCCGTTTTCCGTAAATTTTATGTATACTTTTTCCTCTTTAACTTTAATAGAAAAAGCTTCTTTTATTTCATTATTACGCTTATCTAAAAATTTCATAAAATTTCTCCCCCTTTTCTATTTGTCACCGCAGCTTCTCCCCAGCCCCGCTCTCAAAGAAAACGCCTCCAAGCTGCCTCTTTTCGGAAAGCGTATCCCGGCCGCCGGAGAATCCGGCCTGCAGCAATTCCAGAAGATCCTTCCACAAAAATAACCGGGCATGGCAGCAGGCGTTCCGCTTCTTGGCGCAAAAATCCAGCTTTTTGCGAAAAGCAGCCCACCAGGCGGCATCCAGGGAAAATTCTCCCCTGGCCTGCAGAATCTCCGTAATCTCTTTTGCATATGTCCGGAGAAGAAAATGTATGGTTCCCAACATCAAGTCCTGATTCCCGGCATCCTTAAGTTTCCGCTTGCGTCCTCCGGAAGCGCCCAGGTTATGTGCCGGAAACTGTTTTTTCAGGCCTTCCGCAAAATGATTCTGCACCTGCAGCTCCAGGGCCTTGCAGAATAAAATGGCGCAGCAGGAGGCATCCAGGTCCTCTTTCCAAGCGAAGAAAGGCTTCAGAAGATCGTAAAGACGGATTCCAAACTTAAGGTTCCTCTTAATCTCCCGGGGAAGTCCCTCAAACTCCGCCTGATCCCGGAAACCGAAGGCCCTAGGCTCCTCTTCCCGGAAATCTTTTTCCAGAAATCCTTCCTGTATCAGATTACTTAAAAATCCTTCCGTTTCTAAGGAATATTCCAGGTTTCCCTCCTCATTCTCCCGTGCCGTTTCGGGAAATGAGGAAGTCCCCGGCATCTGCCCAAGGGCTCTTTGAAGGGCCTGTTCCTTCTCCTCCGGGTCCAGATCCCTTTCCTGCAAAGCCGCAATTTCTTTCAATGCAAAGGTATCCATGACCGCCTTCATCTCACGGACATACCTGTTGGCCTCCCAGGCCCGGATATCACCGATGACATACAGACGGTACTTTGCCCTGGTGACGGCCACATTGACAATATTGCTGTTCACCCAGCGGACAGCCCCCGCAGAGTCCTTCCCCGTATCACAGCCCAGAAGAAAAATCACCTGGTCCGCTTCCTTTCCTTGAAAGGTGTGGACCGTTCCGGTATTTTCACCCAGCCACCGCTCCGTCTCGGAGCTCCGGTTCAAACAGGAATCCCTGTTTTTCCCGCAATAGTCCCTCACGTATTTCCGCAGGCCGTAAACCACCGATTTAAAGGGACTGATCACATAGAGACTGGGAAACTGTTCTCTTTCGAACGCTGTCTCCAGAATTTTGCAGACGGCCTCCCCCTGTTCCTCCACAAAATGGTCCTTCTTCCCCTTTTCGATGCCGCCGATATTGATCCACTGGGATTTTTCACAGGCAAAATTCCGCTCTTTCTCTTCACCAGGCGGCAGTGTCTGCTGCTTCATGATTCCCCCGTAGGAAACCCGGTTGGAAATCTCATACATAGGGGAAATGCACCTGCGGTGGACCAGCAGGGGACAGCCCACCCATTCCGGACTGTCCGTGCCGTTTTCCAGATAAGTCCCAAAGGGATTTAAAATATCCGCACACTTCTGGACAGACAGGGACTTGTCCTGATAGTGCCGATAAAGATCCTCGGTATAGGACTTTTTCAGCAAAGCCAGATCATCCGTCACCACCGGCTCTACTTGCCTGGGATCCCCCACAATCACCGCCTTCCTGGCACGATAGAGGGCTCCCACTGCCATCTGGGGCTGGGCCTGTCCGGCTTCGTCCACCACCAGGGTGCCGATCACTCCCGGTTTCTTTACATCCTTAAAAAGCGTTCCCATAGAGGCAAAGGTTGAGGATATAACAGGCACAAGAAGAAACAGGGTCTGATAGAGAGCGCCGGCCATGGCCTCCCGGTCTTCCTGGTGAAAAGAAACCCGTGCTTTGTCCTCGTTGGTCTCCAGGCCCCAGTACTGGCCCAGGGTTGTAAAATTATCCCGGCAGCATCTGGAACTTACAATAAATTCCCGGGTCACCTGCAGGGCATGATACAGAAGCTTTTCCCGCTCCCGATCATAGTACTCCGTGGTCCAGGGATTGGCGGTCTGGGCTTTCAAAACCTCCTTCTCCTCCCCGGAAAGAAGGGCAGAAACAAAATCTTCATCCAGCAGGGTTCCCCGGCAGGCCTCTTCCTGCTGCCGGAATGCTGCCGCCTCCTGCTCCCAGTGCCGGCGCAGCTTGTCAAGGGTTTCCCCGGCGGATTTTAACTTTGCTCTCCAGGCTTCTATACGGCCCTGGGATTTCTTTTCCTGCCCTTCCAGATCCTGCAGGCGGGAATATCCTTTCGCAACCTCCGCTTCCAGAAGCCCTGCCTGTCTCTCCTGATTTTGAAGTTCCGTCTCAAGCTCCACTATTTTCCGCTCCGAACCGGACGCCTCACTCTCCAGCTCTTCCGCCTGCCTTCCGTAAGCCTCCGCCAGCTTCTGTGCGTCTTCATACTTCTTTTTAGAAAAGATCTTCGTCAAAAATCCCACCGAGTTCCGGGTCTCCAAAGCCAGCTCCCGTGCCTTAAGGCTCCCTTCCTTCTGCTGCTTCCAGGTCTCTTCCCAGGTGTCCAGCTGCGTCCGGATCTCAGCCCGTTTCCCCATTTCCCCCTGTAAGTTTCTCTCCAGGCTCCGAAGCTCTTCCCTGCATATCTCTCTTTCTCCGGCCAGAGCTTCCAGTATCTTCCGCTCCTCATCAATGGAAGCCGCACAGTACGCCGCACTTTCCCGGCTCTCTTTCTTTGCCATCTGAAACTGCCGGGCGGCCTCCCCCAGCGCAGACAAATGGGCCTGGATTTCCGTAACTTTCTCTAACTGCTCCTGAAATTTTTCCTTTGCGGAGGCATACTTTTCCAGCCGTTTTTCCTTAAACTCCTTATTGGGATAAAAATCCCAGTGGAGAGGGCTTAATACCTCATTGTAAAAAGGGGTGAGATTGGATTTTCTGCCAAGAGGAGCCGCCACAAGGCCCCAGATGTCAAAATTTCCAAAGAGTCTCCTGGCATATTCCGTAAAATAAATCTCCTGGTAATCATCTTCCTGATCGCTTCTCCGGAACAGGCACTCCCTCTGGGACGCCTCCTTCACCGAAAAGAGAGACGCCACCTTGCGAAGCCGCTCTTTTCTGTTCTCTCCGTCTCCCTTTGCCGGTTTCAGGTTCTTTAAAATGCCGCTTTCCACAGGCAGCTCTTTGGTAATATTTTCCACCGCCGCATTGTTGCAGGAAGCCACCAGCAGGCTGTAATCGTTGATGCTGTCATCCTTTAAGGAACACCAGCCGGTGATAAATTTGGAATACCGGTTCTGTTCCTTTTCTCCGTGAAGAAAGCAGTGCCTTTCAAAAGCATCATCCGGATCCTCATACACGGCCAGTTTCTTAGCCTTCTCTATGATATGATCCGCCACAATTTCTTTTAACAGCGTAGTTTTTCCCGTGCCCGGAGGCCCGTTGACAGAAAATACCGGTCCGTTCTCCCCAAGAAGCCCTGTCCGCTCCTTAGCCGACGCAAAATTAACCGCCATCTGCTGCATCAGGGCCGGCGCATACCGGGAGGGCCACTTCCCAAGGGGTGCATTCTTTACATTCAATATTTCCAAGAGCCAAAGCTCCAAATCTTCCTTCTTGGCATGAAGCAGATCCCGGCGGCCGCCGCTTTCGGCCTCCCCGTCGAGAGGGGCATGGATATAGTCTAGGAGCCAGCGTCCCATACCTGCCCCGGCGTCAAATTCCCCGGACTCCACCTGATCTTTTATCATGCTTAAATCGCCCGAAAAATAGGAACGGCTTAAGCCCAGATAGGTGTCATTTTCATATTGCTCTTTTGCTTTCTGATCTTTAAAAAACTGCACAGAAATTCCGTACAGTTCTTCCCCCTCCAGGCCGTTTATATAATCCTCCTGGATTTTCCCATAAATTTTCTCCAAATCCTCCATGGTTACGGCTTCCTCTGAGAAAACCGGAGGCTTGTTCCACAAAGCCTTCCCCATGACGCTCTCATCCAGGCAGTCTTCGGAAACCGGATTCCAAAAGGCCGCCTCCAGACCGTTCACCGTTTCCTGGTAACTTTTCACAGACAAAAGTTCCGAAAGCAGCCTGCCCTTCCTGCCTTTTAACCGGTTTACCGCCCAGAGCATAGCCGAGAGGGAAAAGGAATAGGGAAGATACCGCCCATTTTCATCCATCTGGAAACTGGCTGCGGCAATCTGATCGTAGCTTTTCTCCGGCCGCTCCTCCTGGTTTACCTCCAGACACTTTGCAATCTTCCCGATGCAAGCCTCCCGCTTGACCTTTCCCAGATAAACCGTAAGCTTCCCCCAGGTGCCCATGCCGCAGCCGGCGCATTCCTCTTTCAACACCTCATAAAGGGACTGCCCTTTCTTCAAATCCAAAAAGGCGTTTATCTGCCTGCGCTCCCCTTTTTTACTCCCAGACCGCTTCATCTCCGCCAGTTTCTTCTTGTAATTCTTTACTTTCCGCCTGTTCTCGGAGGCACCGGTTGACATTTCATAGGAATCTTGGCTAAGAAATTCCATGACAAACCAGTAATCCAGAATTTTGATGGTATCTTGGGGGGTATGTGTCTGCATATGGGGCTCCTCTTCTGTGTTTTGGTTTATTATACCATTTTCTTTTGGGAAAACATACTGGTATTTGCTAACTTCTTGTTTTTGCTCGCCGCATATGGTAAAATATAGGAAATTAACACAGACGAAACCACTCATTTGTTACCACGGAATGAACAGTCAGGCGGTGAGAGCATGTTGGAAAGTATTTTAGATATCATTGCAAATATATGCAGCGTTTTCGGAATCACCATTCACGCAAAAGCTTTCTATGAAAAATTGAAAAGCAAAAAATACCGCATTTTAAGTATTTTTATTTCCTTAGGGGTGTGCTGCGGTCTGGCTGCGTACCTATATGCTTCTTATCAAAAATCTATCACAGTAACGAAAGTAGTCCTGAACGAGAAGGAACTGACTATGAGTGCCGGCAATACCTACCCTTTAACAGCCACCGTATTGTATTCCGATAATTCATCTGACCATGCGGTTCTTTGGAGTTCCAGCAACAGCTCCGTCCTTACGGTTGACGAGAAGGGAGTGATTACTGCAGTGGCAAAAGGCAACGCCTCCGTCATTGCACAGGCGTCGAAAAACAACACAACGGAAATTGCCGAATGCTTTGTCACAGTAAAATCGCCTCCCAGCGGATATTCTATCTCTGTGGATCAGCAGCCGGTAGATTCCTATGCGTACATTTACGTAAAACCTTATGACAACGATATTACCAGCATTCAAATCTACGGCAAATCCCCCTCCGGAGAGATCTTTACCCCCAATCAGGATGTCAATGATTTATACCATTTTTACAGTGAATGCGGCACATGGACGATTTACGCATCGGTGGAAAATGAGGCTGGTATCTATGAGGCTCATAAGCCGGAGGATTTTGTAACTATTGAGGTTACGAATGTTTTGGGTGGTTCAGGGCTTTATGACTAATCAGACAATAATCTTCTCCTGTTCAAGCCGAATACCATATTTGATCATTTTTTTAATCACGCCATGAAAACACGCATATTCCGGATTTTCTAAAAGGGCTCTTAAATTTTCCAAATAAGAATCCGTTTGAATCTTCATAGCATCATTCCTGTAAATTTCCAGCGTGCCTTCATCCATCTTGTAGGGCTGAAGCTCCGGAATCATACTTTTTTGGAGTCTATGAAAAATGCGGAACCCTCCTATATCAATATCACTCCAGTGGAAATACTGCGGTTTTTCCTTTTGCCCCTTTCCTCCCTCGTATAACAGCCGAAACCACCTTCCCTTTATTGGGCTATAACATCCCCCGTGGAAAACCGCCAACTCGTCTGTTTTTTTCTCATGGGCAAGATACCATATGTAGTTTGCCTTATTCTCAATGAACGTAACCTTTCGGATTCCTTCCATCCGCACTTCTATTGCATGCTTTACAGTCTCCGAATTAATATAGGCCCCATATTTTTGTAAACGATAATCAATCACCTCTCCGTCCCTCAGGCAGACAGAAATGCCTCCGGAAAATTCCATAATTTCAGGCCAGCGGACAATCCCCTTTTCCAAGAGAATTTCCTCATCCGCCGGCACGTCCTCGCCATTTTGCTTTTTGATATGGCGCAGAATCGACAGCACCTTCGGCTTTACCGACTGCTCAAAACGCTTGCTGTCCCCATACAGCCCGGAACTCATCAGCCGTTCCATCTGCTCTTCCCTGTTATTTTCCATATAGACAAGACATTTGAGGATATCTTCATTCATTTTTTCATCATCCGTAAAGAATTTTCCAATCCTCTGTGATGCCTTTAATTTTTCCATATACGTTTCCAGGAAAACCGCAGTCGATGTCTTTGCCGCAAGCTCGCTGTGATATTTTCTTATCATTTCAAACAGCACGTCCGATTTTTGTCTGGCGGGTACGCATCCAAGCCTCTTATAGCAAGCTTCGATTGCCTGCAGCTGGGGATTCAGCCAAATCCGGTCTATCAGATTGCCTTCCTCGTATTTTTGCCAGGAATAATCAATCAGCCCCTCCTGCTTCAGTACTTTTAACGTGTCCAGAAACTGCCTTTTTTCTTCTACGGATTCCATTCGTTCCTGAATCCAGGATTCCTTTGCCGCTGTCAGCATCATGCGCCGGGATAGGGTTCCTGTAATATAAAAACTGCTGTTTTCATATAGTTCCAGCAAACGCTCCAACAACTTCTTCTCGTAATTCACGCTTCCATGAACTCCTCTATCTGCTTCGGATCAAAATAACGGGTAAAAGAATGCCGGTTGTCTTTATACACAGCAATGTTCCGGTCAACCAGCGGGGCAATATCCGGAATCTTGTCTGGCGGTGCGGAAAATATTGCCTGAAGCCCAAACCGCCGCAAAAGATGAATGCTCTCCTGAATCCGCTCCCCATCCATTTTGCTGAATGCCTCATCTAAAATAATCACCCGAAGCGTATTATTTTGGCTTTTGTTCCGTATTCTGCACACCTGTGAAAAAGAAGCCAGCAGTGCAATGTAAAAGGGGATCTGCGTTTCTCCGCCGGATTTTTTCAGAAGCGTTTTAGACAATCTCTGTTCCTCCCCCTGCTCATCCGTCACAATCAAATCAAACAGCAGATAGGTTTTATAATCTGTAAACTTTCGGATGCTCTTCTCATATTCCGCCCGGCGTTCCGCACTGACATTGGTTTCATTTAAAATCAGCAATTTGAAAAGTTCATCGATCTCCTTTTGGTATTTCTTATTAAAGCTTTGGGAAGTAAGATTCCACCCGCCGGTATCCATCAGCATCGGGTCCATAATCATATCATAATAACTTCGGTACTCCGGCCTGGGACTCTTGACAAAACGATACCGATCCGTCCCGAAAACACTCTTTTTCAGGGAATCGTTCAACTCGTCGATTTGACGCGTCACCGACTCAATATTCGATTTTATTTTTGCAATAAAATCATCCCGGAACTGCTCATATGCCTTTTGCTTGGAGTCTTTGATTTTTTCTACATACTCCGGCAGGCGGATCTGTTCCAGTTCTTCTAATTCCTTATCAAAATACCGATTGCTCTCCAACTCAATATCATAAGGCATCTTATATTGATTGTTGTACTGGGCCCGCTTCTTGGTCCTCTCTGCCCGATGCCCGTTCCTCTGCTTTTCCGTCTGTTTCATGGCGGCATAAAAGCGGTTCCGTAAAGACACCAGCCCTTTTCCTGCCTGCTTTTGTTCCGTTTCAAAGCGAGGTTCTCCTGTTTTTGTAATCCAGTCCTGTTCAAACGCTTCATTTATTTGGTTTCTTACCCGGTTGATCTGAACAACCACATCCGGAATATCTCTCTTCTGTATTCCATCCACTTCCGTGCGTAACCGCTCATTCTTTATATCCAGCTCATGCTTGCTTGTATCTTTCTCTTCCTTTTGACGCTTCAGACTGAGAATTTTCTCTTTCATCCGCTCCAGATACAGCAAATCCAACTCGTCATATTCTTTCGTCTTCTGCTCTTTTACTGCTCTCAATTCCTCCAGTTCCCCGCTGCGTCCAACTGCCTGCTGATGTTCGCCTGCCTCATACTCACTGAGTATCGTTGTCTCTGCAGCAGAGGAGATGATCCGATGTCTGTCTATTACCTCCTCATAAAGCTTTGTCTGCCGTTTCCTTTCCTCTCTTTTCTGCTCCAGCATCAGTTCCATGGAACGCCGCCCAATAAAAGGCGCTGCATAGCGGCGCGGGCTTAATTTCCGGCTTACATATCCTTTATAAAGCATACAGCCGGCGGTAATCGCTGTCTTATACCGGTTCAGCTCTTCCACCTGTTGGCATTTCATCACATTTCCAAGAAGATAGTCGGCATACAGCCTGGCGTCTTTGTGTTCCGTTTCAATTTCTTCCGCCAAAGAGCCCTCCAGCGGTTTCTTGGAAAAATTCTTCCGAAGTTTTCCAATATCCACCAGTCCTGCGTCATAAATATTCGTTCTTCTCCGTTCCCGGTCATAGATACGAAGGGCATCCCTGTAATACTCTTCCGGCACCATCAAATAAAATTTCTGCTTGTCCAAATACCCTTCAATGGCATTGCGCCATACCGGATCTCGGATTTCCAATAAATCCGCCAGCACAAATACCTCCACGGTCCTTTTGTGCATGGAAAATAATTCCTCTTCCAGCAGATGCTTCAGCGCAGTCACCTGTTCCGGGAAAGGTTTTATTCCTTTTTCCAGATCGTGAATGACGCTCTCCAGCTGCTCCTTATTTTGTTTGATTTGTTCTCCCCGCTTCTTTAGTTCTCCCCGATACTCCTCCAATTCCCGCCGCAGCTGTTCCAGTTCCTGCGCACACTGTAAAAAATCAAAATTATGAAGCCTAGCCTCTTCCAGTTCCATCATGCTGCGTAACATTGGTACGAAATTTTTTTCAGGTACAAAATCAACAGATTCTGCCCTCTCTAACTGTTGTTTCCAATTTTTTCCATACTTACGTGTCTTAAAAAGCGCATTCTGAATGCCCCTTTCCAACTGTTGGATCTGTGAAACCAATTCCTCTATTTGCCGTTTCAGATCCTTTTCTCTCCGCACTAGATCCGAGCCTCTGTATTCCTCTTCCAGATCCTCCAGCTCTCTCTTGATCTCCTCTATTTCTCTTTCCAAATCCGATATCTCGTCAGAATGCTGCATGAGCAGCGCCTGCTTTTCTTCTATGGCAGTTTTATAACTCTGCTCTTTTTCCGTATATTCTTCCAATTCTGCCCGAAGCACAATGTAACTCTGCTGCAGATATTTTTCTTTCTCCCACTCATAATTTCCATGAACATTGTGGATCTCCCTAAGATACCCGATCCGCTCCTGGATATTTCTTGCATCCTCCTCCAGATTTTTGTATTGACGGATATCATTCTGCATCTGTTCCACATCAATATTGTTTTTAACATCGCAGATAGACTCCGTAATAAACTTTTCAATATCGGCAATGGGGGAAAAGGGTACTGCTTTGCGGAGAAGTATTCTGTACTTACGCTTCATCTGACCGAATTTTCCCAGCGTCACTTCCTGATAGCGCTTGTTTGTTTCATAAAACTCAAAAAGACTGCTTTTCCTTCCTCCCAGCGTGCGGGCAAAATATGCCCTGAGTCCGGAGATATCGTAGGGTACATTTGTGGCTTCATCCACAAAAAGATCCTTCGGAAATCCCTGATTGTGGAGTACAAACCATTTGTAATCAAAGCTCTGATCTTTATAGCAGTCACAGACAATCCCCGTAACAAATTTATTTTTTCGCTCCGTATCCTCAAATTCAACAGCCACATAACTGGTAAAGCGCTCATTTCTCATGTAGCGGAATCCGGTGTCTCCATCATCCCCCATCTCCCCGAACAGATAGCTCTTTAATGTCCGGGCAGACTTCTGATTCGCCGCTTTATTAAAAAAGCTTCCGCTGGTGTCCCCCAGAAGGACCAGCTGCAGCGCATCTATAATCGTGGATTTCCCCGCCGCAGTCTTACCGGTCAGGAAGTTTATCATATCAAATTCAATCAATTCTTTTTCATAATTATGCCAGTGGATTAAAAGCATCCTCTTCAGTTTCTTCATCTTCTCCCAGGCCCTCCTCGTCGATCAGCTGATACATATTGCTGATCCGTTCATTTGTGACAATGAAAAGTATTGTTGGCAGAATTAACATTTTGGTATCTGCTGCTTCCCAGAATCCATCCACCTTCTCGATGATTTGAAACCGGCTCAATATACGCAGTCCGTCCCTCAGAATAACATTGGAAGGCTTCCGCTTCACAACACCAAGGGAAATCATCTTATGCACCAGATCTCCCGTTGTTATAAAAATGTCACTGGACAACGACAGTTTTTCTCTCTCCTCCTCATAAATGATCCGAAGCACATAGAGCATCAGCGTCGTCATCTTATCAAATCTGACCCGGTTGAACTCATAGCCGCTGGACAGCCAAATCACTCCGTAATTTCCGTCCCGTTCCAGCCGGAATCCCGCAAATTCCAGATATTCCTGAAACAATTCAAAATTTCGTTCCACAAACAAATAGTCCGGATTGGACCGTTTCATATGATCCTCAAATACATAGTTACCCTGAAGCAGATAGGTATGTGCCAGCAGCCAGTTTATCATTCTCTTAAACATTTCCTGGTCATTCATACTAAGTCTTTCCAGCTTTTCCTCAAACATGTTACGCCCTCTTCTTTCTGGCAAAATGTGCCCGGGGAAGGCTGTAACCGTCCCGCTCTACATTTCCCTCTTCAAAATCCACCTGATAATCCGCACGCTTTTCCCTTCCCCGCAGAGTTCCAAGAAGAAACAAAATAAACTCCTCCGAATGACGGATCGACACATCCTCCGTATAAAATTCCTGCCGCCCTGCAAAACAGCCGTCTATATAAGTATCAATCTTTTTATTGCTGTACTGTTTCTTAATATCGCTTAAGAAACTGTCAACAAGGAGGGGATTTTCCTCGGGTTCTTTTAAGGGCATGGGCCTGCCTTCTGTTTTAACCGTGCGTTTCACCCGGTTATACAGGGACTGTATATCCATATAAGTATGCCGGTACGCTTCTAAGGACCGTTGCATTTCTGAAAATACCGGCTCCTCTTCCACATGGCTTAAAAGCGCGGCCAGTTTCCCCTTTACGCTTCTATCTGCATTGATTTGATACCGGATGCGATCAATCGACGCATTTATATATTCTTCATGTTTTCGGTCAATGTCTGCTATCATCCCTTCTATACTCTCATAGGTATCCGCAATGGAATTAATCATAAAAAGAGTCTCCTCACGGCCAGACTCTTCTTCCGAAAACACCCGGCGCCGGATTCCCTGTTCCACAATGTCTGAAATGCGGCGCTCATCCATGAGCCATTCATTTAATATTGAGAGAATCGCATACTTAAACCGTGGAACCGAATCAATGGTTTTCAATGGATAGTAAATCGCATCCATGATCTTTTCTTTATATTGATCAAAATGTTCCTCCAACAATTCATTCACTTCCATGGTATCGCTCATATTCTGGTAATACCGTTTGATATTATTGAACAGCAATTTCAGTTCATCCACTAGCTTTTCCGTATTTTGATAGGCTGCCTGGAGAGCCTGATATAAATAATCCGAGTTGTCCTCTGAATTTTTCAGCGCCGCATATGTAGCATAAACATAACTATTGTATTCTCTCACTCTGTCTATTGACAGATCATACAAAAGGTTGATTACCTCTATGGCATAATCGGGAATCGCTATATTCTCTTCAAAAGAATTCCGTTCATATTCTACTTCCAGCCAGCCGGTATCTCTCAATTTCCGAATCAGCAGGTGTGCCTTGGCAGAAAGATCATTTCTGTTTCCTACTCCGGTTCCCAGTTCCGCCTCTTCCTCTGAAAAGTCTGCCTGAAGCATACTGCTTTCCAAAGAATTAATGAGCATAGCGGTCAAGTCTTCCCGTTTTATAACCAACTCTGTTTTAAACGCCTGGCGCAGTACGAAAAGAGCTTCTATATACAATTCTTTTTTACTGGAAGTCAAAATACTGAAAAAACTCTCCGGTATACGATTAAATAAGCCCATATCATCCTTTCTCAAAAACAAATGCTTATATCACTTCTACAAATCCCAATTTGCCGCTGTCACTAAACAGCCTTTTCCCACTACCCATCATAGCAGAAAAAGGCCGCCATATCAATTAGATTTCAAAACCGGTCCATATCCTTCTGCCTCCCCGGTATCTTCTCATTTGTTTGCGCAGGCTGCCCGCAAAGGCTCCGCTTTTTACTCATACCACCGCTTAAAGGCAGCTGCTCAATTCAGCGCTTGCCGGCCGAAAAGACAGCCGCCTCCTTCACCCATCCTATCAGCTCATCATCAACCTCTCCTGTCCCGGAGACCAAGACATGGTGGGTAAAACGTCCAGGGTACGGCTCCACCACTGCATCTATGCGCGGGGAATCCAAACGGTATCCCAGCCCGAAAGTCACCACAATATAAATCTCCGGCCGCTCCTTCGCTCTCCGCACCGGCAGGAAAGAAACAAAAGCAAAATTATGTCTGTTGGAAAAAGCAATCTGCGTTTTCTGCACTTTGAACTTCACGCCGTCTATCTCTGAAAATACTCTTTCTTCAAAAGCCTCATACAAAGACAACGCCTCTGGTTTCCCCTCAAAAAAATATAACACATCCCGATCCATTCTCTGCACCCTTTCAATACTTTCCAATCTTACGGATGGTTCCCCGTCTCATAACACCACCTGGCAATATCGGAAACCAGTTCCGCCGGAACCGGACTGCTGTAAAGAAGCTGTATGGTCCCCTTGCTGGTCTTATATCCTTTCAGACGCTGGGAAAATTCCCGGACAGCCTCCGGCCCCGGATACAGGCCCACATGGTTTTTAAAACCGGCAAACTGGATGATATTATGCTTCTTCCAATAA
>CAJUMM010000029.1 GCA_910586955.1 uncultured Lachnospiraceae bacterium | reverse complement strand
GAGATTTGTGTGCGTGACTGGAGTTCAGACGTGTGCTCTTCCGATCTGGTATTGGCCAGAATCTTCAAAAGCTCCATGGGCTGGGACAGGAAATACCCCAGGGTGTAACCGGAAGTAGTGGAGGACCCCACGGTGCTGGTAGCCTCCGTAGTGGTGGCAATATAGTTCACCATCACCGTGTTTTTATTGAGAAAACTCAAAAGGGGCAGAAGGCACAGCCCGGCCATGCAGATTTTCCACTCCTTCTTTCCGGGAAATTTCTTCGCCGGAATGAGAAACGCCAGCAGGCACATGGGAAGATAAATCCCGCTCTTCCCATAGATAAAGACAATCCCTAAGATTCCCATGACCAGAATATCTTTGGGCCTCACCGGCTCCTCATTGTAAGCCAGGGCAATGCAGTAACAGCTGTAGAGAAGCACCGTGCCCGTAATCACCGCATCGTAGGAGAAGGAAGTACACTGCTGGAGATTCATAGGCAGAATCGCAAGCAAGAACAGGGTAATCTTCCCAAAAGGCAGTTTCTTCATGCCCAAATATGCCATGCAGGCAAAAAACAGCAGGCTGCACCACCGGGCAAAGAGCAGCATGGGAACCGTCCCCAGGTGCAGAAGCCTGGAAAGGGTCATACCCAGTACCGCCGGCAGGTAGACAATCATAGGCGCATCCGTATTGGCAGTGGCATCCGCCTCCACCAGCCGGTCATCCTCCACCTGCTTGAAAAGCCCGTCATAAAGGTTCTTGTAATTGGTCAGGCTGGGCTCCGAGGTAAAATTAAGAGCCTCGTCGTCCGCCCGCTTCAGGCACTTGTTTTCCCCGATCTGTTCAATTCCAAGCAAAGTGTTGGAGTGCCGGTAAGACATATCGATGTGATACTTTTCGTCCGGCGTCATATAGGGCGTCAGAAGGAAATTGTAAATCACACCCAGGCACAGAATGGTAAACAGGAACACCTTCTCAATCCTGCACCTGCGGATAAAGGCCAGATAATAGAAGCCGGCCGCCATAATCTCGAAAAAGAGGAACATGGCAAAAAAGTATTTTTTCAAAAAGAGGTTGAAATAGGTGTGGGCGTTCATGCTCAGCTGGTTTTCCTGTTTCGCCCCTTCCACCCAAAGAGTGTTTTCTTTATAATAACCTTCCGGCGTCACAATCACGGACAAGCCGCTATCCAAAAGCTCCTCTGAAAAATGCAGGGAAACCTCATAAGTATGTCCCTTGATCCCCGTCTGGGAACGGTCAAAAATCAACCCCACATACTCTCCGTCCAGCAGCCCGGCCCCGTCAATCCGGGCCTTGCAGAGCAATTCACCGCTTGTCATATCCGTGACCTGTGCTTCAATGTATCCGGCAGGAACAAAATCCACCGACAGATCCATCCGCACTCCCAGCCCCACCAGAGAGTCCTCCTCTGTGGTATAATATTGTACCATATTCCGGGTATCCGCCGTCACGGGCAGCAGCTCTCTGTTATCCCGCATCACCACCACCCGGTGGGTACTGTTCATAGCTTTTCGGATTTGGCCGTCATATACATAGAAGAAGACCAGGGCAACCAGAAACAACAGCAGGCCCAGCCCAAGCATCAAACGGTATTTTCTATAAAAAGCCCTTGATCTTTCCCAAAACCCGCGGCTCTCTTTGGCCGTCTTTGCGCCAGGGCCTCCCTTCCCTTCCAAAGGCCTCTTCCCATATAACAGAAAAAACATTGCCCCCAGAATCAGGAACATGCAGGTCATCAGAAAGGGTTTCTGCACATAGTGCACCGGAACCCGGTAGACAGCGTTGTAGATCAGGTTGTGTTCCAGGGCCTGTCCGTTCTCATAAGTATTGCCGCTGGTCCGCCGTACCGTGTTCAGCCAGACGGAAGGCCCTTCCGGGTCTTCCCCGGCACTGCTTCCGGCTATGCCGCTTCCTGTGATTACCACTTCCAGGGCCCGCCCCTTAGGCTCCTCCTCAAAGGTGACACCCCAGAAGGCCTCCACCTCCAGATCCAAAAGAGCATAGGTCTGGCTGCCCAGGAGTTCCCCGCTCTCCAGATCAAAGGCTTCTATCCGGATCTCTCCCCCGGAAAAGAGGTGATCGTTGTCTGTAAAATAGAAAGAGAGCTGGCTTAAGGCATCCTGGTCTGCATAGTACTCAAATCTCAGCTCTGTATCATCCGTAATCTCCTGGGTTTTCAGCCGCAGGGAAGGCTTGCCCACTCCTTCCAGTCCCCGGGGATCCAGTTTGTGGTGAGGAATCATTACGGACACGACGAAATAGAGTATGCAGAGTGCTGCATACCCTATCGCCCATCTTTTCTTATTCTCCAAGGCCGCTCTCCACAGCTTCTGCCATAGCTGCCAGGGCTGCCTGCTCGTCCGCACCCTCGCAGATAATTTCAATCTCATCCCCAGACTTTACACAGGCCCCCAGAACGCTCAGAACGCTCTTGGCATTCGCCGTGGTATTCTCGAATGTGAACGTAATCATGGATTTAAACTGCATGGCTGTCTTGCAGAGAATGCCTGCAGGCCTTAGATGCAGTCCTGTTGGATTTTGAATTACTACCTTCTTACTTACCATATGCAAAACCTCCGTTCTTTAATGTTCATCCCCATCAGCCGTTTCCGGCCCCTCCGGAGCTTCCCGCAGCCCTTGTGAGGGTAAACTCAATTTCCACATCCTCCATCAGGCCGTAATTCTCCGGAAGAGTCACATCTGCCGTACCGGTATAGTCTCCCGCTTTGGTGTAGTCAGACAAATCCAAAGCCACCTTTACCTCTTCCTCATTCAGGCTTTCCAATTCCGCACTGGTTCCTTTGACCACTACCTCTATCTCTTTCAGGTTTCCGAAATCAATTTTCATACCCCGGGAAAGATTTTTCAGTTCGATCTCCGAAACCGGAATCTTTACACCCTTTCCCTGCTTCCGCTCCAACTCCACTACAACCGTGACCATAGCATCCGCTTCATTCACCAGCCGGATATTGTCCGGAAGATATTTGGTGATATCCACCACAAACTGGGTGTCTTCCTCAATCCCGTTAATGTTAATCTCATCCTCCGGGATCTCAATTTCCATAATTTTCGAAATATCCGCCGTAGTTCCTGCAATCTTCACCGTCTCCGGCTTCGCAAAAATATTTTTGAAACTGTAATCACTGGAAGGCGTGCCCGTATAAGCAGGTTTCAGCCTTACATCCTTCTTCCTCAGCATGGTTACCATAACCTTCATGCCTTCCGTCTTCCCGGCATATTCCAGATAAGTGGTATCCACCTGGGCTCCATTGCTGTCCAGAATGGTCAGTGCACAAATCTCACTCCGGTCAGAATTGAATCCCGTAACATTCAGATCCGCCTGGACCCTGTTAATCCTGGCCACCACAGAGGCCGGCCCCCGGATTTCAATCAGGCTCTGCTCGGGAAGCGCAGTTCCCACCACGTATGCGTCATCCGGCTGGCCGCTCTGCCTCACTACTACGTTGAACAGCTCACTGGCCGCATCTTCAATACTGATAACCACATTTTCCCGGCTCTTGGCAATATCAGCAGTCCGCACGTTCCGATTGCTGCAGGATACCTCAATCCCCACCAGATTGCCGAACTTAATGTTTTTCTCCATATCCGCCGTAGCCGTAAAATCTTCTGCGGAAAGTTTATTCAGTACGGAGCGTTTCGCCCATACCCGGATATTGATGAGATCACTGTTATCCTCCACCCGGTATACCTGGTCCTTATCCGTAACCGCATCCTCATTCAGCATAGTCACCCGGATCGAAGAAAAATCCTGATACGTTACCGGATCGTCAATATTCACCACAATCAGCCACAGCATGGCTGCTGCCACAATGGAAAGAAGTTTAAGGCCCAGGTTATTTGTCAGCATCTTTTTCACGCTTCTTCACCCGTCCTTTCCACAATTTGAACCGTCCCGTATCCCGGGTTTTATCCTGGGCAATCACCAGCTGGCTCCGCAGTTCTTCCTGGGACAGATCCCGCTTGAGCTCCCCGCCCATAGCCACAGATACCTTTCCGGTCTCCTCCGAAACCACAATGGTCATAGAATCCGTCACCTCGCTGATTCCCACTGCAGCCCTGTGACGGGTCCCCAGCTCTTTGCTCAGAAAAAGATTATCCGAGAGGGGCAGATAACAGGTGGCCGATACAATCCGGTTCTCCCGCACAATCACAGCCCCGTCGTGAAGAGGCGTATTGTGTTCAAAAATATTAATCAAAAGCTGGCTGCTGAGTATGGAATCCAGGGTAATCCCCGTCCGCTCATACTCATTCAGCGGCGTATTTCTCTCCAGGACAATCAGGGCGCCGGTCTTCACCTTCGCCATCTCAAACACGGCTTTCACCAGCTCGTTCACCGTCTTATCGCTGAATCTTGCGCTGTCCTCCTTGGAGCTGTCAAAGCTGAATACGGAATTGATGAGATTCTTCTGTCCCAGCTGCTCCAAGGCTCTCCGAAGCTCCGGCTGGAACACAATCACCAGGGCGGTGATTCCGAGACTGAACACGTTTCTCGCAATCCAGAGAATGGTATTCAGCTGGAAGCTCCAGGCCAGGAAGATAAAGATCAGAAGCACGGCAAAGCCCTTCAAAAGGGACCAGGCCCTGGTCTTCTTAATCCAGGCCATCACCTGATAAATCAGAAAGGATAAAATGATCACTTCCACAATATCCGTAGGCCGGATCTGCAGGGAGTCCCACTTCAAGAACTGCTGTACAAATTCTGTTAAAGAACTCCGCATTTTACTCCCTCCTATCTAAGCTGTCTGCCTGTTAATCCTTCTGCGGGGAATTTGCCGCAGGCCTTTTGCCCGTGCCGCTTTTCTTTTTTGCGGATGCCGGCTTTCTCTGGGAACTAATCCGCTTCACCCGCTTCTCGGAAACGGCGATGGTCACCTTGGGCACCGCCTTTACATAGTAATAATATTCATCATCCTCAAACTGTACATATTCCGTCCTGGAATAGTCCAGGGTAAACACCATAATCTGCAGTACCATCACCAGGGCCATGGATACCAGGGTTCCCAGAAGAACAGGGGCAATCTTCAGGGAAACATTGAAGATCATGCTCCCTGTAAGGAGGACAATCACATTGACCACGGCTCCCACGCCCACTGCAATGGACCAGGCATAGTCAATAGACATTCTCCGTATGACATACACCACGATAATGGTTACGGCAAAAGCAATCACCATTAAAAGCATTTCCCGGTTCCGCACCACATTATCAATCAAATACGTGATTTTCTGCTTCATGGCTTCGCTTTCCTTGCCCGTTCCGCTTAAAATCGTCGTATTCAGCTTCATATACTGCATCAGGTAATAGATAACCGTACCGCAGCCTACCGGAACCGCAGCCAGGGGATTTCCCACCAGTCCCATGGAAAGGGGTACCAGATAAGGCATCTTCATGGCAAAAGCCAGAGGGGTGAGAACCAAGATATAGCCATACTGGGAGGCCGTCCTGAAAAACAGCAGGAACATCAGGATGATTACCACAAAGGCAATGGCAAAAACCTCCAGGGAGAGAGCATAGGCATGGGCCAGAATCAAAACTGCCCCGAATACGGCAATGGCATTTATGGGGAGAAAGGAGCACATCAAAGCCAGAATCATGGATATGGCCGGGCTTTTCGCCCGTTCCATAAAACCGATATTTCCGTTAATGGACAAAAAGGTGATAATGGCCAGAATAAATTTCAGCAGGGGAAAAATATAAATATCGTATTTCCCCAAAAATATTTTAGCTTTCTCTCTAAATTCCAGTAGCGTTGTCATCTTTTCTCGTTCCTCCTGATGTGAAATCACTGCTTCCGTTTTTGGATTCCATCTGATAAATATGGGCAATCCTTTTCAAAATCTGGTGATATACAGCAAGATTTCTTTTGTTTTTCTGATACCGCAAGTGATATACTACGTAATGGATCAGGAGAAAAACTCCCAGCAGTCCCAGGTAAAGAAAAGCAAATCTTTTTCCCAGCGCCGGCAAATCCATCTTATGGAGATTTGTCAGCAAATATTCCATATTATAAAAACCCCACAGTCCCACGCACAGTGCAAAAGAAACCGTAAATGAAAGCCATGCGAAGATCAGCTGGAGGCTGATATAATCACCGCGAAAATATCTGTTCATGGACAAAGCCTCTTTCCCCTCCCCGGTTTCGAAGGAAGCGGCCTTTGTCATAAGCCGGATCTTATCCTCGTTTAACATGATTCACCTCTGTAAGTAATAGCTGTCCCATTGTCCTTCCGTACATTATACCACAATTAGTATCCCCGTCCAATACAAATGCTTAAAAAATAAACTTTTTCCACGCCCTGCTGCAAAAGCACTTTTGCCGCCGCATCTATGGTACTTCCGGTGGTGTAGATATCATCTACCAGAATCACCTTTTTTAATCTTACATCATTTTGGGCCGCTTGAAAAGCATTTTTCAAATTACTGCTCCGCTCCTGCCTGCTCAGCTCCTTCTGGGGACGGGTCTTTTTCACCCGGACCAGAAGGCGGGTATTTACCGGAATCCCCAGTTCCCGGCTAAGCCCTCTTGCAAGAAGCTCCGCCTGGTTGAACCCTCTTTTCCGCCTTCTCCCACGGTGCAGGGGAATGGGAATCAAAGCGTCCGCCTCCCAGGCGCGGAGGGCATCCCCGCAGCGCTCCAGGATCTCTTTTACATAAAAGTCCCCGTATTCCCTGCGGTTTCTATATTTAAACCGGCTTATGGACTCCCGCATCAGGGCATCGTATACGAAAGCCGCCCGGCCTCTGGCAAAGAGATGTTTTCCCTTCCCGCAGTCTTCGCAGTATTCCGCCTCCTCCCTGTCAAGAGGCTTCCCGCACTTCTTGCACAGGGGCTCCTCCACCGGGTGCAGCCTTTTCACACAGCTGTCACATATGAATTTTCCGTATTTCCCAACAATCCCGTCACACACCGGGCATCTGCGAGGATAAATAAGATTTAACAGTCTCGGCAAGACCTGTATATCGTTTCTGTTCCGTCTCATTCTGCACCATCATATCAAAGACTTCGGCACTACCCACCAGAGTCACACAGGACCTGGCCCTGGTCACGGCCGTGTAGAGGAGGTTCCGGTTCATCAAAGGCCGCGGTCCCGAAAGAAGGGGAATTACCACAGCCGGGTATTCGCTTCCCTGGGACTTATGTACCGTAATGGCATAGGCCAGCTCCAGTTCGTCCAGCTGCTTAAAGGGATAGGAAACCATGCGGCCCTCGTCAAATTCCACCGTCAGCTCCTCCGCAAAGGAATTGATGGACCGGATGGTCCCCATATCCCCGTTGAAAACTCCCAGCCCGCGATCCACGGCTATGCCGTAGCGGTTACGCACTTCCCACTCCAGCTGGTAATTGTTCCGTATCTGCATAACCTTATCCCCTATCCGGAAAACTCCGCCTCCATGCTCCCGCTCCTCTTTGTCTTCCGAGGCCGGATTCAGGTACCGCTGAAGCATCTGGTTTAGGTTCTCCACCCCCAGCACGCCCTTGCGCATAGGCGTCAGAACCTGGATATCGGAAATGCTCCCATGGACATATCTGGGAAGCTTTTCCTGGACCAGGGCAAGCACCACCCGCAGGATGAGATTGGGATCCTGCCTCTTAAGGAAAAAGAAATCCCGGCTTTTGTTATCCAAGGTTACCTGCTCTCCCCGGTTGATCTTGTGGGCATTCACAATAATGTCGCTCTCGGCAGCCTGGCGGAAAATCTTTGTCAGGCGTACTACCGGAAAGGCGCCGGAGGCAATGAGATCCTGCAGCACCCTTCCGGGCCCTACGCTGGGAAGCTGGTTTACATCCCCCACCAGGACCAGCCGCGTCCCGGGAATGACCGCTTTCAGAAGGGCCTGCATCAGATGGGTATCCACCATGGACATCTCGTCGATGATAATCACGTCCGCCTCCAGGGGATTTTCCTCGTTTCTGGCAAATACCGCCCGGCCGGAGAGGTTATCCGGCCCTCCGGAAAGCTCTAAAAGCCGGTGAATGGTCCGGGCCTCGCAGCCGGTAGCCTCCGTCATGCGCTTGGCTGCGCGGCCTGTGGGAGCCGCCAAAAAAATCTCCAGATCTTCCGCCTCAAAATAGCGGATCATAGCGTTGATGGTTGTTGTCTTTCCTGTTCCCGGCCCTCCCGTCAGAATGAGAAGCCCGTTCTGTACGGCGGCGGCAACCGCCTCCCGCTGATGCGCATCCAGCTCCGTAGACATCTGCCCCTCTATCTTCTTAAGCCTGCTCTCTATCTCCGCCTCCGGAATCTCCAGGGAAAGCTTAAGCTGGCACAGCATAGCCGCAATCCCAAGCTCCGCATAATAGTAGGAGGCTGCATACACAAAGGGTATGGGCTCCCCTCCCGGTCCCGGCACCTGTTTCTGAACCAGACGGCGCTCAAATGCCAAATCCATCAAGTGCTTCTCCACCGCCTCCCCAGGCACTTCCAAAAGCTCTTCCGTCTTTACTCTAAGAACTTCTGCCGGGAGACAGGTATGCCCCTCCCCCGCCGCCTTAAGCAGCACATAGAGTATCCCGCTTCGGATCCGGAAGTCCGAATCGGAACGGATCCCCACCCGTTTGGCAATCTCATCGGCGGTCCGGAAACCCACGCCGCTGATATCATCGGCCAGACGGTAGGGATTTTCTTTGATGATCCGGTAAATCTCCTGTCCGTACTGCTGGTAGATTTTCACAGACAGATTCATGGAAATTCCATACCCCTGAAGGAATATCATAGCCTGCCTAAGCTCCCGCTTCTCCTCCAGCTGCTCCGCAATCTCCCTGGCTTTGCGCTCGCTGATTCCCTTAATCTCCGCCAGACGCTCCGGCTCCCGCTCCATAATCTCAAAGGTGTCTTTCCCGAAATGCCGCACAATCCGCGCTGCCAAGGCAGCGCCAATCCCCTTGACCGCACCGCTTCCCAGATACCGCTCTACAGCCAGCACATCTTTCGGCGCTTTGACCTCAAAGCGTTCCGCCTGAAACTGCTCCCCGTATAGGGGATGCTCCGTATAACTGCCCTCCAGCTCCAGAAGCTCCCCCTCACTGATATAGTGGAAGACACCCACGGCGGTGATTTCCCGTTCCCCGGATACCAGATTCAAAACCGAATAACCATTTTCCGTATTGCGGTAGATAATGTGTTCCACATAGCCTTCCAGTTTCATGCTGCTCCTTGTAAAAACGGGCATGACGGACGCTCCCGTCATGCCCCTCATGTTCTATTCGTCTCTTTTCCCGGCCATAAACTCCACAAATTTGCCGGTTCCGATAGCCACACACTTCATGGAATCCTCAGCCGTCATGGTATTGATGCCTGTCTTCTCTTCCAGAAGCTCCTCTAAGCCTCTCAAGAGGGCCCCGCCTCCTGTAAGTACGATTCCCCGGTCCGCAATATCTGCCGCCAGCTCCGGAGGCGTCTTCTCCAGTACGCTGTGTACAGCCTCCACAATCTGCATGGTAGTCTCCCTCAAAGCTTCCTCCGTATCTTCAGAGGTCACCTCCACGGTCTTCGGAAGTCCTGTCACCAGGTTCCGTCCCCGGACATTCATCTTCTCCAGCTCCGTGCTGGGATAGCATGTACCAACCTTAATCTTAATATCCTCCGCTGTCCGCTCTCCAATCAGAAGATTGTGCTTCTTGCGCATATAACGGACGATGGCCTCATCAAAGTCATCCCCTGCCACCTTCACGGAAGTGCTCACTACCGTTCCTCCCAGGGAGATCACGGCGATATCACTGGTTCCGCCTCCGATATCCACAATCATATTGCCGCAGGGCCTGGAGATGTCAATTCCGGCTCCGATGGCTGCCGCAATGGGTTCCTCTATAATCAGGACCTCCCTGGCGCCTGCCTGGTAGGTGGCGTCTTCCACCGCCTTCTTCTCCACTTCCGTGACGCCGCTTGGAACGCAGACTGCAATCCTGGGCTTGCGGAAGGTCTTCTTCCCCATGGCCTTCTGGATAAAGTATTTCAGCATCTTCTCCGTTACCGTATAGTCCGAAATCACGCCCTGGCGCAGAGGCCGCACTGCCACAATATTCCCCGGCGTCCTTCCCAGCATCAGGCGGGCCTCCTCACCGATGGCCCGGATCTTGTTGGTATCCCGGTCAAAAGCTACTACGGAGGGCTCCTTTAACACAACGCCCTTTCCATTTATAAATACAAGGATACTCGCCGTACCCAGATCAATTCCGATATCTGTCCCTGCCATCTTCACAATCCCCTTTCGCTGGTTTCTCTCTATGTCTCATTCTTTTCCTAATTTATCAGCAGTTATTCACTTTTCCCGGATATCTCCGGATTTTTAATGCCCATTGGCGTAGATTATATTATATACAATTCCTGCCAAAAAGAAAAGGGGTTTTTTTCAAGTGCGGCAAATTTAAGCATTTCTTAAGATCGCAAGGCCCAAAATCTGCCTACTCCAGCAATCCCAGCGTATCCCTGCCTGCCAGCCGGGCCGCCCAGACCGTATCCCTGCTTAAGGGCGTAAAAAAGTTTTCCTTGGCCAGATACCTTTCCAGACTGTCGTAAAACCGCTCCGCTTCCAGTTCAGGATACGACTCATAGAAGCCCTCCTCATCCTCCGCCCTCAGCAAATCCCTATAGGAACCCCAGTAAATCACAAGCTCTGCCTGGGGAAGCCCGGACGGCGCCGAAATCTCCTCCTGGCTTTGAACCGGGCGCAGGGACACGCCCTCCTGTCCAAGAACCTGGGAGAGCCCCTGGTAAATCCCTGCGGCTCCTCCGTCATATTCCAGAAGAACACTTAATTCATCCGCCCCTTCCAGGCTTCCCTTTTCCACCAGGGTCCCATAGCAGGGATTTTCTTTGTAGGCCGAAACAATCCCTGGGGAAAAGATCCCCTTATCCTGGGTCTCTTCAAAAAACTTTTTTCCGGCTGCAAGTCCTGCGATCCCATCCCGGAGGGATTTATCCTCCAGGCCATAAGCCAGATAATAGCCCTGTTCCTTTTCTGTCTCCCAGATATCATAGGCACCGCAGGCAGTAACCATATCATACATCCCTTTATCTATCATAAACAAATCCATCTCCTGGAATTCCAAGATCTCCTCCATGCGGCTGTAATCCATCCGCCAAAGCTCAACTCGTCCGTAACTGCCCCCGCCGTTTTGTGACAGGATGATTTTCTCATAGGGAACCAAGCTTTCTATCTTATACGGGCCCGTTCCCAGCGCCGTGCTTCCGTACTCACTTTCCTGATCCTCCTGGTAAATCAAAGGGACAAAAAACACGCGGATATTGTCAAGGCTTTTCTCCCGGAAGGTAAATACCAAGGTATCCTCTCCCACAGGCTCTATCTTTTCCAGCACTCTCAGGCAATCTGTATAAGCCGTATCCCTCCCGAGAAACCACTCATAAGACTGAAGCACCCGTTTTGCCGTCACAGGAGTACCGTCACTGAAAGCCTTCTTTGTATTTACTGTCACCCGGGCCCGTGAGCCTCCCTCCTCAAACCGGACGCTTCCTGCATTTTTGTAAATAATTCCGCCCTTACCGTCCCCCATAAGCAGCGGCTCATAGACCAGCCGCAGAAGAACTTTCATAGCTTCATCCTCCTGCCTGTAGGGATGAATACTCTCCGATAGGGAAGAAACACCGATCACAAGGGTATCCTCCCGTTCTTTCTCTCGGTGAATCACCTTCCCCGTACTCCCTCGGAAGATCCGGTGTCTGTCCTGTCCTTTGGAATACAGCAGGAGAAGGAGAGCCGCCCCGAAGACGGCTCCTGCAATACAGACTGGCGCAATCAGCCTCCGCTTTTCCTTTGCGCTTCTCCCTTTCTTCACAAATGTCAATCCTTCCTTCCGGTTTTTCTCCTCTTCAACAGCATCAGAAGCCCCGCTGCTCCCAGAGTGGAAACGGATGCCAGCACCAGCCAGAATTCCGTCCAGGCCTGATCGCCCGTTCTCGCTCCGTCCGCCCGCAGGGTGCTGCCACCTTCGGTTCCCGAACCGGATCCGGGACCTCCCCCCTCCGGGTATTTCAAGTAATAACCCAGATAACTTGATGTGTACCGGTATCCGTTGACTTTCCAGGCCACACCATAAAAATCCGGATCTTTAGCTTCTGCCAGATACATAACCGGGCAGATTCCCATATTGGGATCCTCCGCCGTCCGGTATCGCAGCCCATCCGACAAGATATTCCTCTTTCTTCCTTCCGCCTCTTCCAAAGACCAGGAAAGTGTGAATTTCCCTTGAGGCGATTTCTTCATATACAGCTGGTACTCGTAGAGTTCCCCGTTTTCATCAAGGGCCGGCAAATCGTCAAAGGTAAATCGTCCCCTGCTGTCTGTTACGGTGGTGCGGATTTCCACGTCCTCCGGTATCCCAGGCTGATCCGGATCGCCGGAATCATCTGAAATTCCGGAAGCATCCGGATCCTTTGTACCACCATCCCCGGCCTCTCCTTCCGTATCCGGTTTCTTCACCGAAATATGCAGATATACGGCTGCACCGCTGACTATCCGCTCATCCGAGTCACAGACGCCGTTGCTGTTGGAGTCTTCGAAGGCAAGCCCCCGGATGCTGCCCCGTTCAAAAGAAACCAGGCCCGCATTCAAATCCTCCAGGGAATGTCCATGGGAAATGTTATATCCGCCAAGCTTATAGCTCTCCGGCGTGGTCTCGTCTGCCTTATCTGCCAGCACCAGCATCTCCCCGTCTTCCTCCAGGTATCCCGTCTTATCATTCAAATCGCTGTCCTTTTTGCCCTTATTGGCATGAAATACACTCACTGCGTATCCCTGAGGCAGGCTTTTCACCTGCGCTTTATAGCCGCAGACTGCCAAATCTCCGTTCACAAGTTCCACCGCCTTCAAATTCTCAAAGGCATAGGTTCCATCCCCCTCCGTAACTGCCCTCTGGGTTCCTGCCGGATCCTGGGTCCACTGATCATTCTGGAAATACCACTTTTCCAGTGTAACCTCTATTCCCTGCACAGGCTTCTCCTCGTCCAGGATTCCGTTGTAGTTTGCATCCTCCCAGACGATTCCGCTCACGCGGTAAATTTCATCCTTGGGAGTAAATCCTACATTGTAATCCGTCAGCATCACTCCCCGCAGCATATCATAGCCCAGCACAATATAGGGAGTATTCAAGGGTTCTTTCTTGGAAGTATCCACAGGGTTTCCCAACACCACGGTTTTCTCCGGGAGATCTGCTCCTGCCTTTGTCTCCATAATCTCCGGCCAGGTGCTCAACTTGACAATCTGCCTGGTATCGTGTAGCAATGCGCTGTCGCCCTTGCCCTTGTTCACCTGGTATTTTGTCACATACCGATCCGTCTCCCCCAGCACATAGAGGCTGTAGCCGTATAAGCCATCTCCTTCCTCTATTGCTTTCTGTGTAACCGGAAGCTCTTCAAACTTGTAGTGTCCTTCTTTATCCGTGCGGGTTTTCTTCACAAACCCATCCCCGGAGCCGTCCGGATCTGCTCCAGGAGCTTCCACCCAGGTATCCTTCTCCTGATCATAACGCATAAGCCGGATGCCAATCTCCATATTTTCCAGGGGATCATCCGTATCCTTCTTATAAAGCCCGTCGTAATCCCGGTCCACAAAGGCCGTTCCTTCTATACTGCCCGGCTGGTAGTCCACAAAGCCCAGATTGTAATTAATCCGGTTGGTCCCGTGGGCGCAGTCATATCCCTTCACCACATCCGCCAGGGTGGGATCGTCCTTCTCAAGCTTCATGGCCGTCACAATCTTTCCTTTATAGATTTCCCCGTTTAGGGTATCCTTCTCTCCCGGGGCCGGTTCCGGCTTTAGCACCTGCCCGGTCTCCCCGTTCAGGGCGCTGTTGAGTATTCCGGTTTTCTTTCCCAGATCCACCTGATAGAAGGTGGCCGCCAGTGGATTTCCGTCCTCCTTCGCCGTCTCTGCAAGCCATACCTCATAGCCAAAGAGCTTGGGAGTACCGTCGTAATCCCTTCCATGCTCTGCATGGGTGGGAAGATCCAGGAAAATATATCCTCCTTCGTCTCCCGTCTGCATTTCCCGGAAATAACTTTTCCCGGGCTCATAAAGATCGGTCCGCTCTATCCATTCATCCGTATCCGCATCCAGTTCAAAGAGCTTCAGTCCCACTTTGATATTACTCAAAGGATAATCTTCTGCAGAGCCGCCGTACACGCCATTGTAGTTGGTATCCTTAAAGGCATATCCGCGGATCCGGGAGGAGCGCTGGCCTGTGTAGCCCACGTTGTATCCCTCAAGCGTCCGGGCCTTCGCCACATCATAGCCATCCGCCATATTCACGCTGGCTCCTTCGGCTTCCGCTGACACAGGTTTCCCGGCTGCCACTAACTTGCCGTCAATCTCTTCCCAGAGTTTTCCTCCGTATATCCCGTTTAGATCCGTCTTTGTCAGACGGTAACTGGTTCTGTTCGCCAGATAGATCTTGCGCAGGGTATTTTCATTTCCCTTTCCCTGATTTCCCAGATGCCTGGTCACATGATAGCCTGAGGGAACCTTGTTCACCTCCACCTCATAACCGGCCAGGCGGCGCTGATCCTCTACCAGGAACTGGGTAGGTACAGGCAGTTCATAGCTTCCGTCCCCTTTCAGGTCTACACGCACGCTGTACTCTGCCTGATCCGTCCCTCCGTCCGGGCAATAGGGATGCCATTGTCCGTCCTGATAGTAATAAGCTTTAGCATGAACCTCCAGATAGGTATAAATGGGCCCAGCCGCAATGGCTTCACGGATTTTTTGTGTAAACCCGTCTTCTTTCTCATTTCCGTCCTCATCCAGACCCTTGTTGATAATGCCGTCATAATTCAGATCGTCAAACACACAGCCTGCAATCACGGAATCCGGATACTCCAGATAACCGGCGTCAAATCCGCCCTGGGGACTGCCAAGAACCGGATCGTAGGTTTTCCCTTCCAGATCCAGCAGATAAAATACATCCTTGCCCGGATTTTTTATCTTCCTGGCAGTTACAATGTACTCCTCTTCTTCATTCAGTTTTCCATCCTTCAAATCACTGTTGCGCTGCCCATCTTTTACCGGCTGCCGGTACAGCGTTACGGCATAATCGCCAGTTCCAGACGGATGTTCCTTCACTGCCGTCTTGTAGCCTGCCAGACAGTAATCTCCATCCCGGTATACATAGGTTTTCAGATCCTCAAAGCTGTAGTCTCCCTTAGCATCCGTCTTTACAGTCTGTAAGAAATCCGGATCCGCCCTCCAGTAGAGGGGATTTCCTTCTTTATCCGTTCCGGCCTCAGGGTCTTTTAACGGGTCTCCGTCCTTCGTCAGACAGTACCGGGAAAGCATAATCTCCACGCCCCCGAGGCCCGCTTCCTTCTCGTCCATGATACCGTTATAGTTTTCGTCCAGCCATGCCCGGCCTGATATCTCCACCAAGTCAAAGCGCCGCAGGCCTCCCTGGCCGGACTCCAGGTTCTTGGTCTTGTTCACGTCAAACCAGCCCAGATCGTTGTGTACCAGCATAGCCGCCTGGTTCCCAAGGGCAGGGGAACCGTATTCTTTAATCAGATCGCTGCCTTCCACCTGTCTGGCGGGAACCAGATACTCGCCGTCTCCTCCCAGCACGCCGCTTCCCCTCTGAAGTGTATTGTCTGTTGCATTACTGCCGCTCCGGTAACGGGTAACTGCCAGACCCAAAGCATCCAAATCACTTTTTATGGATACCTGATAGCCGCAGATATGTTTCTGATCCTGCACCATCACCGTAGAGGGCACATGGTCAAAGACATATCCGCCGTCCTCCTCCGTCTCCGTCTGGCTCGTATAGCGCTTATAAATATCTTCCCCCACATCCGAAGCTTTCAAAGGAACCCATTTTCCCTTCACCGTATCATGGCCGGATTCGTAGTAATAAGGAAGCAATTCCAATTCAATCCCTTTTATACCGGGCTCCTGTACCTCTTTGCCCTCTGCATCCTTGTAGATGTTATTCATGCCGTCATAATTTTTGTCCTCCCACAGGGTTCCCCGGATCTGGGCCGTCTCTACGGTGGCAAGGCCTATATTCATATCCAGAATGCCCTCTCCCGCAGAAGTATCATAGGCAATGCCTTCTACTACAAAATTTGCATCCTCTTCCGATTCCACTTTCCGCGCCACCGGCATAGGATGATCTTCCACATCCCCATAGCGTTTCAAATAACGGAAGCCTCCCCTATCTCCTCCGGGATCCGGCTGCACCGGCAGATCACTGTCGGACCACCGTCCGCTCATGTGGTATTTGGCGGGCGTATATCCTTCGGGGATGCTATCCATATCCACCTTCACCCGGTATCCTGCCAGCCGGGCAATCCCGTCGTCCAAAACCACGGTAGTGGGAAGATCCGGGAAGATATAGGATCCTCCCTGGCTTACAGCCATCTGGAAGAAACCCTCCTCTGCAGTTCCGGGTATCAAAACCCATTTTTGCAGGGTCTCATCATAGCCGTACTGCTCCAGCCCGATTCTCACACCGTTCACTCCGGGCTCCGTCACCACATATCCTTCCTCATTGATGTACTCTCCGTACACGCCGTTGTAGTCCCTGTCTTCAAAGACGTATTTTCCGATATGAGCCTTACCCTGTCTCATTAGCCCCAGGCCCAGGCCGTCAAAGGGACCATAATAGCGCTTATCCTCCGTAAGCTTCTGCCCCCGTTTCGTAGCCGCAAAGACCGGGGTAACATTCCGCATACCCTCCGGGTAATCCGGATTGTACCGCAGATCGTTGTCGTCCTCCCTCTCCAAGGGATCGTCGTGAGGATTAAACACAGATGGTTCATAAAGTCCCCTCTCCAGCATCGCTACCGCCACATAGCTGCGGTAAGGGTAGAGGCTGGTGCGGAAATACCCGTCTTTGTCCGTCTGAATACGGGAGATCAGGTTTCCATCCCTGTCGTAAGCGGGCAGCAGCCTGCCGTCCGGAGCAACCTGGTAAATGGTCACACCCAGGCCTTGGATGGGAGCCTCCCCCTCTTGTTTATAGCCGTCCAGCCTGCCGGGATCCGGCCCCTCGTCCAGCCAGGCGTATCCTCCGTAAATGTAGGCCGGGGCCACTCCCAGATTGTAGGCGGTCATGCGCTCGTCATAGGCGGGGTAGGTGGCGGGATTGGTTCCTATGGCATCCACACGGACGGCATTCACAGTCTGAATCACCAGGCTGTTTACCTCTTCCCCGTCACCTGCTGCCGCACCGGTCCCGGGATTTCCCAGATCCGGCAGGGTATCTCCCGGGCGGTACACTTTCATGGACGTAGTGGTGCCCCCCAGGGCTGCATTTCCCAGAATTCGGGTAGTCAAAGCACTCTCGTCCCAAATCCCTTCCGGGAAGGTAAACCGCAGTTTATAGCTGCCCGGCATCAGATTGGACATGACATAGTAGCCGTCGTTTCCGTAAGCATCTTTTTCCGTAATATATACTTCCGGCCCATAGATCGTATAAATAGGTTTATCCGTAGTATCCAGCAGAAGTTCTCCCGTAGCCTCATCCACCAGGCAATACCTTCCGTCTACCACAGCCACCAGCTCCCCCTCCTGGTTCACCGGGTATCCGGCCGGGGAGAGAAGCTCCACCTTCACACCGTTGATCCCTGGATCATCCGGCTTGCCGTCCTCATTCAGATCCTTGGTTATCTTTTTCAAAATCCAGCGGCCGTCTTTCCTGTGCTCATACTGGGCCTCATCCGTAAAGACACTGCTGTAATTATCATCCAGCCATACATAGTAGCCGATATAGCCCCGATCCGCCGGAGCATCCAGATAAACACCGGCATTGGAGGATTCCTGGACTGCCAGATCCCCCGTCTGGGTCACAAAACTGTTCCACCCGCTGAAATCTGCGGCATCCAGCTTCACCGAAAGACTCTCCTCCGGCGTATAGCCGTTGTACAGAGGCAGGTTCAAGGGCGCCTTCATTTGGTAAACAAGGGTCATTTTTGTATTTGCACCCAGGACAAAACTTGCCTCCGGTTCTGCATAGATGGCCTGCACATGGCGCTCCAGCTCTTCGTATTTCTCCGGCTCCGTATCTTTCAGCGCCAGCATCTCCGACAGGCGGACAAAATATTTTCCCTTCTCCCTTAAAGCCGCTTCTCCTTCGCCCCGGATGGACTTGTAGAAATCGCTGCTGGTTGTCTGGGCCAATTTGGGCAGGTTCTTCCTGTCAATGGGCACAATCTCCCCGTTCTTCATCTGGAAGGGGCCTACCCAGATATTCACATCCTTCCCGTCCTCCATCTTCCTGGCATCTTCGGTGCCCGTGCGCACTTCTACTGCGACGGTAGAAAGACGCACATACCCACGCCACACAGATCCACGCTTTTCGGGCTGTCCGGTAATGGTAGTAAGCCTTATATCGTCTGCATAAGGCAGCACATCATAGAGAATAGGCCGGGTATAGCCGTTTCCTGTTCCCGTAGTATTGGGATTCAAGATCACGGAATGGAAGCTGTATTCCGAGCCTTCCGGTACCAAAGATGGCTTGGTATAGTCATTGCCCGTGGCATTTAAGCCCGTTCCATACTCTGAGAAGGACAGCTTGGTACGGGTGATGCTCTCCTGGGCATTAAAGGCAATGCCCCCCAGGGTCTTCACCAGGGTATTTTCACTGTTCATCAACCCGTTCCGGTTGATATCCCGCTTATCCAGTTCATAGGAATAAGTCTCCGCACCGCTGATGCTCTCGGGAATATGGGGCACAAAGGATCCGGGCTTAAAGGCATAGGCCTTGCAGTTCATCCTGCCGGAACTTCCGATTCCCGCTCCTTCCGTGGTAACAGGTACCAGAAAATCGATCACCAGCCGCTGCCCGGGTTTCAGGATTCCGTCTGCTGTCCAGGTAAGAACCCGGCGCTGTCCCGTATCATTAATATCCGTCACATGATCGTACATCTCCAAGGCAACTCCCCGGATCTGGTGAGCCTCGGTCCGTTTCCCCTCTTCGTCCTCAATATGCCAGCTCCAGCCTGCATCTTTCTGCTCTGCCGGCCGGTTCCAGGGCTTATCCGGATTGGGATTCAGATAGGAAGCCTCCCACTGGTCTTCCTGGTACTCCATATAACGGTAATTCTGGTATTTTGAAGGATCCAGCGGGTCTAATGCAGAGTCAATGTCCTGGATAAAAGGAAGCACTACAGAAATCTGGGGATTGGTAGCATCGTCTACCACTGTGCCCTTCTTCAGATCCGTTTTGTCCACGGCTTCCTGAGACATATTCCAGATGGAAGCCGTATACTTCAATGTTTTGCTGCTCTGGCTGATCAGCAGATCATCCACCCATTTATAGATAAAGTCCTTCCCCTGGTCGTCCATGCCCTGTTTCAGATACAGGGCGTCCAGATCCACCTCCAAAACGGGCATCTCCCGGCTCACATAATAACCCGCCCTGGCCCGCTCCCCGATCCGTCCGTACTGGTCTGTGTCGTACCTGGCCCAGGGATTTGCAAAATAGTTTATGTGCTGTTTACGGGCATAGTCATGCCCTACTGTGGCCATTACAAAGGCCGCATTTCCTTTCTTCTGGACAGTGACGGAACCGCTCTCGTCCACGGTGAGTTTTGACACTACACTGTCTGGCAGCTCCTTTAAGTTCTCCCGCTCCGGATCCACCTCATCCATCTCCTGGCTTCCTGTTTTCCCGGGATCCGCATCTATGGCTAAGCGGAAGCCCTGGGGAACCATGTAGGCAGGATCATCGGAAACAATTACATACCGGATCTGGTAAATCCTGCGGCCCAAATCATATTTGGCCGTAAGGGGCTGCATATTGACCACATAATTCTCTTCAATGGAAACGCCCCCTGACTTTCCGCTGTAGGCCAGCAGGTCAAGCCACTCTCCGGTGCCCGCCAGCATATCATCCATCTCATTGTCATAGGACACCTTGGCGTCTGCGGGTCCCAAGGGGTGCTCCGCCTCCAGGTCGTCGCTGTACTGGACAAAGACATGGACCTTCAGATGTTTCTTAAGCTCTTCCCGGTAGGCCGCGTCTCCCGCACTTTCCGGGATTTCCCATTTGCCGGTGCTGATGGCAAAAATCCGCCCTGTCACCTTGTTATCCGTGATCCCGGCCTCCTCCCGGGTGCCGTCGTCCGTGCCCCGGAAGGGAATTCGGAAGTCAATGAGGAACCGGGGTACGGCGCTGCCCTCGTTCACCGCCTGATCCAGATAAATCATCATCTGCTCTGCGCCCTTTACTGCCGGGTCTTCCACCACCCGGGAAGTTCCGCCGAACAGATCCGGGTTGGTAATCTCTATGCGCTTCTTCGAGGTATCCAGCCGGGCTGTGGCATGGGGCTTCAGCACGGTAATGGCCCCTGTCACATCATGGGAGTACCGATCGCTGTAATCCCCGTCCCCGTCAAAGTCAATTCCCTCCTCCTCCTGATCCGCTTCTTCCCTGGCATAGTAAACCTGGCGGTCGCTGTACTCCTCCAGTTTGTCAAACCCGCCGGCCGGGTACAAATCCTTTAAATAGGCGCCGTCCAAATCCTCCAGGGTGATGTAAGTATCCGCAGCGTAATTTTCATCCCAGTACCGCTCTCCCATGAGAATGGTATCTGCCGGCTCCAGGGAAGAGATCTCCGTGCGGATCCCCAGCACCAGAATTTCACTGCTCCCAAAGTATCCCGGCATCTTCCTGCCGTCCAGATAGTCTTCATAACTGGGATCCTTGCCTGCCCCGTTCCCGTAATCTCCCGGCGTGATCAAGCCGAAGACCAGAACCTCTCGGCCCTCCTCATTGATCTCACGCTTCTCAAGGCGCAGGCGGAAACCGGCCTGCTCTATCTGTGAAAGCTCCATCCGCGCAAGCCCGCCGTCCTCTTTTTTGTACATGAGATAGAGAGCGCCGTCATCGCCGCTTCCTCCCCGTAATGTTCCGTCCTCCTCCAGGGTTCCATGGAAATCAAAGGTCACGTGTTTGGGAAGCACCAGGACCATACGGATTCTTCCATGGTTGATATCCCCGTGGTACATATACTCGCTTGCCGTTGCTGCACTCTGGGCCTTCACATGATAGTAAAGCCGGTCCCGGTAGGAAAAGGCCTGGGACTTATCGCTGTTATCAGGATAGTAGGTGTATTCCCCTTCCGTCCCCTTCTCTGAACGGACTCCAAGCTTTGCATCCTCCACGCCGTCTGAGGGACTTTCAGAGACAAAACTTTTGTTCTCCAGGGAGGGATAGCGGATACGGATCCGGTTGGTGGTATGTACGCCGGAATCCGGCACCGAAATCCCCGCACTTACGGCACCGTGAGTGCCGTTCCCGTTGAGATCCGCATCCCCGGAGGCCAGGCGGAGTCCCCAGCGGATGGACGTGTAGTCCTCCATCTCAAGCTCCTGCCTGGCATCGGCATAATTTTCCTTCAGTTCAATTTTCCCGTCCTCCGTCTCATAGTAACGGCGGTTACCCCCATCCTCCGTGGCATCGATAGCATAAGTTTCTGTCATCAGGCTGGTGGCCGTTACGGGAAGGGCGGGGAAATATGTACCGTTACGGTCGTTGCGGACATCAGGATAACAGTTGAAATCAGTATCCCCCGCATTGCCGTAAGGCCAGCTGTTATAATTGGTTACTGCGCTATTTCCTACCCAGTAGGGGTTAAGTTGTTTGGAAGCCACTTCCGAGTCTATAAGGAACTTATAATTTTCCAAACCGCTGGACACAAAGACGTGATTCTTCTGATACTGATCCAGCAGTTCGTCATTGGTTCCCCCATCTTTCGTCCCGTAGTCCGGCGTCCCTTCCGTAAAGAACCGGAAAGAAAATACCCGCTCCGTCTCAGACTCAATCTTCGCCTTGTCCTTGGCCGGGCTGCCGCCTTTCTGCATAAAGGTTATCTTGTAGCGTTCCTCTGGCTCTCCACCTTCCCCTTCCAGAGTAATGTATTCCACCTGGGCCTCATAGAGAGCCTGCTCATCTTCCGAACCGTCCTTCCCATTTAGGGCACGCAGCTCTTCCCGAATATTTCCGTTATAGGAAGCCCCATAGAGGGTCCAGTCCAGAGTCAGGGTTGCGTTCTTCTGGTTATCTTCACCGAAAGCTCCGTCCAAAGCCAGGGGAACGATCCCCGGCGGAAGGATATTCGTCACCACCGGATAGTAAAGAGTCCCCTTTCCGCCTCCGTTGGTCGAATATTTATAGTGAACCGCATAATTCTGCCAACCGGAATACCAACCGCCGCCAGTCCCCCTTCTGTACTGATCCGGAGCCATGGTATTCAGCCAATACTTATTTTCCACATAAATATTCAGGGCAGAGCGATCCCCTTTGGGATTGACATAGTAGCTATTGATATGTTTTCCGCTCCGATCCGTTTCCCCAATGGTGGTCCAAACCCGCAGCAGAGACTTGCGCATATGGGCCCTGCTTCCCGTGCTGGCCCAGGTACTGCGGGCGCCTGAGGCAAAGTTCTCCCTTCCGCTGTCAAAGAGGACATCCTGGGCAGATACCTCCCGGTTGGAAATATTCATTCCGTTGATATAGGGCAGGTTCGGAGAACCGTTGACTGCATACGCCTGCGCACAAATCTGTCCGCCATTGCTCCTGGGCTGATAAATATTCCAAAGCCAGTCCATGCCTCCATACTGATAGCTGAGAGCATACCGTTCCCCCCGGGCTTTTCCCATTCCTATGGGATCACTGTTCCCCCAGAGAGCCGTAGAGTCGTACACCTGATAGTAACGGCTGTCACCCTGGCCTGGATTCACAGGACGGACCAATACCTCATCGTACCAGTATTCAGCAGCAGGTGTCTTATATACATGGGAAGGAATATCCACCAGCATCATGTATCCGCTCTCACTTCCCCTGTAAAACCACTTCTTTAAAGGACTGCTAACCGTGATTTTCAGAACCCAGGATACGCTGTCTTCCTGTGCATAGTAGGCCCCTCTCTGGGCGTGAGCATCCCCTGTCCGGTCCATCTCCTGGCTCCCCAGGACAGGATCCCGCATGGAATCCGGCGTCAGATACCCGTTCCATTTTCCGGGCTCCTGCAGTACCTCCACCTGAATGTCTTTACTGTCCAGAGTCTGATATTCCGGCGCACGGGAAGTTCCGCCGCTTAAAATCTTCGCCTGAATGCCGGAAATATCCGGTTCCACCCCATAGGGCATAATATAGAGAAATTCGACTCCCTCCGACAAATCCCAGTCCCCATAATTATAAGCCCCGACGCGGGCCGTAAAATTCTGATCATATTCCAGAACCGTGATGCTGTCGTCATTTAAAAGTTTTCTGTCATAAGCTTCAAACCATCCGTCAGAAGGTTTCCACACCGAAGCGGAAGCATAATGGGTGCGCGGCACATAGTCATAATGGGGATCCAGCGCTTCCGTATGATATGCCGTAGGCAGATATTCTGTGGATGCCAGATAATCACTTTCTCCAATAAGCTGCGAGCTTGCAGCCAGCCAGGCAGTCTGCAGGTGCAGACGTGCCTCCGCCCACAGCACCGCCTCGTTGCGCCCACCGCTCTCCCAGGAGCGCTGCCAGTCCGTATCTCCCCGCAGCTTCATGACCCCGGCATACCAGTCCCTAGCCTTCCCGCTGACCGGATGATTGTAACTTGTAGTTTGGGGCAGTTCGTCCTTCTTTCCATTGGTCCAGGCAGGCACATATTTAGCCCGCTGCTGGTTGTAATGGGTATTGATGTCATAATCCTTCAAGTAGCCGTTGGAACCGCCTACTTCCCCGTGATCATCTCCCCTGCCCGGAATAAATGCCTGGGATTCCTTTAAAAACTCATAGCGGTCCGTCCCCGGATTTCTGGTGCCGCTGACCCCTGCATCGTGGCACAGGAAGCTCATATCCATCATAAAATCCTCATTCCGAAACTGCCCCCGCATGCCATAGGTCTCCCAGGAAGAGGCTGGATACTGAGTTAAAGTATAATACCGGCCTTCCATAATTCCGATGTAGGGCTGAGACTCCGTATAGAATCCGCTCACCGGATCCCAAACCGTTCCTCCTGACCAGTATTTGGGATACACCTGCCCGTACTCTCCCATTTTGGGATAGTAATCCGGAAATACTTTGTCTCCACGTCTGGTATAAGTCATCGGCAGATTCTCTTCCCGTATCTCCACTTCGTAGAAAACCTCGATGCGCTCTCCCGGCTCCAGACTGCTCCCGGGAGCAAAGCGGATCTCATACACCTGAAAGTCGATAGGCGTGGAAATCGTATTGCCCCCATCCCCCAGTTTCAGATCCGCAAATGCACGTGTAAAGGGAGGACGCCCATCCCCGGATGTGCCAAAGGTACACCCGTCCGTATCGCTCTTCTCCGTCACCATATCTCCCCCATAGTCCGGGATATCCTGGAATTCGGAGCGTGTAACTGTATAGGCGGGAATCTGATCTTTGTCCTTCAGATTCCCCTCCCGGTCATACCACCGGATCTGAAAGCCCCCGGTTCCTCCCAGGGCCGTCCCGGACACCGAGAAGGCATACCAGGCTGCGGACAGATCCGCCCCGGCCGTTACCAGTCCCTCCATGCCGTTGGCCCTGATGTATTCCGGCAATTTATCATAGATCACCGGTTCCAGCAGAGCTCCCTGTATTCCCGTATCCGCGTCCGCCGGATCAAGCTCATGGTTCATAACCGTAGTCTTAAACCAGGCAGTATCTCCCGGGCGGTAGCCAAGCTTCTGCTCTGCCTCCTCGTCATAGACGTTCTGAGCTTCTGCCTCCGTCTCCAGGATCTGGGTATGGATGGTCAGAATGGGACGCTCCCGGGCAATATTCTCTTTCTCCTCCGCCTTTCCCAGAAGAACGGACTCCCAGAGGAACTCATACAGCGTCTCTTCCTCCGGCTCCGTACCGGGAAGGGTATTTACCAGCTCCTCCTTATGCTCATGAATCAGTTCCGCCGCCGCGTTAATATGAATCCCGTAGCGGTCTGCGGCCCCTTGGGTCTGTTTCTCCTTGTCCGTCCGAATGTCCCGGAAGCGTCCCAGGCCATGGAAGGTAAAGGGCTTCTCCGCCGAAGCAAAGCAGACGGGTTTTCCGTCTGTCCCCAGGGCAGGCACATCCTCATAGGTCCAGCGGATTCCCACGGCGTCTTTCACCAGGCGGAATCCGGCTGCCTTCTGCTCTTCCGTAAGGGTATCTCCCTCTATGACCAGATCTTCGGAAATCCACCGGGCTTCTTCATCCGCTCCATAGCTCCCCGCCTCCGTGCCATCTTCGTAGAAGCAGTACTCTACCTTGGCTTTTTTCCCGGATACTCCTGCCATGTTATCCGGGTATGGGAAAGAAGGCTTCTCCGTCAGGTCAAAGCCTTTGTAGCGTTTTCCGTTGGTTTCCGACAGGAAGGACAGGCTGTATACCGCCTCTTTCAGGAAATGGAGGGTATCGTTGCAGACAGCCTCCGGCTCTTCCCCTTCCTTTGGTTTCCCTGCCACGGTAAGGGTTACCGGCTGGCCGTCATAGTGATAGTTGTCATTGTCATACTCCACGTCCACCGCCAGATCCAGACTATCATAAAAGGTAAGTTCGCTCTTCACCTCAGAGAGATAGGTCCGCTCCCGCAGCACCTTCAGCTTGCTTCCGAACCACACGGACCGCTTCGTCATGGCATCTGTATGATTGGGATCCGCATAATACCGAAGGTATTTCACCTCTTCCTCATCGGTAAAATAGGCATTCTGAACAGACAGGGTTTTTGTCACTGCCCCGTCTTCCTCCGCATAGTCTTTGGCCTGGATCTTATACTGGGAATAAGTATGGGTAGGCCGGGCCGCCGCCTGGAAAAGGGCCTCAAGGGTCTTCCCCTCAAAAGCTTCCAGTTCTTCCGTCAGCTGAGTCACTGCCACTATCACAATTTCTTTTCCCGGCTTGAGAAGATTTTCTTCAAAATCCTTTTCTGTGTTTCCTACGGAAATATCCAGCCGCCTGAAAGCCGTTTCCTCCAGATCCTCTCCGCTGAAAAGGGATGCAAAAAGACCTTTCTTTTGGACTCCGTAATATTTTTCTGCCGTCAGTTTCACTGTCCCTGTCCGGCCTGTTTTGTCTCCCGCAAGAACCGTAATATCTTCGCTTAAGATTCCGCTGTCCTGATTTTCTACGTACCAGCCCACGATGCGCTGTCCCCCAGGAACCTCAAAGACCAGCTCCGGATGGTATACGGGAATGGGACTGTCTGCGTCCACCCCCACGCTCAGGCGGTATTCCACATAGTCTCCCGGAAGGAGGTGTTCCCGATCTCCCCCAAAGAGCTCCCGATCTCCCCCTGACGCCGTTTCCCCGTCATAGGAGAAAAAGAACTCCTGGCTTCCGTCTTCCTTTTCCAGAGTACGTCCCCTGGCCAGATCCACCAGCAGCGTGCTCACCAGATTATCCATCCGGTAGTAATCCCTGCGCACAGTTCCTCCCGTCAAATGGCCCTGGTATTTGTCTGCCGTATTGTCTATAGCGGTAAACTCTGCCTCCGCCGTGTTCCAATACTGGGTGGTATCCTGTCCGGAGATCTGGGAAGTGTTTACGTCCCGGAAATCTGCAAATGCCTTGTGAATGACTGTGGGCCGGGACTTGATAGTCCAGGCATTGTTTCTAATATCTTCTTCCGTCCGGTCCACATACACACCGTCATAGGAGAAAACCGGATCCGCTTCCAGAGCCTCCGGAATATCCCTGCGGTTCTGCCGGGAAGGATTGAGGTACTCCCCTCCTTTTAGACCCTCCGACTTATTAAGGGCCTCCAATTCCAGGGTAAAGGACTGGACATACTCCTTCCGGTAGGTATCCCCAGGCACTGTATTGTTGAGGTTGACTCCATTCCAGGCCTCCAACTTCTTATAATTCTCCTGGAAAAGCAGATTCACATCAAAGACGTACTGTCCTCCCGCTTTCCTCATATATCTGGCATAGGTTCCCCCAGCCAGCAGATCCTCCAAAGTACAGGAAAATGTCTCTTTCCCGCCTGCTCCGTAGCGCAAAACAAGCCCCTTCACCCGGAACCAGCTGCCTTCCACAAAGTCTTCCGGAATATAGATGTGTTTCAGGCGGTAATTTTGGTGCATGGTATTTTTCAGCACCGCATTGCCTATGTGGGCGGATCTTCCCTGCTCCTGATCCGTATCCGTCCGGTTCCAGACCCGCAGCTCAAAGGCCCCATAGCCGGGATTAAGATTGGCCCTGTCTCCCGCTGCCTGATAATCATAGAGTCGGTGTTCCTTATTTGTATCATCTACTGATGAAGCTGTCAGAAGGAAATCCGCCTGGAAGGGCAGACGGTAAGCCAGCAGGCATCCCCGATCTGAGCTCTCCAGCCAGGGCTTCTCCTCATACTCATAATAGGAAGAAGCCTTCATGGTATTAAAGGCCTCCTCCGGTATGGGTGCCGCCCGGAGGATACATACCTCCCCGCCTACATACATGTCAGGCTCCTTATTGCCATCATGATCTAAGGGCTTTTCCGAAAGATCCATGCCCTTAAGCTCCGCTGCATAATCCCCGTCTCCCGGGAGGTTTTTAAGGATCACCTGGTAGCTGTGTATATATTCGTTTTCTCCCAGTACAAGAGCCCCCTCCTGCTCCTCCTCACCGGAGTAACAGATGGGAATATGCCAAAAGCCTGTATGTTCCTTCCCGCTTTTCTTTAAATCGGCCTTTGCAATAACCCGGGGATCTTTCAGGATTTCTTCCTTGTAGGTAACGGTATCTCCACTCCCGGAGGCCGTAACCTTCTTTACCGTCACCTCCAGGGTATCTATGTAAGGATACAGCTTGGAAGACAGGTAGATATCCCTGGTCACAAAGCCGTAATGTCCGTCCTCCCCCTGGGGGCGGATAGCCGGAAGGGTATCCTGCAAAATGAGTTTATCCGTAAAGGCGTGTTTATCCTTCCAGTCGAAGGGATCCTGATTCCCCCAGCCGTCAAATCCACTCCAGCCGCCGCCCCAGCCTGTATTGTATTCCTTGCCTCCCCGGTAATCCTCATCTGCCCCGTCTGCTTCCTGGAAGAAACTGATGGCAAATTCCTGATAGGAGCCGAATACTACCTCATCGTCCTTCTCCACCAGAGGATCCGTGTGCACTCCTTTTTTTACTTGGTTTTTCTCTCCGCAGACCTGCACCCTTACGGTGGAACTCAAATGTCCCGCATCGTAATAATAGGTATCTCTTGTAACACTGTCAGCCTGCCAATAATAGGTCCAGGTATTATGATCCGCCCAGTACCACGCAGCCAAGTAGATATTGTAATAAGACCAGGGAGAACGTTGCACAGAAGCCAGATTCTGAGGCTTCACTCCCTGCTGTGTCCGGATTTTTGCCTTGGCCCCTGTACGCTCCGTCCCGCCTGCCGTGAGTTCCGCCGTCACTGTGGCGTTGGCCGCTCCTGCCTTTAGAAAACGCCCGGTAAGTTCAAACATATGCTTTGTACTGGAATCCCTGTCGTCATACCAAGTACCATAATCTGCACCAATCGCATTTCCTGCTCCGTCGGAAGCCTCCTTATTCACATTAAGAATAAGCGTCACGGAAATTACGGGGTTCACCATCTGATAATCCGCCGGAACACGGTAAATGGACATTTCTCCATCCTCTGACTGCAAGAGGGGAATCCGGAAGAACTGCTTTCCCGTTCCATCCGTTTCTAAGGCATTTTCCTTCCAGTCCGTTACCGATATTGCTTTCTCAGAACCGTCCTGCCGCTCTATTACAATCTCCTTCAAATAATCCCTGGCCCTTGAATCTACTTTTAAATAATAGGCATCAAAGGCATTCTCCGGCAAATCCACCTTCATGCGGACTTCTGCCCGGGTATTTAAAGATCCTTCATAGACATAATTCATATTTTGATGTTCCTGAGAATAATAGCTGCCCTTTCTGAGCCCGGGATAATCCTTTCCCGCATTCAGATATTGCCGGAAATCGATAAGATAAGATCCAATGGCTTTATAGCCGATATCCAATTCCGCATTATCCTCAAAAGACTGCTCCAAAACACTGATTCCGTCTATGGGAACCATTCTTCTTATATGCTCCTCAGGAGCCGCCACCTTATCAAACCGCTCCCCGCTTCCGGAATCCTCCTCCTTATATCCCGCTGCAATCAGAGTATCGAAATACATCTTGCTGATATAGGCCTTGGCATGGTCCACATTCCTAAGACGCAGAGCCACCAGGGCCGTATGGCGCACGCCGCCCAGGTAATTGTCTCCCCAGGCCTGCAGCCGGTCCTCCGTCCCGAAATCGGAATCGGAAAACCCCTGAATCCGGAGAGCGAAGGTCTCCCCAGGCCCGCTGACTGCAAAACTCTTTCCCGTAAGGGTGATGCTTTTCAGGTTGGGAATTCCCCACGCTATGAGCTGTTCCTCTGTAAGGATCAGATTTCCCGCTGTGTCCAGCCCAAAGGAGGCAGAGCCGTCTTCCGCCGTAAAGCTCTTCTCCCCGGCGTCGTAGAGGAACCGGATTCCCTGGGAGGCATCTACATCCTGAAGGGTAAGGGACACCAGCTCTCCAAACTGTTCCAGAAGCTCCTTCTCCGCCTGAATTCCCGTGGTGTGGAAACCCGTATGGGCTTCTTCCCCCTGGGTACCGTCGCGGATAGGCAGGTTTACAATCACATCCACATCCTCCAACCGGGACGTAAAGCCGTTTCTGGCCTCCACCCGCCAGGTAAAATCCCGGTCGTAAGGCACCCCCAGGTACATCTCATCCTGGTCCGTATTTTCCGTTTCCGTCTTTGCCTTTTCCTGGAGTTCGTAATACTCCACATGGGCATATACTTCCAGCCGGGGCTGGGCTACATAGAGGCGATCTTTCAGGGACACGGCTTCCATGGTCTCATTGGCCGGACGGAAAGTCATAGAGGCGTCCAGCTCATTGTACCAGTCTGAATTTCCCGTCACAACCACCCGCAGCCATCCGGCCTGATCCGGCGTCCCGCATCCGTAGAAATCGTCGCAGGCAATCACCACGCACTTCACCCGCTCCACATCTGCAAGAAGCTCTTTGCCTATCACAAGCGTTCCGGCCGGGTCCTTATCCGGCTTCAAGCTGTCAAAAGGAATCACCCCACGGGCTTCCTCTTTCTCCACATCCTGATCCCAGTCGTAGATACGGATTTCCCGGATTTTCACCGTTTCCTCATATCCGGAAATAGCGATTTCTTCCGTCCGGAAGCCCTTCACATGGACTTTGTCTTCGGTTCCCTTATTTCCCACATTCCGTCCCTCGTCAGAGAGATCCAGAACCAAATCCGTCTCTCCGGAGGACGCCACCGCCTGGTTGGCGATCCGGAACTCATAACCCGTGGTCTTCCCATTGGGTACTTCCAGGGAGTTCACCGTCTTCTGGGGAGATTTTGCGCCGGCCTCGTTGGTGGCCGATCGCTCTTCCCCCATAAAACTCTCCCCCCTAAGCACTGCCTGGATACTGGAGACATTCAGCGCAGCAGAAGCCTTTGCACTTTTATCAAGGGTTTCGTCCGCATACCGGGTGGTAAAGGTGCCCTCCTTTTTCAGGCTGGCGCTTACAATATTGGAATGTCCCTCCAGGGCAACAAATACATCCCCGGAAAGGGCTTTCTTCGCCCCGAATGTTTCAAAATTCACCTCTGCCCGGAGCAGTTCGCCCCCGCTGGCCCACAGTGCCTGATCCAGAATATAGTTCCCTGCCCCATCCTGTGCAAAGCGCTCCGGCAGAATCTCTATCTTTCTTCCGGAAGAAGTGTATATGATTACGGAACGGACTTTTGCCGTTTCCTCCACCAGTTTTTTGGACAGCACAAGCTGCCGGGTGATAAAACCGTTCACCCGGCCCGCTTTTACTTCTGCCATGGCCTCCGTGGAGAATACGCCCGGATAGATCCTGGAATTGCTGCTGTTCCCCAGCTTATATCGGTATCCCACGCCCTCCACATTGATAGGAACTACCAAGGGATTGCCGGCGATTGTACTTCCGTCTTCAAATATACGGTATGCCTCTGCACCGATAAGGGGGCTTACCGGTTCCGTAACTACAGTAACGGCAGCGCCCTCCAGTTTATGAGGTGTTTTCAGATATCCTTTGTCCCCTGCAATTTCCGAAACCCATTTCCAGGTTTCTCCGCCCATAGCAAGCTTATTGGTATAGGTAATTCCACTGTTTACCCGGCCCCGGACCACAATTCTTCCCTCCAGAGAAGCTCCCGGTCCAATCCGGTCCCGGAAACGTACCCGGAAGCGCCCTGTATAGGTACGGCCTTTTCCGCTTCCTGCCAGATAGTCCTCAACGGCCCCTTTGGCATCCATGGACCAGACAAAAAGGTCCTCCAATGATTTCCCTGCATCCGGCGCAAGGGTTCCCAGGGAAACATATTCCGGGTCTCCCCCTCCCTGAGGCGCAAACTCAAATTCCACTGCATCCGGTCCGGCAACCCAGTCCGTAAGCTGCGGTTCCCGGTCCGTTTCCTCAGGCCGATACATCTGCACGCTGATCTGCAGAGGTGTGAAGTCCCGTTCTATGAGGTCTTCCCCATAGCTGTTAAATAAAGGAATGTTTCCCCCGTTCCGGAAACCTTCCAGATAAAATTCCACCTCGTCTCCAATGGCTGCCTTCCTTGTCTTTACCCGGTTTCCCGAATCATCCAGTACATATTTCTCCCGGAATAATTCCATCCGGGCCGGCTCAAAGCCGTGATCGTCGCATTTTCTCTGGACTGTCCAGGTAGCATTCTCGCCAAAGGCAATAGTATGATAAGACTGCGCCGGAATCTGCTGCTCCTCATCTCCCGGTATATTCCCGCTGATAGGTACGGCCACATAAAAGACACGCTGCTCTGAATGGTGCAGTTCTCCTTTCCACTCAAAGTAAATGCCTCCGTTAACCGTAAAGTGATAGGGAATGGGTTCCTGTACATTTCCCTCTTTATCCCTGGCATTTGCAAAAGAAGTTAAATCCCACTTGGCCAGCTCCTCTCCCGACAATTCCGTGACATCATAAATAAGCGCCCCGCCCTCTCCCGGCACGCCTACAAATTCTTTTTCCCGATCCTCCGGATTAAAACTTGTATTTTCTACAGGATTTCCGTCGTTATAGAGCCACTTCATGGCCTCTTTATCTGAAACGCCCCAAAGCTTTCCGCCGTCTCCTTCCGCCGGAAGTCTTACGTTCAGATTGAAGGATTTAATATGGCTCTTATCATCTTCCGAAGTGTTGGCAATGACAGCCCGGTAAACCAAATAATTGTATACGTCCCACTGGGCGTTCCGGGGCTCCACGCCCTCCAGGCTGGTCTCCCACTTCAGATTGGAACAGGTAAGTACACAGACAGAATCGGCAGTCTCACCCGGACTAATCTCATAGCCCGCTCCAACTCCCACGTCCTGAAAGGAGCCATAGCCTCCGCCCATACGGATAGGCGCTGTGGTGTTCTCGGGAATGTCTCCATGAAGATAAATCTTTACCTTAAGGGTCTGGGTGGTACCTGTAGGAAGTGAATTTCTGCTGTTAAACCGGATTTTCCCCGTATACTCCGCAGCCACATCCACCAGCCATCCGTCTGTGTCTCCTGCAATCTTCGCTCCTACATACATGGAACCTCTCTGGTCCTCAGGTACTTCGCTGGCCTCATAGGTTGCAACCAGAATGCCGTCATCCCTCCGGTAAAAATAGGGAAGTTCCAGTGTAAAGAAAACGTCCTTCGCCTCTCCGCTTCCAAACTGGGCAATAGCAGAAAGCTCAAAAGTAGCCCCGTTAGCTTCTCCGTGCCCCAGCATGAGCCGACGGCCCTTATCTTCCTCCGGGTTTTCCTGGGACATATTTCCGCCTTCTATTTTGCCGAAGACGAAACTAACATTTTCACCCCCCCCCCGAACTGAGGAAGCGTCCAAATCCTCATCCGGTTCACCTGCTTCTTCCGCAAGATCTCCGGCGGCCGGAATCTCTTCCTCCGGCAAAGTACTTTCCGATTCCTGAGGAGGTGCCTCTATGATGCCGGCGTCCTCTTCTGTCTTTTCATCCGCCTTTTCCCCGTCATTTACATCCCGGTTGTCTTTCTCCTGGGGATTTCCGGGTTCCTCCGGACTGGTTTCTTCTACGGCCGTTCCCGGATCCGTTTTTGCCTTCTGGTCTTCCCGGAGCACCGCTGCCGAAGCTGATACCATTGGAAGATTCAGTGAAGCTGCGCAAATAGACAACACAAGCAAAATTCCCAGAATGCGGTTCTGTATTTGTCTCCATTTTCTTCTCTTATCTGCTTTTTTCATTGCGCATTAACCCTCCCCCGCAAAAACATTTGTCTAATACATATAAAACAAGCGTGGTTTTTCCATATTCTATAAACTAATTATACAGAAATAAAGGGTAAAACTCAATATGAGGCTGCTTGTACTTTTTTAGGGATATTGTCTTTTTTTTTATAGATGTTGG
>CAJUMM010000028.1 GCA_910586955.1 uncultured Lachnospiraceae bacterium | reverse complement strand
ATACCAATGGCAGGATTTTCATGTGGCTTCTTCTCAAATTTATCAAGTACGCTTAAATACCCTGACAATTGTCCCAAATATGATGTCTTAAATTTTCCTGTCTTCAATTCAACTGCTACGAGACAATTCAATTCTCGATTAAAAAATAGAAGATCGATATATTGGTCTTCGCCAAAAGCATCCAGGTGGTATTGATTTCTCACGAATGTAAAGTCCCTGCCAAACGTGAGAATGAACATTTTCACATTGTGGATTATCGCATTTTCTACTACCTTCTCATCTATATCCTCTCTATCTCTAATGCCCAATTCCTCCACATTGATATAATCAAGCAAATATTCATCTTTAAAGGTATTAACTGCCCGGAATGCCTGATCCGCTGCTGGAAGTGTTTCATAAAAATTGTTTGGCAGTCTGCCCTGATGGTGATAATCGTCCGATGCAATACTTCTACCCAGAGCTTCATAACTAAACCGCTCTGTCGCACACCTCTTAATATAAAAAAGTCTTTCATCTTCATCTTTTGTCTTTGAAAGAATAAGTCGATGATGTGAAAATCCAATACTCAAAAACTCTTCCATGGGGAATTCCTGCGTTTTTGGCACAAGCGTGTTCCAAATTTCATCATTACATTCATTAAGCAATTTGGCACATGTATGTGCCAAATTTGAACCCTCATTATTCTCATAGTTTACAGGCGAATTATCCAATTTTTTCCATTCTTCATAAAATGTACGCATATATCGAAGATTACGCGCTGAAAAACCTCGAAGACCTGGAAGCTCTTTGTCCAGCCGCTCGCTGATCGCATCTATCGCTCCTTTTCCCCAAAAACCATTCCGGGAGTTTAAAGAAATGTACTTTCCAATACCAAAATACAGCATCAGCTGTTTTTCGTTCACAATTTTGGAAGCATTATATTGGCTTTGCAAAATAGCAGTCTTTATTGTTTGGACAGCCTCATCGTAATTTTGAATTTCACTCATGGTCATTCTCTCCTAAAAAGAGTCTTATTTTTACAATACTTTTACATACGTTTCCTCTACAATTTCCCGCACACAATCTATCTCTTATTATATTCTCTGTGATGCAGTTTTGCAAATATTTTATGCATGATCCCGGATGCCACAATGTTTTTACTCAATTGCAAAACTAAATTCCACCCCTATATGGAATTCAATCCTGCAAATCTTCTTCCTCTCAACAGTGGAATTTAATCTTTCCGAATTATCTGTTAAAATCCTTTATAAATATGGCTGCTTCCTCCCAGCAGGAAGGAACTACTTATGAATAAACAAAAACATTTAACCCTTGATTCCAGAATTATCATCGAACCAAAACTCAATGAAGGACAAAGCTTTAAAGCTATCGGCAGATTCCTAAATAAGGATTGCACAACCATCTCCAAAGAAGTGAAACTTCACCTATCTTTTGAAAAAAGTGGTGCCTACGGGAAATCTTTCAATGACTGCCTCCTGGCTTTCCAGCATAAATGCTTCGCTCAAAAAGTGTGTCCTGAATGTGCCTCCCGCAATAATCGGTTCTGCTGGTCCTGCGGCAAATGTTCCTCTTCCTGTATTCTCTATGAAAAGTATGTTTGCCCGAAACTTTCCAAACCGCTTATGTCTGTAATGGCTGCCCGGAACGCAATAAATGCTCCTTGGAAAAGCGGTTGTACAGGGCTTCTTATGCCCAAAAAGAATACGAAACGATCAGAAGTGAATCCAGAGCCGGATTTGCCCTCTCCGCAATGGAACTTAAACAGATGGATGACATTATTTCTCCTCTTTTAATAAAAGGACAGTCCCTCCATCACATTGCTGTCCATCATGCTGACGAACTTATGAAATCAGAAAGAACTCTGTATGCCTATATAAACAGCGGCCTTTTTACTGCCAGAAACATTGATATGCCGCGGACCGTCCGGATGCGTCCAAGAAAGAACGTTTCCAAAAATCTCAAGGTTGACAAAGCCTGCCGCGTGGAACGTGATTTTTCTTGTTTCCAAACATATATCGGACAACATCCGGATCTTTGTGTTCGTCAGATTGATTCTGTGGAAGGTGTCAAAGGAGGCGCAGTTCTTCTCACCATACATTTCGTGGAACAGGGACTTCAGCTTGCCTTTCTCAGACGGCGGAATGACTCACAATCGGTAATCGATATTTTCAACCGCCTTTATCTGGAACTGAGACCTGACATTTTTATGGAGCTGTTCCCCGTTCTGTTGGCAGATAATGGAAGCGAGTTCTCCAACCCTTCTGCCATTGAATTTGATGCCCAGGGAAATCCCCGGACAAAAATGTTTTACTGCAGCCCCAGCGCCCCTTATCAAAAAGGGAACTGTGAAAACAACCACGAAATGATCCGGCGAATCATTCCAAAAGGGGAAGATATCGGCCAATACACGCAAGAGCAGATCGATCTTATGATGAGCCATATCAATTCCTATGCAAGAAAGAGGCTGGGAAACAAAAGTCCGTATGAAATGTTTGAATTTCAATACGGAAAGGAGCCTCTGGATGTGTTCCATCTGCAAAAGATTCCCGCAGATGAAATCATCTTAAGTTCCGAATTGTTAAAGTAACCTTTAAAACATAAGCAAAAAGCTGGGCGGGAATCCATTACAGCCATCATCGCAGAATCTCCCCAGAGGTGGAATTTACTACCTCCAAAAATCAACCGTAAATTCGACTTCTGCTCAGCATGCAATAAAATACCCAAAACCACAGCTTTTACTTGTATTTTAACTCTGATCCTGGGTATTTCATATATTAAATTTTTATTTTTTTGTATTCCTGTGGAATTTACTTTTTCAAAGTGGAATTTAATCTCGCAAAGTGGAATTCACTTTTTCAACTCACCCCACAATGTTTTTATATCCAACAAAGCGCTCCCCGTAGCAAAGCAAACTACGGGAAGCAACCCATACTTGTATAGTGTTCCTGTTTTCCGCTTTTCCTTAACTCTATACACACCATACACAATTAAAACTATACTATACTTAACGTCTGTGTGGAATATTTATGATTTGGAGCCGCATATTCATTCCAATGTCCATCTGCCCAGGCACAATCGTTTTTACCAGGCCCGCATTGACAGCCGGTATCTGAAAAGCGGAGAAGGGGATTTCACAAAGATGCCCAATCTCTATATGATTACCATAACACCCTACGATCCCTTCGGATTTGACCGCATGGTATACCGCGTCCGCAATCAATGCGAAGAACTGCCGGACATGCCCTATGAAGACGGAATCCGTCATTTTTACTTTTACACAAAGGGAAAGAAAGGCGGAACACCTGCCATCCAGGCTATGCTGGAGTATTTTCAGGACAGCCGGGCAGAGAAAGCAGACAGTGAAGTACTAAAGAAAATTCATCAATATGTCAGCCATGTAAAGATTTTACCGGAGGTGAAAGACGAATATATGCACTTGGAACAATATGTTTGGGAAAGGGTTTGTGTGGAAGTTGATCAAATACGGAAAGAACTTGAAGAGGAGGTGACGGCTCAGGTAACAGAACAGGTGACTGCACAGGTGACAGAGCAGGTAACTGCACAGGTGACGCAACAGGTAACGGAACAAGTAACCGCTCAGGTGACGGAACAGGTAACCGCTCAGGTGACGGAACAAGTAACGGAGCAAGTAGCCCGGGAATGCCAAATCAACAATATTTTGGAACTTCTAAAGGATTACGGTGAACCTCCGGCTGCCGTAAAGCAACGGCTCCTGAAGGAAAAGGATCCGGCCCTTCTCAAGAAATGGCTGAAACTTGCAGCGAAATCCAATACCTTTGAAGATTTTGAAGCTGCAATGTAATCTCAAAAAATATCAAAAAAAGACAGCTCCTTTCTGATAAGAAACATTTCACCGGGTTCTTCATCAAAAAGGAGCTGTTTTCTTTCCCAAATTATCCTATGCAAACTTCCTCTTAGCAGCTTCCACCACATGGCCTACCAGAACGGAGGTAGTAACGCTTCCCACGCCGCCGGGTACGGGAGTAATGGCCTCCACAATGGGCTCCACCTCTGCATATGCCACATCACCGCAGAGCTTGCCTTCCTCGTTTACATTGATTCCCACATCAATCACTGTCTGTCCTGGGGATACATACTCGGCTCCCACAACACCTGCCCGGCCTGCCGCTACAATGAGGATCTCCGCCTCCCGGGTCACGCTTGGCATATCCTTGGTGCGGGTATGGCACACGGTTACCGTGGCATTCTTCTTGATCAGCATCATAGCTGCCGGTTTCCCTACCACCAGGCTTCTCCCGATAACCACCGCCTTCTTGCCGGTGCAGTCAATTCCGTAGTGATCCAGAATTTCCATGCAGGCCTGGGGCGTACAGGGCGGAAAGCCGATCTGCTTACCGGTAAATACGCCGGTTAAGGAGGCGTCCGTCTGGCAGTCTACATCCTTCTCCGCAGACAGTGCGTTCTCCACAAGGGTCTGATCAATATGCTTGGGCAGGGGACGGAACATCAGCACGCCATGAATGTTATCGTCCTGATTCACTTCCTCAATCACCTTTAAAAGCTCTTCCTGGGTCACTTCCCCAGGCAGCAGGTATTTCTTATACTCCACTCCCAGGGTCTCGCAGCGCTTGGTCGCACCTCTCTCATAAGAAAGGTCGTCCGGCCTCTCTCCCACACGGATAATGCCAAGAGTCGGATTTACCCCTTTCGCCTTCAGGGCCTCCACATCTCTTTTGATCCGCTCATTTAACGCAGCAGTCACTTCTTTTCCTAATAATTGCTTTGCCATTTCTATCTCCTTTTGATTTCAGATCTCATTCCAGTTCCGCATCCGCCCTTCCAAAGCCCCTTTTCTAGAAGGACTTCCGGTCACAAAAGCTTGTGCCCGTAATTCCTTCTGGGCTTTGTCCGGGCTTCTGCTGTTTTTATTATCTCAGTCTTCCGTTGACGCTTGCGAATACCTCGTCCGCAATCTTCGTATATTTCTCAATCATGGCGTCGGCCTTTGCGTTCAGCTCCGCCGCGTACTCTTTATCTGCCATAGACTTGGTATTGATAAATACGTTCAGGGATGCTCCCAAAAGGGCGGCCTTACAGAAGGCCACGCCCACGCCGGCGTCACTGATGGCAAGAGCAGAGCCCTTGGCGGCAAATTCTACAATCAGATCAATGGCTTCACAGCACTTCTCCATAATTTCCATGGGAACCGAGCAGGCATCCTTGAGAACAATAGCCATTACACGGGCTTTCTCCGCTTTCTCTTCCTCCGTCTCCCTGGGCATGCCGTATGCCTTGGACAAGGGCTCAAAAACTTCCGCATCCCGGTCTATGAGCCGCAGGAAATCCGCCTGGAGAGCCGTTGCCTTCTCCTTTAAGGCGTACATCTCTTCCTCTACATCCGCATACTTTTTCTTTCCCACCGTCAGGCTGCCTACCATATTGCCGAGGGCCGTACCTACGGCCGCCACCAGTGCAGATGCGCCGCCGCCTCCCGGAACCGGAGCCTTAGATGCCAGAACTTCTACAAATTCATCACATTTGCTGGTTGAAAATCCCATCTCTTTTCTTCTCCTTTACCCACCGAAAGGGCTGCCGCAGATGCGGCTTTTCCTCCGCCTTCTGCAGTACCCCTTCGGTATTTTTTACATTATTTTACTTTCGGTTTCCTCACAGCTTAGAACAGTCCGGAAATCTTTCCGGTCTCGTCCACGTCGATGCGCTCTGCAGCCGGAACCTTGGGAAGACCGGGCATGGTCATAATCTCTCCGGTGAGGGCTACGATAAAGCCTGCGCCTGCGGAAATCTTCAGGTTGCGCACCGTTACCTCGAAGTCTTTGGGCGCGCCCAGCTTGGTCTGGTCGTCGGTCAGGCTGTACTGGGTCTTTGCCACACAGATGGGGCAGCTGCCAAATCCGAGAGCTTCCAGCTCCTTCGCCTGCTTCTGGGCATTGGCAGTCAGGACTGCACGGGATCCGCCGTAGATCTTCTGGACGATGGCGTTCAGCTTATCCTCAATGCTGGTTCCCTCCAGCTCATAGGAGAAGGTAAAGTCGTTGGGCTCCTCTACCAGGCGGATCACTTCCTCAGCCAGTTTCACGCCGCCTTCTCCGCCTTTTGCCCATACTTCGGACAGGGCCACATTGACACCCAGTTCCTTACATTTGCTCTCCACCAGGTCAAGCTCTGCCTTGGTGTCTGTGGGGAATGCGTTGATGGCAACTACACAGGGCAGCTTGTATACGTCTTTGATATTGCTTACATGCTTTAAGAGGTTGGGAAGTCCCTTCTCCAGAGCCTCCAGGTTCTCGTTGTTCAGGTCTGCCTTGGGCACGCCGCCGTTGTACTTCAGGGCTCTTACGGTGGCTACGATAACCACTGCGTTGGGTTTAAGGCCGGCCATACGGCACTTGATATCCAGGAATTTCTCAGCGCCCAGGTCTGCACCGAAGCCCGCCTCGGTGATGGTGTAATCTGCCAGCTTCATAGCCATCTTGGTTGCAGTTACGGAGTTGCAGCCGTGTGCGATATTGGCGAAGGGGCCGCCGTGTACGATAGCAGGTACATGCTCCAGGGTCTGTACCAGGTTGGGCTTTAAGGCATCCTTCAGAAGAGCTGCCATAGCGCCCTGGGCATTCAGATCTCCGGCCGTTACCGGTTTCTGCTCGGAAGCCTTTCCGTAGGTATAGCCGATGATAATTCTTGCCAGTCTCTCTTTCAGATCCGTAATGTCATTTGCCAGGCACAGAACTGCCATAATCTCGGAAGCAACGGTGATATCATAGCCGTCCTCTCTGGGCATTCCGTTGGTCTTTCCTCCAAGTCCGTCCACTACATTCCGCAGCTGGCGGTCATTCATATCCACGCATCTTCTCCAGGTAATCTTTCTGGGGTCAATGTTCAGAGCATTGCCCTGGAAAATATGGTTGTCAATCATAGCTGCCAGCAGGTTATTGGCTGCGCCGATTGCATGGAAGTCGCCGGTAAAGTGAAGGTTGATGTCCTCCATGGGAACTACCTGGGCATATCCGCCGCCTGCCGCTCCGCCCTTAACGCCGAATACGGGTCCCAGGGACGGCTCGCGAAGAGCTACCATAACCTTCTTGCCCAGCTTCTGCATACCGTCTGCCAGGCCTACGGTGGTGGTAGTTTTGCCCTCTCCTGCCGGAGTCGGGTTGATGGCCGTTACCAGAATCAGCTTTCCGTCCTCTGCATTGGTTTCTTTCAGCAGATTGTAGTCAATCTTTGCTTTGTACTTTCCATACTGCTCCAGATATTTGTCGTCAATCCCCGCCTTCTCTGCAATGGCAGTAATCGGCTCCATCACTGTCTCCTGTGCAATCTCGATGTCTGTTTTAAATCCCATTTCGAACTCTACCCCTTTCTTTTTTACGCCCATTCTTTTTGGGCATCAGGTACACCTTTTTTATCTCGTCCCCATTATATTCCATTGAAAAACATCCGGCAATCATACAAACTGCCGGATGTTTGACATTGTTTTCACAAACTATTTCATTTGTCGTTTTAGAGAGAAATAGCTGTTCCGTTCACGGTGATACTCTCAATATCTTCCAAATCCACCACGCTTTCCCAGAGAACCCGCACTTCTTTTGCCGAATCTCCTTCGGAGCCCTGGCTCATCGCATTGGCTTTCACCGAAGTGCCGTCTTTCCGGTTCAAAACAATCCAGTCCAAATCTTCCAATCCATCCGACAAAGTGTCGAATTTCACAATTCCCGATACGGGAGAAATGGAAATTTCTTTCACCGACAGGCTGCCGGCAGCAACACTTTCCTTGAAAGCCCAGGTCTTCATGGTGTCTTCATAATCTACCGTAAAGTCCAGGCTCCACTCCCCTGCAAAAAGCTCCTCGTAGGAGCCGTCGCCTCCCAGGGCAAAGACTGCGTTCCTGGCCTGGCTCTCCCCGATGCCGTTGAAGCAGTAGCGGCAGGAAATATAGCTGTCTCCTACAATGTCCGCCTGGTTCTCCATACCCGGGAAATAAGTTTCTTCCGCACCGTTTCCGATGGCCAGGCCGCCGCCGCTTCCGGAAATCACTTGGCCGTTTCTCCGGTCAACAAGAATCAGAGGTTTCTGATCCGCCAGATCCCAGTCCAGGGCTCCGCCAAACTCCAGATTCACAATCAGATTATCCTCATACTGTCCTTTCCAGATTCCCATATTGGAAATGCTGGCTTCCGGGTACACGGAAGAGAAAGCAATCCGCTTATCGGTCTTTTCTACCATAAAGCTCTCATGCCGGTTTACATTCCCTTCGGCATCCTCCTCCGTACTGTACATGCCAAGCTCCAGGCCGCCGTTTCCCTCTGCCTCCCGGATTTTCAAAGGTTCAAACTCCTGCATCAGATCCCAGACACTCTTCTCCATCCCCAAATCCACGATCTCGTTGGATTCCATCATAAGATTTTTCAGGCTTATCTTAATGTTCTTTCCTTTTAAATCTTCCTCAAACACCTCCGAGAGAAGGAAGGTGGCTTTTCCCGGCACGCTTCCGTCATCGATGCGCTCCAGGCCGCAATAGCGCCTGTCTAAGCCGTCTCCTGCAACCCCTTCTCCCTCCAGCATCACTTCTTCAAACCGGTAGGAACTGATTTTTCCCTCCTGTGCTTTGGTAAAAGGACTGCCGTCCTCCGTCTCCACATCAATAGCCGCATAGAGGGCATTTCCGTCCCCTACCGTCCCCCGCACCGTCAGTTTCAGGCCGTTCCCGGCCGTCTCCTCATGAATCACATTCCCGGCATTGGCCAGGAAATCGTCCCCTGCCTCCAAGGGCACGCTGGAAGAAGATGTTCCTCCTTCCTTCACCTCTTTCTGGAAAAAGTTCTGGAATATGCCGTTGACATCCAGGGCAGCTGCTGCAGCTGTCATAGAGCCCCCCAGAATCAGCACTGCCGCACAGGCCGCTGCCAGCCTGGGTGTAAACCTTCTTCGTTTTGCTTTTCTCATACCCTGTTCCTCCTTTAAAACCGCATCAATCAGAGAATTGCGCAGTTCCTGGGAGGGTTCTATTCCGGAAAATGACCTCTTATACTCTTTGATACTCATGCCCGCACTCCTCCTTCTCTAATATCGCACGCATTTTTCCCTGGTTCCCGCTGCCGCCAGCCGCCCTGCGCCTCTTCTTTTGGGCTCTCCGGCCGGATCCATCACATCCCGGAGCTGCTCCCGGGCCCGGCTTAAGCGGGTGGTAACCGTCGTCACCTTCTCTCCGGTGAGCTCTGCAATCTCCCGGACCGTATAGCCTTCGTAATAGAAAAGGTGAATCACCGTCCTGTATTTCACCGGAAGCTCCATCACTGCGTAAAACAAATCGCTTCGTCCGCCCATCTCATAGCTGTCCTCGCATCCGTATGTCCCCTCCTCAAAGGACATGGTCCGCTTCACCCAGCCCGATAAATAATAGCTTTTGCAGCAGTTGATGGTGGTCCGGATAAACCAGGCCTTCTCATGTTCCTCGTTTTCGAACTCCGGTTTCTTCCGGAAAAAACGCAGGAAGACTTCCTGATAAATGTCGTCGGTATCCTGCTTATTCTTCATATAGGAGTAAGCCAGCTTATATACCGTTTTTTCGTATTTTAAAATCAGAGCTTCTATCTGCTTTCGTTCCGTGTCCCGATTCATATACTCCTCCTTGACGCTCCGGGGCATCCCTGCCCCGGCTCTTTACAGGCCTGTACCTATTATACTTTTGCAACCGCTCAAATGTCACAGGAAGAAAAAATAATTTTAAGCTTCAAATCCCATATGTTCCATATAAAATTCCTGAAACTTCCGGCTCTCCCACAGGGAAACTTCCAAAACCGCCTTCGCAGCTTCCAAAACCTCCTCTTTTCCCCTGGGATCCAGAAGAACTTTGACAGCGCCTTTCAGGCAGGTATTGCCTGCCGGACTGACCCGCTCAGCAAGAACCCCGGGTAAAAGCCCGATTCCCGCCGCTTTCCGTATATCCACGCCGCAGCCAAAGGCCCCGGCCAGGTAAACCTCTTCTACCTCTTCATATCCAAGCCCCGCCTCCCAGAGCAAGGTCTCCATCCCCGCCCGGACTGCGGCTTTGGCCAGCTGCAGTTCCCGGATATCCCTCTGGGAATACCGGCCCCCGCCGGATACTTCCACCCCCTTGGAAAAATAGGGTTCCTTAAGGCGGCCTGTCTCATCCATCAGTCCTTCCTCTTTAAGACGCCAAATCAACTCCAGGGCTTCGCTTCCCCGCTTTGCTCCTCCGCTCTCGAAAGCCGGACCTGCCGCGGCAGAAGCCCCAAGAATCCTTCCTCCAAAAGCCAGGGCCATCTCCCCGTTGGTCCCCAGATCTACCAGCATCACCGGCTTTTCCCTTTTCCAAACCTCCAGGGCATAGAGGCCCGCAGCCAGATCCCCGCCCAGAAAGGCCGAAATTCCCGGAAAAATCCACACCTCCGCATCTTGTCCTCCGTCCTCCAGAAGCTCCCTGTAAGTGGTGGAGACAGGAGCGAGATTCACCGGCCGGAAGGGATGGGTCCCCAAAGTCCTGCAGGAATATCCCAGCAGAAGGTGGACCATGGTAGTATTGGCCCCTATGGAAATCCGGCTGATTTTCCTCCGGTGCCCTTCCGTGAGGGCATAGATTCCCTTAAGCAGCCCTTCCCTTGCTATAGACTGAAGTTCTTCCCTCTTTCCTTCATTGGAGGCCTTTATCCGGCTTATCACATCACCGCCATAGATTCCCTGCCGGTTTGCCGCCTGATAAGCAGAAAGAATCCTTCCTTCTCCCAGGTCCACCAGCTGCATCACAAGATTTGTCGTTCCCAAATCTATGGCAATTCCAAGGTTCTCCAAAAGCCTATCCTGCTCCCTGCCCGGAAAATTCTTTTCAAAGCAGCTTTCCCGCTGTGCTCCCCGTGCCTCCTCCTGTCTGCTTTCTATAAAAATCTCACAATTTTTCTCCAGCCGCCTCCTGCATGCCAGGCGCCAGCCCTCACTCAGTTCTTTCCGGGAAAACACTTCCTCCTCCTCTTTCACAGGATCGGAAGCGCCGGAAAGGAAACGGACCCTGCATTTTCTGCATTTCCCCTCTCCCCCGCAGCCTGCCGGCAGGAAAATTCCCTGTCTTTGGAAAAACGCCAGGAGATTTTCCCCCTTTTGTCCCTCACACTTTTCCTTCCTGCCTTCCGTATGCACCGTTACCGCAGCCGTTCCCTTTTCCTGTCTCATTCTTCTTCCCTTCTTAATAAAAAACCAAAGCGCCGGAGCCATCCCCGACGCTTGCTTCTATTTCTCTAAATATGCCTCTTCGCCACAGGGATATTTCACCGGATCCGCTCCGGAAATCCCACTTTTTTCTGCACCTTGCGCAGGGTCTTATTGGCGAAATACTGGGCTTTCTCCCCGTTATTCTTAATGACGGAATCAATGTATGCCTTATCCTTTGTAAGTTCCGCTACCCGTTCCTGCAAGGGCTTTAGAACCGCTGCCACGGCTTCGCCAACTGCCGGCTTAAATTCCCCGTAGCCTCTGCCGTCAAACTCCCTCACGGTCTCCTCCGGCGTCTTCCCGGTACAGGCGCAGTAAATGTCAATCAGGTTCTTAATGCCCGGCTGTTCCTCCCGGTAGAGGATCTGGCTCTCGGAATCCGTCACTGCGCGCTTAAACTTGCGCATAATTGTGTCCGTATCGTCCATAAGATAGATGCTGGCATTGGGATTTTCGTCGGACTTGGACATTTTCTTTGCGGGATCCTGAAGGCTCATAATCTTCGCTCCCACCTTACCGATATAGGCTTCGGGAACAGTAAACACATCCCCGTAAATGCCGTTGAAGCGCTGGGCGATATCCCGGGTAATCTCCAGGTGCTGCATCTGATCCACCCCTACGGGAACCACGTCCGCCTGGTAGAGAAGGATATCCGCCGCCATCAGCACCGGGTAGGTGAAAAGACCAGCATTGATATTGTCTGCATGCTTGGCCGCCTTATCCTTAAACTGGGTCATGCGGTTCAGCTCGCCCATATAGGTAAAGCAGTTGAGAATCCAGGAAAGCTCCGCATGCCCCGACACATGGGACTGGTAGTAAATGCAGTTTTTCTCCGGGTCAAGACCCGCAGCGATATAAAGGGTTAAAAGGGCCCTGGCCCTCTTCCGGAGCTCCGCCGGATCCTGGCGCACAGTAATGGAATGGAGATCCACCACTCCGTAAAAACATTCATATTGATCGCTCAAGGCTACCCAATTTTTCAAAGCGCCCAGATAATTACCTAGAGTCAGATTTCCTGTAGCCTGCATCCCGCTGTACAGGACTTTTTTGTCACCAAGCATATAAACCTCCTGTTTAAAGTTCCGCAACTGTTAAATATTCAGGAACGCACATGCAATCCGGAAATAAATCAGCAGACTGCAGGCGTCCACAATAGTCGTAATCAAAGGCGCCGCCATAATGGCCGGATCCAGATTCAGCTTCTTTGCCAGCATAGGCAGGGTACAGCCGATGGTCTTGGCCAGAATCACCGTCATCACCAGGGACAGCACCACCACCAGGCTCATCATAATCTGTCCCGGATACTGGATCATCAGACGTACAAAATTGGCCGCCGCCAGCACGATGCCGCAGAGAATCCCTACCCGGAACTCCTTCCATACGACTCGCGGCACATCTCGCAGCTCAATATCTCCCACCGCCATGCCCCGGATGATCATGGTACTGCTCTGATTGCCGCAGTTGCCGCTGGTGTCCATAAGCATAGGCACAAAGCTTACCAGAAGGGGTACCACCTGGAGGGCGTTCTCGTAGCTCACCAGAATCGCTCCCGTGAGGAGAGAGGTGAACATCAAGAGCAGAAGCCAGGGAATCCGGTTTTTCGCCAGCTCCAGCACGCTCATTTTCAGATAAGGCTTCTCAGAGGGAAGCATAGCCGCCATTTTCTCAAAGTCCTCGGTGGCCTCCTGCTCCATAACCTCCACCACGTCGTCTACGGTGACAATGCCCACCAGACGCTCTTCATGATCCACCACCGGAAGGCAGAGGAGATCGTATTTGTTGAAGGTCTCCACCACCTCCTCCTGGTCCTCGGTAGTCACGGCGCAGATGACATTTTCATCCATAATATCCCGGATTACCGTGGAATAGGGGTTCATCAGCAGGTCTTTCACCGTCACCACTCCCTGGAGCCGGCGCTTGCTGTCCGTTACAAAGCAGGTGTAGATGGTCTCCTTATCCACTCCGTTTTCCCGGATATAGGCAAAAGCCTGTTCCACCGTCATATTCCGCTTAAGGCCGATGTACTCGGCGGTCATAATGCTGCCCGCACTGTTCTCCGGGTACTGGAGGAACTGGTTGATAAGGGCCCTGGTCTCCGGCGCAGCATTCTGCAGCACACGCCTGACCACAATAGCCGGCAGCTCTTCCAGCATATCCACCGCATCGTCCACATACAGATCTTCTACGATCTTTCCCAGCTCGTAATCCGTAATACTGTTAATAATATGCTCCTGATCCTCCACTTCCAGAAAGGAGAATACGTCCGCCGCCAGTTCTTTGGGCAGCATCCGGTACACCAGCACCTTCTTCTCCATATCCAGATCCTCAATAAACTCGGCAATATCCACCTCGTTCATCTCAGCCATGGTTTCACGGAGTTTCCGGAACTGCCTGGAATTTAAAAGCTCTTCCAGGAGCTCCTGATCAAAATTTCCCATTGCCATATTGTCTGCCTCCCAGTCTCTGCGGGCAGACATGGCAAATCAATCTTCTATATCAGCCAGAAGAATCCATATCCGCACGCTTCCCATTTTTCTCAAGTTACAACTTCGACTTCGTCCGTCCACGGACTCTTCACATCCTTCTTGTGCATAAATTTGGTTAAAAACCTGCGCATCTTATCTTATCACTTTTGGATAGTTATCGTCAACCAAAACCGGAAAACCTACAAGAATTTCCTTCTGCATCCGCCAATCCACAGGCCTCCCAGGGCACCTGCGGACAGCAGAAGCAACAGCAGATATACCAAAATATGGCTTGTATCCCCTGTGGCAGGGCTCCCGCCGTTCCCGGATGCGGTCCGGGTCCCGGCCCCTGTATTCACCGTTGTGCCGGCATTTCCGGATGTTGACGTATTATTGTTGTTATTGTTACTGTTGTTATTATTGTTATTGTTTGAATTGCTGCCGTTATTGTTATCGGAACCGGAGTTCTGGTTCTCCGCCTGTACCGTCACCGTAAGGGTTATATTGAAGGGCCGGTAATCCGAGGACTCCGTCACCGGCACAACAATGGTTGCCGTTTTCCCTATCTTGCCGGTGTCTCCCGCAATCTTCCCGGACACCGTGGAGCCTGAAAGTGTGGGAGTGCCGGCAAAAATCTGATCCTTATCTTCTACCTGGATGGTTCCCAGCTTATAGCCTGCCGGAAGTGCGGAAGACAGCTGGAATTTTCCGTCTTCTCCCACCTTCGCAGACATTGCTATATTCTTATTTCCCCCGTAGGTTCCTTTCTCAATATTAAAAGAAGACTGCACCGCCGGATCCCAGGTATAATTCCCCTGGGCCTTGGGTTTGACGGCTACCGACGCAGTTCCGGCTTTTTGGTTGTTTGTCACTACCATCTCATAGTCCGTCTTCGCCAGGACATCCCCTCCCGCCGCCACGGTCAGGGACGGCGTCACGGCATTTCCCGTATAACTGTAGGTTCCGGAGACAACCACCACGGGAGTCACGGGCTTCGGGGTTATCTCCCCCGGAACCTCCAGAGCAGTTTTGCCCAGCTCATAGTTTCTCGCTCCCGGTCCCTCCAAAGATATGACCGTTTTCACGTTATTCTTCGCATTTACGTTGGGATCCCCATAGGAATCCGGAACCGCCTTAATCTGAAGGGTATCCTCATCCCCGGATACGATATTTTTAAACGCAAATTCCCCCTCCGCCGTTCCCGGAGACCGGGTTTTGTCGTAAACCTTCCTTATCCTGCAGTCCCCCGCAGTCACCGTTATGGTCCTCTTTTTCACATCCACCAGGCCTTCACAGACTACCTCGTCCGTGTAAACGGTTCCCCCCAGGGTTCCGCTATACAGCACCTGGAACGCCTGCCCGCTTCCTGCCTGGGGCCTTCCGCTCTGGCGCAGGGTAAAATGCTCCTTATTGTTGTCCGTCTGGGAATCCGTCCTGGCCGTAATCCCGCTGATTTTCACAATCTCGCTCCACAAATCCCCGTAGACCGCATCCTTTTTCACTGTTACGCCATTGCCCGCCGCTGCGGGCCTGCCCCCGGCCAAAAATTCAATGGCCCGGACCGAAAAGGTAATCGTTCCCTCTTTCGGCCTGTAATTCTGCTGATCCGCCGGCTGAAAGGCAAAAGAGATCTCCCCCGACTGGCCCTCCACCAGCTTCGTCAGTTCCTCCTTTAATTGGTCGTAGGAAGCATAGTCCTTATTTCGATAGCGGTAAGTAAGAGTACCCTCTACAGGCGCCCCTGTTTCGTCCGTAAACACAGGCTCCATAAACTCTCCGGTTCCCGGCCGGATACTCTGCCTGCTCTGCACATTCACCGTATAGTCTTTCAGGGAAATCTCCAAGACCGCCTTTTGAAAGGAAATATCATAGTTGGGATTGTTCTCATTAGTCAAAGTCCCCTGAATAATATCGTAGGTTCCCACTTCTTCCCCGTCCCTGCGCCCCAAAGCTCCCTGAAGCGGATATCCTTCCACAAGTCCCTCCGTCTGATAGGTAAGCTCCGGATCCGGCTGGCCCTGGGCCTTGCTCTTGGCATCAGCCGTCACCTTGACGGGTTTCCGGTTCACAGTTACGGTGATCAAAAGCTCTGCAGAATTGTACTTGGAATCATCCGGCAGGAACCGGGCCGCAAGCTGCTTGGTTCCCGCATCACCGTAGGATGTTACGCTGTCACTCCACCAAAAGCTTCCGGAAACACTCCCGCCGTCCTTGTCTCTGGCTGTTCCGTAAGCCAGCCTTTCCCGGCTCACCTCATCCCCAAAGGTCACGGCTTTTACCCTGGGCGCCGTTACGGAAGCCAGTTCCTCTTTTGCCTCCACCGCATAGGGCTCCGTGGCCAGATCAAGGACGCCATCCAGCAGTTCCGCCGTGGGCCGGCCATTCAGAATGGTTCTGGCCCCATACTGATAGGAAACCGTCCCTCCCGGAAGATCAAATTCATATCCCCCGTTTACGGAGCCTCTGGAGGCGCTTGCCAGAAAGAGCCGATCCGGTGCCCCCACAGTCCCGGTATCGCAGTTGGTCACGTCCACCAGATAGCTCTCGCCATTAAGTCTCACAACATTCCACATATGGGCGCCTGCCCCCTGTCCGCCGCTCATGGTTCCCGTAACCGTATAGCACTGGGCATTTTGGAAGGTTGACAAGTCGCACAGATACTGAAAGGCTTTGGCATAGCCCTCGCACACCACATTGGTACTGCTGTCCTTGTCGAAAACCCATACGATCTGCCAGGGATAACAGTTCCCATATTTGGCCGGACTGCCGGCATTTCCCGCCCCGTCATTGTAAGAAACCAGACGGTTAATCGCCGTCAGATACGACTTCAGCTTCTCATAGTCCGACTTTCCCTGGTTTGCCTTCACAATCTCCCTGGCATTCTCCGCAGCTTCATGTGCGGCCCCGGTCTTTGAAGTATCAATCTCATGAGGATATTCCAGCGGTGTCCGGTATTCCTTGGCAACCGTCAGGCTGGCCGTCAGAGAAATGACCTTCCCATCTGCCCCATAGTCATAGATATAGCGGCATCCTCCGTCCGATATGTCCGATTTATCATGCCAATATAAATCATAGGGGCAGTCCATAAGAAGGTACTGCATAACCTTCGACATGGCACCCGTTACCTCCGTCTGCCGAAGGGACTGGAAACCCTCCACCACAACTGCCGTAGATTTTTTCTCCCCTGCCGCAATCTCCTGCACATGGGCTTTCAGGACATCGTATATCAGCTTCTCGTCGCCCGTGAGCCGGGAGGAGCCTTCCGCTCCATACAAGACAATCCCGTTTTCCGGATCTTCCGCCCCTTGTTGGTAGAGGTAGCCTTCCAGAAGCACCTCCTGCTCCGTCGGCTCTTCCTCCGTGTACACCGTTCCTGTGACGGCTGCCTCCGTTTCGGCGTTCCCAGCCTCGGGAGACTGGGCTGCCACCGGCAAAATACTGCCCTCCAGCATTCCCGCCGCCAGCACAGCCGCCAGAAACGCAGCTCTCCATTTTACCTTCCCTCTTAGGTCTCTCATACGCTCTGCCTCTTGATCCCGTTTTTATCATAATTATTATAGCATTGGAAAAAATGCTTGTAAAGCGGCCTTCCAACCTCCTGAAATTGCGCTTTTGATTTCCCCAAATATGTGATACACTTATCATAAAACAAAAGGGAGGTTTTATAATGGAAAAAATCACCAGTTTTACCATCGACCATATCAAACTGCAGCCCGGCGTCTATGTATCCCGCAAAGACCCGGTGGGCGGCACCGTAATTACCACCTTTGATCTGCGCCTCACCAGCCCCAATGAAGAGCCGGTGATGAATACGGCGGAGGTACATACCATCGAACATCTGGGAGCCACTTTCCTCCGGAACCACCAAGAATTCGGGCCCAAAACCATCTATTTCGGGCCTATGGGCTGCCGCACCGGCTTCTACCTCCTGCTGGCCGGAGATTATGAATCCCGGGATATCATCCCTCTCATGGTGGAAATGTGGGAGTTTATCCGGGATTTCAAGGGAGAGGTGCCGGGAGCCTGCGCCAAAGACTGCGGCAATTACCTGGATATGAACCTGCCTATGGCCAACTGGCTGGCCAAGCGGTATCTTGATGAGGTGCTGTACGGCATTCGGGAAGAACGGCTGGTGTATCCGGAGTAACAAAAAGGCCGCTTGACTATTTAGAACAAATGCGGAAACTTCCAGCTGAAAGTTTCCGCAGCACAAAAGTTGCTCCGCTTATATTTGAGCAATCTGATCTATGGCATACAACGGCAGATTGACGAGCCATTCTTCTTTTTTGTAGTCCGCCATAGATGTGCGGACAGAAACTTCCGGTGAAAATTTTTCCCGATAGGTTTTTAGGCTCTTAGCTTTCAGATTTACCTCTGCCTTTACTTCAACGGGAAGGATCCGCTCGCCTGTATCAACAACAAAGTCAACTTCGCAGGAGCCCCTGTCATTGGTGTAGTAATAAACATCCAAATCCTCCATGGTTTTTAACTGCTGGCAGACATACTGTTCGGTAAGTGCACCCTTGAACTCAGCAAAAAGTTTATTGCCGTCAAGCAAAGTGCCTTGACGCAGTCCTGCCATGCAGCCAAGGAGCCCAACGTCCACCAGAAACAGCTTAAATGCTTTCAGGTCCTCATACGCCCGCAACGGGATACCGGCTGCACGGATTCGGCTAACTTTGTGAACAAGGCCGCAATCGCCAAGCCACATAATTGCAGTTTCATAATCCTTTGCACGGGCACCTTCGCGAATAAGACCATAGATGAATTTTTTGTTTTCTTTGGCTAACTGAGAAGGGATACTGTTCCACAACATACGCAGTCTTGGAACGATTTCATTTGGAACGTGCTTGGAGAAATCCTGTTCATAAGCCATAAGGATTCGCTTTTGAATCTCACGAACCTCATGAAAATCTTTGTTCTCTGCAAAGCTTTGTACTGCTTCAGGCATACCGCCCACAAAATAATAATGCTTCAAAGCATCTATATATGTTTGCCGAAAGCTCGTAATCATTTGGAAGTCCCCCATAGCAAGCTGTTCGGCAAATCGCTCTTTGCCGGCTGCCATCAAAAACTCCTGGAAAGAAAGAGGATAGAGCTTTAAGAACTCCACCTTGCCCACAGGGAAGGACGTGCCTTGATGCAAGGCGATACCAAGCAAAGAGCCGGCACATACGATATGATACTGGGGCGCATTTTCATAGAAATATTTCAAAGATGCCAATGCTCTTGGAACTTCCTGTACTTCATCAAAAATCAGCAAAGAATTGTCCGGATCGATTTTATGTCCCACATACAGTTCCAACCCCATCATTAAACGTTCGGTATCCAAGTCAGATGCAAATAACTCCGCCATTCTGGAATTGGAATCAAAATTGATATATACGGTATCCGCATAGGCCTGCCTGCCGAATTCTTTCATCAGCCAAGTCTTTCCAACCTGACGTGCGCCTTCAATAATTAGAGGTTTGCGGCGTCTGCTCTGTTTCCATTTTAATAGCCTTTCCATTGCAATTCGGTACATACACGCACCTCCATTGTTCTATTGCAGGTATAGTATAACACGTAGATTCAAAAAACACAACGATTTTTGCGGTATCGAACACACTTTTTACAACGAAAAAATGTGTAAAAGTTCGGATTAAGCAAAAAAGCAGAAAGAATGGATTTTGCTTTCTATTTAAGTTTCCCCTCTGGCCCGCCGATAAAATATATATAGAAGACCGCATGAAATGCCGGATATTCCGGATGTATCCATAGAGGGGGTGCAGATTGTGAACTTTTTCGCAGTTCAGTCTTTGAACAGCCATACAAGGAACATGGAAATGCAGATGAAGTGGCAGAAGAAGAAAACTTCCGGCGACTTCAAAGCCGACGGAACGACCACCATTGCCGATTCCGTAAGGCAGCAGGCCGAGGAAATCCGGAAGTCCCAGCAGGACGGCTCCGCCAAGATGTCCAGCCAGATACGCCTGAAACTGAACAGCGGCCAGAAGCTCACTGCCGAAGAGATGGAATATCTCCAGAAGACGGATCCCCAGACCTACCAGCATGTGAAAAATCTGGAGGCCGAGCAGAAGAATTACGAGCAGGAACTGAAACGGTGCAAGACCAAAGAGGAGGTACAACGGATCCGCATGGCCCACACGGCCACCTCTTTGAGTACGGTAAACGATATTAAGAACAATCCCAATATTCCGGAGGGCAAGAAGTTGGAGCTTATCTGGCGGGAGCATCAGAAGAACATGGCCCTCCAGGAGACCACCCAGGAGTTTGTGGAAAGCGGAAAGTACGCCCAGCTCCCCACGGAGGCGGAGAAACAGAAAGCGGAAAAGGAACTGGAAGAAGCCAAGAAAGCAGAGATGGACATCCAGGATCCCAAGGATACCGAAGAAACCGGCGAAAAGGAAGCCGAAGACATTTCCGGGGAAGATACGGCCGGGAAGACTGCGGAGGAACCTCCCACCCAGGAAGCAGTGGAGTCGGAAAAGGCAAAGGCTGCCCTGGAAAAGAGGGAATTGACCCGCATGGAAGCGGAATCCACACCGGAAGCCCGGAAAGTGAAGCGGGCCAAGGCCCGGGCCGCCTATACGGCTGCCTCCCGGACGGAAAATGTGCAGATCCGGCAGCTGGATGTGAAAGCAGAATAAGATTTTATACAAAAAGCCGTCCCACCGTCCGCATACTATGCGGCTGGCAGGACGGCTTTTTATTTCAATATTTTAGGACAGCTGCTCCAGCACCCACTGGGCATCATCCGTAGTCTTTAAGGTCTCCAGCCTGGCCTCATCCTCCAGAAGAGTGCAGAGATTTCCCAAAAGATCCAGATGCTCATCTCCTACTCCCGCAATGCCGAACACCAGCTGGGCCTTTTCCTCCCCGAAATCCACTCCTTCCGGATACTGAAGGAACACAATGCCGCTCTTTTTCACCGTTCCCTTGGCCTGGGTGGTTCCGTGGGGAATTGCTACCCCCATGCCCATATAGGTGGAAACCAGTTTCTCCCGCTCCTGCATGGCATCCACGTAGCTGCCATCCACATAACCCAGCTTTTCTAAGAGCTCTCCTGCTGCCCGGATAGCCTCCTCCTTCGTCACCGGTTTCTGGCCAAGTTTGATTCCCTCAGCCACCAGGACCGTTTTCTTAATGGGCACATCGGGAATCACGATATCCGTGTTCTCCCCTGCAGGCGCCGCCGGCGTATCCCCGGTGGTCAGCTGTACATATAAAGCATCCAGGGCCGGATCCGCCAAAAAATTTCCGATGGTAATAAGCTGCGCCTGGGGAGCGGATTTCTTTGCCCGGTCTGCCAGGGTGGTCTGTACCACCGCAATGTCACAGTCTCCGGGAATATTGTCCACCGATGTGTTAATCACCGTAATATCCGGCCGGTTTCCCTTAATCCGGTTGCGGAATTTGGTAGCTCCCATGGCAGAGGAACCCATTCCTGCATCACAGGCAAAGACAATTTTCCGGATCCCGGAAGGTTTCTCGATGGTCCCCGGAACTGCCGCCTGGCCCTTGGCCTCAGCCTTCCGGGCCGCCATCTCGCTTTGGGCCTCTTCCAGGCTCTTCTCTCCCGCCATTTTTACCAGGGGCGAAGCCACCAAGAAAGAAACGCCTGCGGCAATCACCACACCTACAATCACTTTCAGCATGTCGGATCCCGGCGTCATCATCAGAAAAGCAATAATGGATCCCGGAGAAGCCGGCCCCACCAGTCCGCAGCCTGTGAGGGTAAACCAGAGAATGGCCGCCATATTACCCAGGATAGGGGCAATGATAACCATGGGATTCATCAGGATATATGGAAAATAAATCTCATGAATACCACCGGCAAGATGGATGATCACCGCACCCGGCGCCGAATCCCTGGTCACTTTGTCCTTGCAGAAAATCATGTACGCCAGAAGGACCCCAAGACCCGGCCCCGGATTGGCCTCCAGCATATACATAATGGATTTTCCCGTTTCCGCCGCCTGGACCGTGGCTATGGGAGTAAATACGCCGTGGTTCAGGGCATTGTTCAAAAAGAGTACCTTGGCCGGCTCAATAAATACGGCTGCGGCCGGAAGCAGGCTGTGATCCACCAGAAATCCTACGCCGGCAGCCAGAACGGAAAGGATTCCGCTCATCACCGGGCCGATAAGCAGATAGCCCAGCATCGCCAGCAGCATTCCCAGAATTCCTGCCGAGAAATTGTTGATAAGCATCTCAAAGCCCGCCGGCATACGCCCTTCCATCCAGCCGTCAAACTTCTTCACGCAGTAGCCCGAAAGAGGCCCTATGACCATGGCTGCCATCAGCATAGTGATATCCGGATTGCTTAAAATAGCGCCGATGACGGCGATAGCCGCAACCACCCGGCCCCGGTCCCCGCCGATCATGCGGCCGCCGGTGGAAGCAATCAGAATGGGAATCAGGTAGGTCAGCATGGGGCCTACCATACTGTTAAATCCTTTGTGGGGGATCCAGCCCGTATCGATAAACAGCGCGGCCAGAAAGCCGAAGGCAATCAGGGCGCCGATATTCGGCATCACCATGGCCGATAAAAATTTACCAAAACGCTGTACTTTATTTTTCATGATATGATAATCCTCCTATTACAGTTCCGCAGCTACACGGTCAGTGCCCCTTCCCTAGCAGTAATTTACGGCCGCTTATGCGTCCGCAAATTCTGCTGGCACTGACCGTATAGCTGCTGATTACAGTTCCGCAGCCTCCCTGCAAGCGCCCTTTATCTGGAAGGATTTCCAGACCCTGCGTGTCCGGAAACCCTTCCGGCGCTTTCCGGGCGGCTGCTGATTGCAGTTCCGCAGTTCCGCAAGCTTATGGATTATCAATGGAAATACTTGTCACAGCACTGTCACATGCCGCCTTTCGCATTCTGCCAGGAAGTCCCCTGGCAGCCGCCCGTCCGAGACTACAATGTCGATCTCCTCTAAGCTGCAGAAACGGAAACTGCTCTTTACCCCGATTTTGGAAGAATCCATCAGGGCAATCACCTGATCGGACTGCCCCGCTGCCGTCTGTTTGAGAACCGCCTCTTCATAAATCCCGCAGGTAAAGCCTGCATCCATATGAAAGCCGGTCACACCCAGAAAGGCCTGATGAAAATTCACCCGTTCCAGTTCCCGGATTGCCTGATATCCGAACACACTCTGGCTGTAGCGGTTTAATTTCCCTCCCGGCAGCATTACCAAAGGATGGGTAAGCTCCGCAAGCTCTGTGGCACAGCTTAGGCCTGTGGTGTAAATCAGGTTGGACTGATCGGGAAACTGCCGGGCAAACATGGTTGCAGTGCTGCCGGAATCCAGAAAGATTGTGGTATCCGGGCGGAGAAGCGAAAGTGCCTTCTCCGCAATTTTCTGCTTCTGGGGGATGTTGCGGACGGATTTGCGGTTGAGAAAATCATCCGTGCCGATAAGAACCTGGACGGAGCGGGCTCCGCCGTGAATCCTCAAAATTTTCCTTGCTTCATCCAGAAGCTTCAAATCCGTCCGCAGGGTCATCTCCGACACCTGGGGAAATGCCTCCTTAAGCTGCGCGAAGGTGACGGTTCCGTTTTCGTTGATCAGTTCTACTATGGCATTTCTGCGCATTTCCATTGTATCCATAAGTCTCCTCCAATCTGTGCGGATCCTCCCCCAGACCGGAGTTTTCCGCAACTTCTATTCCTTAATAAAATTTGCCAGCAGATACTCTTCCGCCTCCGGACACCACAGTCCCTGGTGGGCATCCACAATATCCGCCAAAGCGGTATAACGGGAATCTCCTTCTGCCTCTCCCTTTGCCCGCAGTTCGGCCAGGGCTGTCAGGGGCATCTCCAGATGGGTATAGATCAGCTTCTTGCCTCCCGGAATCTTGGGCAGGTTTAAGGTAGTCTCTACCACGGCATCCAGTCCGCCAATGTGTGTCACCATAACGGCCGGATTGATGCGCCCGGCAGCCGTAAGCCTTAAGGACTCCAGCATGTCATCCGTATTTCCGCCGGTAGTTCCCATCACATGGGTAGAATTGTAGTGGACATCATAAAAATTCATGGTGGCGCTGAATTTGTTGTCCGTAGGACCTGCAAAGAAATTCAGGCAGCCGTCACGGCCCAGGATTTCGCTGGACTGCTGAATCACAACCGCCACCGGAGCATAGCAGAACACATCATCATACCCCGTTCCGCCGGAAAGCTTCCGAAGCTCCGCCACCGGATCCTCATAATCCTTCATATTCACAAAATGAAGCTCCACACCCTCTTTGGCCGCTTCCTCCTCCGGGAACAGCTCCCTGGCCCTGGCAAGACGGTCCGGATTCACATCCGTCACCACCACCATGGAAGGACGGGCATCCCGGTGAATAGCATAGGTCAGAGCTCCCAGGCCCATAGGTCCTGCTCCTGCCATGATTGCCAGCTTTCCGCCTTCCTTAATCCCCATCTCATGGGTGTAGACACCCATCCGGGTGTGATAGGCCGCATTGAAAGCGCCGATGCTGCAGGACATGGGTTCCGCCAGGGAAGCCTCATAGTACGCTCTTCCGGTATACTCAAAGAGGCAGTTAAGCTCCATGACCTCTGCGGGCAGAATGCAGTATGTACAGTCCCCGCCGAAAAATTCATAGGAATATCCCGGGCTCCACATGGTTCCCTTGTAATTCAGGGCCGGCTGCAGGGTAAATTTCATGCCGGGTTTAAACTGGTCCTGGTGATTTTTCCCCACCTTCACAATGTCTCCTGCAAACTCATGGCCCATAATGGCCGGATGTTCCGCCACATCGTCGTGAACCCGCTTATGGGCCGCTCCCAGAATGGAACATTTGTAGGTGGACATACAGATGCTGTCCGACACCACTTTCACCAGAATCTCGTCATCTGTGATTTCCGGAAGTTCGAACTCCTCCAGTCTCAAGTCATTGGCTCCGTGCAGTCTTACCGCTTTTGCTTTCATAATAAAAGCTCCTTTCTCCATCATATTGGATTGTATATGTATTTGCAACAACAAGTTCCTTTTATATCAAAAATTTCTCTAAGTTCCCGGCTCTACAAGTTGCGAAATTCTACTTTGGGAATCAGCCCCGCAATGGTTTCATACTCCGCCGCCTGGGTTCCGCTGCACATGACATTAGCTGCCCCGGAAGCCATGGACAGGCGTACCGTATCCTCCAGTCCCTTTCCGGCTTCCTCCGCCACGGCCAAAGCCGCTACCACACTGTCCCCGGCTCCCACCGTGCTTCCCACAGGCACTTTGAGGCCTTTGGCATAGACAGAGCCTTCCCCGGTCACATACAAAGCTCCTTCTCCGCCCATGGAGACTACTATCTTTTCAATCCCGTACCGTTCCATCAAGCTGCGGGCTGCCTCTTCCAATTCTTCCACGGTTTCCAGCTCTTTCCCCAGAAGCGCACAGAGCTCATGATTGTTGGGCTTGATAAGATAGGGGGCTGCTTCTATTCCTGCTTTCAAAAGCTCCCCATCCACATCCAGGATTACCTTTGCACCGGCCTTTTTGCAGGCGCCCACCCAGGCGCCGTAGGTGTCCTTTGGCGCTCCCTTGGGGAGGCTCCCGGAGAGAACCACAATGTCTCCCCCGTTTATCCTGAGTATCAATTCCTGCAGCAGCCCCTCCAGAATCTCTTTGGATACCGTAAGCCCCGGTTCATTCAGATCCGTGTTGGTGTGATTCACCGGATCAACCACCTTCAAGTTGGTCCGGGTCTCGCCCTCCACAAACCAGAAACCGGTCCCTATCCCCATAACTTCCAGAGCTCCCGAGATTGCCCGGCCCGTATCTCCGCCCAGGATTCCTGTGGCAACACTCTCGCTTCCCAGCTTCTTGATAACCTTGGAGACATTGATTCCCTTTCCTCCCGGATCCGTCCGCATGGAAGTGATGCGGTTGACACTGTCCACAGTCAGGGACGGAATCTCCACCGTCTTATCCAAAGCCGGATTAAGTGTGACTGTGTAAATCATAATATACCCCCTTTCTTTTGAATCAACAGTTAATATATTGTTGTTTCAACAGTTCTAACCATATAATACCATAATTTCAAAAATTGTCAACTGTTATTTCAAAAAACAGCTCAGCCAGAAGAACCGGTAAGGGCCAAATCGTGCTAGCACGAATTTGGTTCTTACCGGTTCTTCTGAGGGAGCGCCAAGAGATGAGCAAAAAGAGCTGCGAAGCAGCGGATCACCCTTCGGGTATCCCTTTATGCTCTAAAAAACATGAGCAGATCAAGGTAAAGCGCCAGAGGCGCGTTTTGCGAATGGCGCGCTGAGCGTCCCCATAAAACAAACTAACAAAAACAAGCGGCGTCCCGTCACCAATCCGGAACACCGCTCATTCTCTCTTCCCCTATATTCATTTTCAATCTTCACATCATCCCCAAAAGCTCCTCATGAACCTTTCCGTTGGTAGCCAGCACACTCCCCGGCCGCAGAAGATCTAAGGGCTTCCCCTGAAAATCCGTAACCTTTCCCCCGGCTTCCGTCACCAGAAGCATCCCGGCCGCGAAATCCCAGGGCTGGAGGCGTATCTCAAAAAAACCGCCGGTGCGCCCGCAGGCCACATAGGCCAGATCCAAGGCCGCCGATCCCGTTCTGCGGATATCCTGACTCCTCTCATAGACACGCTCCAACCGCCGGAAATTTTCCCCTGCCAGCTCCTTCTGGTAGGGAGCCGTCCCAAAGGCTACAATCGTTTCCGAAAGCGTCCCGGCCTCGGACACATGGATGCGCTTTCCGTTCAAAAAGCATCCCCGGCCCTTCTGGGCGTAATAAACATCCTCCCGGAAGGGATCGTAGATAATTCCCATCACAATCTCCCCTTTGCTGTAAAGCCCCAGGGATACGGTACTGTGCTGGTAATCATGGATAAGGTTGGTGGTTCCGTCGATTGGGTCCAGAATCCAGTAGGTGTCGGAAGACATTTCGTGCAGCCCTTCCTCCTCCCCCAGAAACTGAATCTCCGGCGCAATCCCGGAAAGTTCCCGGGCAAGAAAGTTCTGGATATTGGTGTCCACCTGGGTTACATAATCCGCCAGGCCCTTCACTTTTACGTGATCCGCCATCTCCCGGTTTTCCACAAAGGGTTTCGTTTTTTTCACCAGTTCAATAATCTTTGCAATTTCCATGCTGCTCCTCCTAATTTAAAGTTCCGCATCCGCCGTGTCCCGGCTTGCCGTCTATAATCCCGGCGGGTGCTTCTTTCCCAAATCCTTTAAAATCCGGTGGAACTGGCTGCCGCAGCGCTCCAGCTCTCCCAGCACCACATCGGTTTTCTCCGGATCCAGATACCAGTTATCCCTGGAAATGTCCCGTGTTACCGTGGGACACACCATAAATTCCGTATGAGGATACAAAATCTCATAGTAGGAAAGAGCCCGCCGGGCATGGGAGGCCTGGGGACAGAGAATAGCCTTTTTTATCTTAAGCCCCAGCCCGTCCGTAACCTGCCGGGAATAAATGGCATTTTCATAAGTAAAGGTGGCTTGATCTTCCCTTAACACCGCCTCTCCCGGAACACCTTCCCGGATGAGAATGTCTCTCAGAAATTCCCACTCCGTCTCATAGCCGGGAATACCGCACTTCCCTGCCGGCTTACTGAAGCGCCCGGAGGGCAAAACCCATGGGGCGTACCCTTCCCCAAAAAGCCTGGCCGCCGTCAGGGCAATCGCTCCCTGATCCCCGCCGGGGATAAAAATGATATCTGCCTTCCCGGGTTTGTGTTCCACAAAAATAAAATCTGTGATATCCTCAATCCACTTCATGGCAAAACCGGCTCCTCTATTAATTTCTTTGCCAGAATTACGGCCTCTGCCGCATCTCGGCTGTATCCGTCCGCCCCTATCTTCCTGGCAAACTCTTCCGTCACCGGCGTACCGCCTACCATAATCTTGATCCGTTCCCGGAAAGGCTGGGCATTCAGGGTCCCCACGGTCTCTTCCATAGCTGGCAGGGTGGTGGTGAGCAGGGCCGAGAGCCCCACCAGGGTCACATCGGGGTTTTTCCCAATGGCATCTATAAATTTCCGGGTAGAAACATCAATCCCCAAATCCAGCACTTCAAACCCGGCATTTTCCATCATCATGCCCACCAGATTTTTCCCGATGTCATGGAGATCCCCGGAGACGGTCCCCAGAATCACCTTTCCCAAAACGACGCTGCTCCCGGAAGCCAGATAGGGCTTTAATACCTCCACGCCTTTCTTCATGGCCCGGGCGGACAGAAGCATCTCCGGCACAAAGATCTCCCCTCTCCGGTACTTTTCTCCCACATTTCCCAGGGCTTCAATCATGCCCTGGTTCAGAATCTCACTGGCATCCGTTCCGTTTTTCAGCGCCTCCTGAATCAAAGGCGCCACCAGTTTTACCTTCCCGGCCTCCACGGCATCGGCAATTTCCCTTATTCCTGCCATCAGTGTAATACTCCGCTCTTTCTAACTGCTTCCACAATTTCCTCCATCACAGGCACTTCCTGGACCAGGGCCATCCGGACATAACCCTCTCCCAGATCTCCGAAGGCCGTCCCCGGCACTACAATCACCCCCGTGCGCTCAATAAGCTCCAGGACAAACTCCTCACTGTTCCCATAGCCTTTGGGAAGCGGGGCCCACACGAACATGGTGCCCTGGCTGTCGGGAACCTCCCAGCCGATGCTGCGAAGGCCTCCGCACAGAGCCCGGTTCCGCCGCTCATATTCCCGGCATTGCTCCTTTACCGCTTCCTGGGGACCCTTAAGGGCAGCTACTGCTGCCATCTGGATGGGCAGGAAAATTCCATAGTCAATCTGGGAACGTACTTTCCCAAACTGCTCAATTACCTGCCGGTTTCCCAAGGCAAAGGAAATCCGCATTCCTGTCATATTGTAGCTCTTGGACAGGGAATAGAACTCAATCCCCACTTCCTTCGCCCCCTCATAGGACAGGAAGGATTTCCCCTTCCTTCCCCCGTAAATAATATCCGAATAGGCATTGTCATGGAGAATAAGGATTTCATATTTTCTGGCAAAGGCAATAAGTTTTTCATAGAAAGCATCCTCCGCCACGGTACAAACCGGATTAGCCGGATAGGACACTACCATACATTTCGCCGCCCGGGCCGTCTCCTCCGGAATCTCTTCCAATACGGGAAGGAAATTGTGCTCCTTATACAGAGGATAGGTCTCGATCCGCGCCCCGCAGAGCATAGGCCCCAGGGAAAATACGGGATACCCCGGATTAGGGGCCAGCACCACATCCCCCGGATCGCAGAGAGCCATAGCAATATGGGCCATTCCCTCCTGGGAGCCGTACAGGGACATGATCTCCTCCGCCTCAAGACTCACTCCGAAACGCCTGAGATAAAAATCCTGCAGCGCCTCCTTAAGCTCCGGCCGGTCCGTAATGGCATATTTATAATTCTCCGGATCTGCCGCCGCTTTCCTTAAGGCCTCCATCACATGGGGCTGAGGCTTGAAATCCGGCGTCCCGATAGACAGGTTGTAAACCTTCCTGCCCCGGGCAAGAAGCTCCGCCTTCTTCTGGTTCAATATGGTAAATATTCCCTCGTCGATCTCCCGGGATCGCCTGGAAAACGAAATCTCCATCTCTTCTTTCTCCTTCCTCCTTACATATCAAGTTTCATTTTAGTACAATCCAGGTCTTTGTCAATCTTTTTTTGCTTGCTTTTCCCTGCCGTTTCTGATAGAGTTAGGGCATAGAGAGAAACCGGCAGGAATTTGAAAAGTCCTGCCTTAACAGACGGTCCGAAGGACCTGTCATACGGGATACCCGTAGGGTATGCCAAATCAGGAAAACGAGAGGTAATATGATGGGAACAGAGAATACATGTGACAGCAGCAACTGCAGCGGGAACTGTGAATCCTGCGACGGCAACATCACCGTCACACTGACACTGGATAACGATGAGCAGGTGGAATGCGCCATCCTCACCATCTTTCCCGTAGACGGAAGGGATTACATCGCCCTCCTTCCCCTGGATGAGAACGGGGAAAATGAGGACGGAGAAGTCTTTATCTACCGCTACGACGAATCGGATGGGACGCCGTCCCTGGGAAATATCGAGAACGATGAAGAATACGAAGCCGTGGCAGATGCTTTCGACGAGCTTCTGGACAAGGCGGAGTATGATGAGATGGTGGAAGGGGAGGAAGAGGAGTAGGCGCAGGTTGAAAGAACAATGGGCAGATTTCGCCAAAAACATCCCTTGGAAATCCATGATTTTGTGTCATGGTATTTCCAAGGGATGCTTTTCTTTTTCTTTGAAGTTTCTAACTTTCAAGTCTGAAACTATTTACTTTTCGGTATTTTCGGGTATAATATAAACAAAAAATTTAGGAGATGCCTTATGTCTGAACTTATAAACCGCCCTGAATATTTAAATCAGCTCATTCAAAATAGGGATATAAACCTGGTCAAGATTGTCACCGGTATCCGCAGATGCGGAAAATCCTCCCTGTTAGATCTGTTCCATCAATATCTGTCTGACCAGGGCGTGGCTGATTCCAACATTATTCACATAAATTTAGAATCACTTCGTTATAGAAATCTTACGGACTATCTTGCACTCTATAATTATGTCAGCGAACGCATTCCAAAAAACGGAAAGACCTATCTGATATTTGATGAACTTCAGGCTGTAGAACATTGGGAAAAAGCTGTGGAATCTTTTCGTCTCGACTTTGATGTAGACATCTATATCACCGGTTCCAACGCCTACCTGCTTTCTACAGAGTTTTCCACTCTGCTCTCCGGCAGATATGTGGAAATCCGCATGCTGCCTCTGTCATTTAAAGAGTTTTTATTTTTCTATGAATTTGATGCTTCCGTTACGGTAGAAGAAAGATTCCAGAAATACCTTCAATTCGGCGGCATGCCGATTCTAAGAGAATATCAGTTCAACGAGGCAAGAATCAATCAAGCGCTGGAAGGTATCTATTCTACGGTAATACTGCGTGATATCCTTCAGCGTAATAATCAAAGCGATCAAGGAATGCTGCAAAAAATCATACGGTTCCTCTGCTCTAATATAGGCAGCATCACTTCCCCCAACAGTATCGGCAATGTTTTGTCCAATGAAGGTGACATTCCAGGCAGAAAAGGTAAAAATATCGCAGGTAAAACCGTAGATAAATACATCTCCATGCTGCGCAGCGCATTTATTTTCTATTCCGTAGGCAGATATGATGTAAAAGGTAAACAGCTGCTGAAAACATTGGGGAAAAACTATATCATTGATATGGGCTTTTACAACATGCTGCTGGGCTATCGTGATGGAGACAGGGGGCATATTCTTGAAAATATTGTGTTCTTGGAGCTGATTCGGCGTGACTACCGTGTCTATATTGGAAAAATCGGAGAAACAGAAATTGACTTTGTTGCAGAAAAGCCAAATGATAAGCTGTATGTCCAGGTAACAGAAAGTATGCAGTCGCCGGAAACCCGTGAAAGAGAACTCCGGCCGCTGCGCATGATACCTGACAACTATGAAAAAATCATATTGTCCATGGACAGAAGTTACATCAATTCCTATGATGGAATCAAGTCCATGTATCTGATTGATTGGCTGCTCTCCTAAAGTTAATTATCAATACTTTTCGGTTATTTGGCTGTTTTTTATTCGGTTATTTGACCGATTTTTTTCCGGTTATCTGGCCGTTTTTCACTCCTCCTCAAGGAGCTCCTCCACAAACCGTGACCTCTGTGCCTTCTTATTCCAGAGCTTGTCCACAGAAAAAATGTAAAGGAGCTCCTTGGCCCTGGTCATGGCCACATAGAAAAGCCTGCGCTCCTCCTCCAAATCCTCCTCCAGGTAAGCCCTCTTGTGAGGCGTCACCTTCTCGTTGGCGTCCAGGACAAACACAATGCGGTATTCCAGCCCCTTGCTGCTGTGCATGGTGGAGAGAGCCACGCTGTTGGAATTTTTCTCCTGCTCCTTGGCCTGGCGGTCCAGCTCCTTCTTATAGGCCTCGATATGGGCATACCAGTCCCCAAAGGTTTTAAAACCCTTGGAGAGCTCCTGCAGCTCTTCATACACTTCCAGAAATTCCTCCGGCTTCCGGTTCCGGTACTCCCCATATTCCTTCAGATAATCCTCATAGCCTGCAATATTGCGGATATAGTGAAGAGCCCCGTAAGGGCTTAGACGGGCGATCATCCGCAAATCTGCCTGAAGCTTTTCGATCCGCTCTAAGACCCAGGGCTTATCGTCGTACCAGGTGAGGAGGCTTTCCCAGGAAATCTCTTCCTCTTCCAGGCACTCCCGGCCCAGGTACCGCTTGGGACGGTTCATAATCTGCAGGAAATCGCTGCGCTTCCTGCTGCCAAGAGCCATACGTATGTAAGTGAAAACATCCTTTGCAATCCAGTGATCGTAAATATTGGGCAGGCGATCCCGCATGCGGAAGGGAATCCCCGCAGACATAAGCTCCTCCACCAGCTGCCGGGGCTGGGTGTTGGTGCGGAACAGTACGGCCACATCGGAATAAGCTCCTCCCTTCCCTGCATAGGTGCGGATCTTATCCACAATGCAGCGGTTTTCCTCCTCCTGATCCCTAAAATGATGGGTGAGAATGGCGAAGCCCTCCTCCCCGGAAGAATGAAGCTCCTTGGGAAACCGATCCCGGTTGTGGGCGATTACCTTCCCCGCTCCCCGCACAATGGCCCCCGTGGATCGGTAATTGGTATCCAGCACCACCCGCTGGGCCTTTGGGTAATCCTTCTCAAAATTCAGCATAATCTCCGGCTTGGCTCCCCGGAACCGGTAAATAGACTGATCGTCGTCCCCAACAATAAAGAGATTGTCCTCCGGAGCAGCCAGAAGGCGTACAATCTCATACTGGAGGCGGTTGATATCCTGAAATTCGTCCACCAGAATGTAGCGGTATTTTCTCTGCCAGGCCTGCAAAATGTCCGGCCGTTCCTTAAGAAGCTCATAGCAGTAGACCAGCATATCATCAAAATCAATGTGATTGCTCCGGCGAAGCCTGCCTTCGTATTCCTGATACAGATTCCGGAAAACAGCCCTGTCACAGGAAGAAGCCTGATACTGGTTCAGATCCGCCTGCTCGTTTTTCACCCGGCTTATTTCCGCCGCCACATCCGCCAGAAACTCCGCCTCGTCCTCCGGCTCCAGACGGTACTTGCGGACCGCATCCCGCAGAAACTGGTACTTCTGCTCCTCCCGGAGAATATTTTCCGCCCTGTAGCCGTAAGCCAGCTTTAAAATCCGGAAAAAGACAGCATGAAACGTCCCGAAGGAGACCTGGGGTTGCTCCGTCTTCATCAGACGGAGAAAGCGTTCCTTCATCTCACGGGCCGCCGCTTTGGTAAAGGTAATCACAAGAATTTCCGAGGGATTGAGGTGATAAGCCTCGATTAGATGCCTGGTCCTCTGGGTAATCACGGTGGTTTTCCCGGAACCCGGACCGGCCAGAACCAGCATGGGGCCGTCTTTATGGCAGACAGCCCTCTGCTGTGTTTGGGATAAGGTACTCATAAATTTTATTTCTCCAGCATTTCTATGGCCTTGCGGATGCGCTTCAAGGACTCTTCCTTCCCCAGAAGCTCCATAATCTCGGTGGCTCCGCAGGGGGTCATCTGTTTTCCCGACACTGCCGTGCGCACGGGCCAGAGCACATACCCGTTCTTGCAGCCCTTTTCCGCCACATACTTCTGCAAGAGCTCATAGAGGGCGTCATTTCCGTAATCCTCCTGGGACGTAAGCAAAGGATAAAGCTCCTTTAACACCTCCAGGGAAGTCTCCGGAGTAGTCTTCATCTTCTTATGGGCGTACATGGCCGTATCATACTCCG
>CAJUMM010000027.1 GCA_910586955.1 uncultured Lachnospiraceae bacterium | reverse complement strand
CAGTCTCCGGGCTTTGCAAGGTGGAGAAAGGCTCTTGCCCAGAAAAAGGCGGGCAAGGTTGAAGTAAAGGAGGCGGCATAGATGAAAAAGAAACGTACTCTGAATCAGACCAGTTTTCTTCTTTTAATTACGATTGCATTATTTATTGTAATGTATGTCCTGGGATGTGTGATTTTTAAGGATCAGGGCTTTGCAAAGACACAGAATTTCCTGAATTTGTTTGTATCCAATGCCGGATTGATTGTCATCAGTATCGGTATGACGGTGGTTATGATTACCGGCGGCATTGATATCAGTGTGGGTTCCTTTGTGGCCATGGGCTGTATGATGCTGGCCTGGATGATGGAGAAAGCAGGCATGGGTGCAATTCCGGCAGTTCTCATTGTGCTTGTTACGGGAATTATATTTGGGCTGGTCCAGGGCTTTCTTGTGGCTTATATGGATATTCAGCCATTTATTGTCACTTTGGCTGGCATGTTCTTTGCAAGAGGTATGACGGCTATTATTTCTAAGGATATGATTAGTATCAGCAATGAAATGTTTATGGCCTGGGCGAAGATGAAGATTTATTTGCCCATCGGAGGCCATATGAACAAGAAAGGGGTTATGATCTATCCCTATGTATATCCTACCGTAATCATTGCACTGATTCTTCTGGTAATTGCGTTTATCATGTTGAAGTATACGAAGTTTGGACGCAGCATTTATGCTGTGGGAGGCAATGAGCAGTCGGCTCTTATGATGGGATTGAATGTGCGGCAGATTAAGTTGAAAGCATATATGCTGGACGGATTCCTGTGTGGTGTGGGAAGTATCCTGTTCTGCCTGAATACCCTGGGGGGCTTTGTGGAGCAGGCCAAGGGCTTTGAGATGGATGCCATTGCTTCAGCCGTTATTGGAGGAACGCTTTTAACGGGCGGTGTGGGAAATGTGATTGGGACTCTGTTTGGTGTTCTGATCAAAGCTACCATTGAGGCATTTATTACATTTCAGGGAACCTTGTCTTCCTGGTGGACCAGGATTACCATTGCAGCGCTGCTCTGCTTCTTTATCGTATTGCAGTCCATATTAGCTATGTTGAAAAAGAAGAAATGAATGCCGGTGATGGAGGGGCAGGGATCTAAAACAGAGAGGGAAGTGCAAGGGAAAGCGCCGGGCTTGCATTTCCCATCCCCCTGTGCTAAGATACAAAAGGTATAAGGAGGGACAAAAGAGAATGGAAGCTGTGATTGAAGTTTTAGAGCTGGTTCTGCATTACCTGGTGGAGATGACCATTCCTTTCTTTGAGCTCATCGGCGTGGGGATTATCATTGCCTCCGGTATCCGGGGATTTTATAATTATGTGCGCCGCAGGCCGGAGACGAAGCTGACCCTGGCCAAGGGGCTGGCTATGGGCCTGGAGTTTAAGCTGGGAAGCGAGATCCTGCGTACCGTGGTGGTGCGGGAGTGGACGGAGATAGCCACCGTGGCCGGCATCATTGCCCTGCGGGCGGCCCTGACCTTTCTGATTCACTGGGAGATTAAGGAAGAGGAGAAAGGCAGTGAACTCCTGTAACCGGCAGCGCCGTTGTTTTCCTGTAGAAAATAGTTGACAAGGGCGGATGTATCCATTAAAATAAAATTTGTAAATAGGTTTGTTACTCTTTGAGGCTTTTCCTAGAACAAGTAGTATTTTGCATGTTTTCAGGAGGCTTTGAAGAGTTTTTTTGTGTGTAAAAAGCCTTCCCTGTAAAGGTACGGGTTGTTCCGGAAAGGGGAGCAAAAAAGATGTTTGGATGGAAAAAGAAAAAGGAAGAGAAGACGGAGGCCAGATTTCACGCTATCTGCGACGGGCGGGTGCTGCCCATTGAACAGGTGCCGGATATGACCTTTGCCCAGAAGCTTTTGGGCGACGGGGTAGGCTTTTCCTACGAGGGCCCTGTCATTTATTCCCCCTGTGACGGAGAGATTATTCTGGTAGCCCAGACCAGCCATGCTATTGGGCTGCGGGCAGAGAACGGTGCGGAAGTTATGATCCACGTGGGGATGGATACGGTAAATCTGGAGGGAAGGGGACTGCGGCCTTTAGTCAGGCTTCACAAGAGCGTGAAAGCGGGGGATCCTCTGCTGGAGATTGACCGGAGTGTCATGAGGGAGAAGGGAATCAATCTGATTACGCCCATGATTCTCACCAACGGGGAGGATTATGACTTAAAGATTGTGAAACAGGACGGGGAAGTGGCAAGGAGCGAGGTAGCTTTTGTTGCCGTTAGACGGCAGGCGGGGTGACGAAGCATGAAGGTCATAAAGAATATTAACAACAATGTATCTTTATGCCTGGACGGGGACGGTTATGAGGTGGTGGTATTCGGCAGCGGCGTGGGATTTGTAAAGCCGCCATCGGAAATCCCCTTGGAGAAGATACAGCGGACGTTTTATGACATCAATCCCAATTATCTGAATGTGATTTCGCAGCTGGACGGGGAGATTCTGGAGATTTCCAAGGATATTATCGATTATGCCAATATCAAACTGGGGCACGCTTACAGTTCCAATGCCATCTTCACCCTGGCGGATCATATCCAGTTTGCCGTGTACCGGCATCAAAAACATATTTCCATCAAGCTGCCGTTGTATTACGAGGTGGGAAGCCTGTATCCGAAAGAGATGAAAATCGGCGTTTTTGCCCTTTCCTTGATTTCCAGTTCCCTGGGGATTACCCTTCCTGCAGAAGAGGCGGCCAGCATCGCCCTGCATCTGGTGGATTACGGGCTTAAGGAGATGGATATTTCCCGGAATAACGAAAAGACCCGGATTGAAAAATGTACGGAGATTGTGGAGGAAGTTATGGGGGTCCATGTAGACCGGAAAGGGTTCAATTACTGCCGGTTTGTGACCCATATGTATTATCTTCTGGATCGGATCAGTGAGAAAAAAGCGATTTTGACAGAAAATGAAAAATTATTTGACACCATGATAGAAGATTATCCGAAGACTTACAAGTGTGCTTTGGCAATTCGGAAAGAACTGAACTGCCGTCTGCAGAAAGAAGAATTATTGTATCTGATACTTCATATCAACCGGTTATGTGTCCGTGAGGATTGTTACTGACAGGCGGTCAGGCAAAACCTCGGCGTAAGACAGCAGATTGGAGCTGTCCTGTGCCGGGGTTTTGTTTTGGGGAAATTTACCTTTTGATCAGATCTGATGAAGCGCGCGGTCATCAGTTTGATAGATACTATAAGAAAGAGAGGAAGGTTGTTGTTATGGCTCAAAAGTATGAAGCACTGTGCCAGGAAATTTTAAAGGGCGTTGGGGGACAGGAAAACATGGTCTATGCACAGCACTGCGAGACCAGACTGCGTTTCCAGCTGAAAGACCGCAGCCTGGTGAACCAGGATGCACTAAAAGAGGCCAAGGGAATCCTGGGCTGCCAGTTTGTGGGGGATCAGTTCCAGATTATCATCGGACAGCATGTACATGATGTGTACAAGGAATTTTGCGGGATGACGGGGATCACGGAGACAGTCCAGGTGGGAGAAAACCTGGATGTAAATAAAAGGTCCGTGAAATACTGGTTTAACAAAATCGTGCTGGATGTAATTTCCGGCTGCATTATGCCCCTTTTGCCGATTTTTGTAGGGGCAGGTATTATCAAGATGATTGCGGTGATCTTAGGCCCGGATCTGCTGGGGGTGTTCGGAGAGGGAAGCGACGTGCTCACCCTCCTTGCCTTTGTGGGGGATGCGGGATTCTATTTCATGCCCATCTTTGCGGCTTATTCCGCTGCCAAGAAATTTGATACAAGCATTCCCATCTCCATGTTTCTTGCGGCAGTTATGATCCATCCTACCCTGATGGGACTGGTCGGCGAGGGTACGGCTTTTACGGTCTACGGCATTCCCATGACGCCTGTGACTTACAGCAGCCAGTTCCTGCCTACGATTCTGTCTGTGTGGATTCTGTCCTACGTATACCGCTTTTTAAATGAGCGTACCCCCAATTCCGTGAAAATGGCGGTAGTTCCCACCCTCTCCATGCTGATTATGCTGCCGGTTACCCTGTGTGTGGTAGGGCCTTTGGGCAGTTTTGTAGGTGTGGGAATTTCCGATGCGGCCGTATGGCTTTCGGAGGTATTCGGCCCCCTGGCTGTGGGCTTGATCGGCGGTCTCTGGTACTTCCTGGTAGGCCTTGGCATGGATAAGGCCCTTGTTCCTGTAGTAGTGGGAGCATTTTCCACCTACGGTTATGATGCCCTGTTCTGGCTGAGCGCTATCTGCGCCACCTATGCCTTAATGGGGGTAGGCCTGGCCTATGTGATCCGGGGCAAAAAGGAGGATCGCTCCGTAGCGGTTTCCAATGCGGTGACTTTGATGGTGGGAGGAATCAGCGAGCCCACGATCTTTACTACCATATGGCGGTATAAGAAAGCTATGGCCTATCTGTTTCTGGGCGGTTTCTGCGGCGGCGCCGTGGCATCTATTCTGGGTGCAAAGGCCTACACCATCGGAACGGGAAATATTCTTTTCTTTACCGTCTGTGCAGGCGGGGACGGCTCCTCCCTGGTTCCGGCTATTATTGCCTGCGCCGTGGCTTTCGCTGTCAGTTTTGGCCTGGCCCTGGTGTTTGGCTTTGAGGGGAAAAGGAGAAAATCATGAAAGTATTAGCAGCACATATGACATCGGAATGCAACGAGCATATCTCCCAGATTGACGGCCTGGAAAAGATGCGGGTCCTCTACGGAAAGGACTGCCTGGAGGCCGTTCACGTGAAGGATCTCTTTGAAGAAAAGGGGATAGAGCTGATTCCCTCTATTTTTGCCTCCTGCCATCCGGGAGGGCTGTTAGAGAGAGAAGCCTTTGACTTCATCGAAGGAAAAATTTTGAAAACCATCCGGGAGCATCTGGGAGAGCTGGACGGGATTTACCTGCAGCTTCACGGAGCAAGCGCCGTGAAAGGACTGGACTGCGTGTCAGGAGAACATCACATAGTCCGCAAAATCCGGGAGATTGTGGGAGAACATATGCCTGTGGCTATGGTGATGGATCCTCACGGGAATGTGACAAAAGAGCTGTGTGAGCAGGTGAACATCATCCGCTGCTACCGGGAGTCCCCCCACCGGGACCAGATTGACACGGAGCGCCTGACAGCAGAAAAGTTTATTCATCTTCTGGAGAACCGGCGGCCCATGAAGCCGGTGATCCGCAAACTTCCCATTATGGTGGGAGGGGAGCGCAGCGTTTCCGCCAGGGAACCCATCTCTACCATTAACCGGATGCTGGATGAGGCGGAAAGGGATCCCCGGGTATTTTCCGCTTCCTATCATGTAGGCTATATCCGCCATGACGACGACAAGCTGGGGGCGGCTGTGGTGGTGGTTCCCAATATGCCGGAGGATGAAGCCTATTGCGGGAAAGTGGCAGAAGAGATAGGAAGGTATGCCTGGGATCACCGCAAAGAGTTCCAGTTCGGCGGCAATTATGACGAGGTGGAAGCAGCCGTAACAAGAACCATTGCGTATCCGGGAAAAACGGCCGTGATTACGGATTCCGGGGACAACTGCGGAGCCGGAGGCGGAGGGCATAATACCCTGCTCTTGCGGGAGTTTCTTAAGCAGGCTTCCGGGAAAAAAGTGCTGATTGCCGGAATTAATGACCCCAAAGCCCATGAGTATCTGAGCCGCCGGAAGCTTCATGACCGGGTTTCCTTTTCCCTGGGAGCTGGGACGGACGAAAATTCCAGGCCTGTGGAAATAGAAGGCACACTGATACAGATTGGGGATCAGATGTACGGCCTGGGGGGAGGCTTTGTGGTTGGCCTGGCCTACACGGTGCACATTGAGGGCACAAATATAGATTGCATTGTTGTGGATCATAATATACAATATGGAAATATGGAGCAGTTCCAGGGGGCGGGCTTAGAGTTCCACGATTACGATATTGTGGTGGTCAAGATGGGATACCTGGACACGTACCTGATCCCGGAGACGGCCTATCACATGATGGCTTTAAGCGACGGGCCTACGGTGCAGCGATCGGAACGGATTCCCTTTAAGAAAATTTACCGCCCTATGTGGCCCATGGATGAGACAGAGGAGCTCAGGTATATAGAATGAGAAAGGAAAAAGAACTTATAACCAAAAAAACAGTTGAAATCTGTGCGGGAAGCTATTGGGATGTGAAAACTGCCTGGGAGGCGGGAGCTGACCGGGTGGAGCTTAACAGTGCCTTGAGCCTGGGGGGACTTACCCCCGGGCTTTCCGGCTTCCTGGAAGCCAAGAGAGAGTGCGGCTGCCCCATTGTGTGCATGGTGCGGCCCAGAGGGGCCGGGTTCTGCTACCGGGAGGATGAGGTCCGTTTCATGTTTGAGGATGCGGAAAGGTTCCTGGAGAAGGGAGCAGACGGCATTGCCTTCGGATTTCTTTTGGAGGACCGGACCGTAGACAGGGAACTGACCGGGCGGATGTGCAGCCTTATCCACCGTTACGGGAAAGAGGCCGTGTTCCACCGGGCCTTTGATGTGACGCCGGAGGCAGACGCAGCCATGGAAATCCTGATTGGATGCGGGGCAGACCGGGTGCTGACCAGCGGCCAGCAGAAGACGGCCATGGAGGGGATTTCCCTGATCAGGCATCTTCAGGAAACCTACGGAAAAGACATAGAGATTCTGCCCGGAAGCGGTTTGAACGCAGACAATGCGGCGGAAATGCTGGCCGGAAGCGGCGTGAGCCAGATTCATGCCTCCTGCAAGGGATACGGCCTGGATCCCACCACAGCCGGGAACGGCGTGACCTATGCCTGCCTCAATCCGCCCTATGAGATGGGCTATCCCATGGTAGACAGGGAGGCCGTCAGGAAGCTTTTGGAGGCAGTCCGGGCGTTTTAACTATCTGCCAGTTCCACCTGGATATGGTGGGATTCCAGGGCATCCAGGTATTCTTGGGACAGATGGGAGTCGGTGACAACCATGTGGACCTCCTCCGGAGCAAACATCCGGGCTACGCTGCGCTTGCCGAACTTGCCGGAAGGGGTCAGCACAATGACCTTTCCGGCCTGGCGGGCCAGGGCCCGGACGGTGCTGCAGCGGGTGTGGTTTACATTGGTGAAGCCGATTTCCTCTGTGTAGCCGTCGATACCTACAAAGATTTTGTCCACGTAGTATTCCCTGGCGCAGAGTTCCGTGACAGGGCCGGTGGTAACCTCCGCCACCGTGTCATAGTCTCCTCCCAGAAGGATAACTTTGGCGGCAGGGGAGGAGCTTAGGGAGCGGGCAATGTAGGCAGAGTTGGTGATAATGGTCACATCGTTGACGGCGGCCAGCTCTGCGGCGAAAAGGGCGCAGGTGGAACCGGACTCAATCATAATAGTCTCCATGGGTTCCACCAGGGAGACGGCTTTCCGGGCAATCTGCTTCTTTTCCAGGTAGTGGAAGGACATGCGGGAGCTGATAGCGTCCGGGGAGGCTTTGGCCGCATAGCCGTGCTGCCGTTTCAGAAGTCCCTGGGCTTCCAGTTCCTCCAGATCCTTGCGGATCGTTACCATGGAGAGATTCAGGGCCAGGGCCAGATCCTGCACCCGGATGCGGTCCTGCTCGTTGACCATATTTAATATTTTCAGATGACGTTCTTTCATAATCCGGTATCCTTTCTGTGCGCCCGCTCTTTTCCAGGGAAGCGCAGGCTTTTCTTCTTAACATATTATATAATATCTTTTCTTAGGATGCTATCCCTTTTTAAAAAAAATGATTATTGAATGAAAGTAAATATATTTCGTTTGAAAATAAAATACTTTTGTTGACAGCTCCCGGTTTGTCCCGTATAATAGAATATAGTAAGATATGGAACTGGAATAAGGAGGAGAGCTATGGATAGAAACTACACCATTGGCATCGACGCAGGGGGCACCAAGGTGGCCTACGGCTTATTTGACCGGGAGGGAAATCTTTTGGACCGGATGCAGCACCCTTCCGATCCCCAGGCGGACGGCCCGGCCTTTTCGGACCGGATGCTAAAGACCATCCGGGAGCTCCTTGAGGGGAATCACCTTTCTCTGGAGAATCTTTTGGGAGTGGGAATCTGTATGCCTTCCTACATATTGTTTGATGAAGGTTATATCTATCTCACCTCTGCCCTGCCGGAGATCCGGGAGTTTGCCATGAGGGACTATTTTGAGGAGCGGCTGCCGGGGGTGAAGGTGGTTCTGGACAACGACAGCAACGGGGCCGCCCTGGCAGAGTACCAAAGAGGCGCAGGCCGGGGCTGCAGGCATATGGTGTATATGGCGGTAAGCACAGGGGTGGGAAGCGGAATCATCATTGACGGAAAGCTCTTCCGGGGAAGCTACGGCTGGGCAGGGGAGAGCGGCCATATGCTGGCGTCTCCCGGCGAAGGAGTCTTGTGCGGCTGCGGGAACCGGGGCTGCTTTATGTCTTATGCCAGCGGCAGGTATGTAACCAGGCATCTTAGGATCCGGATGCTGGAGGGTGCCGGGAGCAGCCTGGAAGAAACTGCGGATTTAAACGGGGAGGCCCTGCTGGCGGCTTATAAAGAGGGGGATTCCCTGGCAGAGGAGATGCTGGATTCCATGGCCCATTACCTTGCCGTATGCCTTTTCAATATTTACCAGATGCTCAATATCCATGTCTTCGTGTTCGGCGGCGGGCTTACCAATTTCGGAGAACCTCTCTTTGGCCGGGTACGCAGGGAATTTGACCGGTACAACAAGATTCCCATGCCTGTGGAGTTCCGCTTTGCAGAGCTTAAGAAAGATTTCGGCATTATAGGGGCCGCAGAACTGGTGAGAGGAGAAGCATAAGATGATAAAACTGATTGCCTTTGATTTGGACGGAACGATTTTGCGGGACAATAAGGAGGTTGCCGGCCGGAGCCTGGAGGCTTTGGAGCGGGCGGCAGAAAAAGGGATCCGGATCGTTCCGGCTACGGGCCGTCTTTATGAGGGCCTTCCGGAAGAGATACGCAGCCTGCCCTTTGTCCGCTATGTAATTGCCGCCAACGGGGCAGAGGTCTATGACGCCGCCAGGAGAGAGGTTCTGCGCCGGGCGGAGCTGACGCTGGAGGAGGCCAGGCGGATCCTGGACTATGTGAAAGGGGAGCCGGCCATTCTGGGCTGTTACCGGGACGGGAAGGGCTGGATGGATGGGGAGGAGCTGTCCCGGATGGAAGAGTACGCCCAGTCGCCGGAGCTTGCCAAAATTATGAAGCGGGTCTACACCCCTGTGGACGGAATGAAGAAGTTTCTGGAAAGCTCGGATCACACAGTACAGAAGATGATGCTGTTCTACTCGGATCTGAGGGCCCGGGAGAGGATGCTGGCCCGCATGGAGGAAGAGCTTGGGGATATGGCAGTCTCCACCTCGGTGCCCAATAACATAGAGATCAATGCCAGGGAAGCCACCAAGGGCGGGGCTTTAAAGTTTCTCTGTGAATATCTGGATCTTAACCGGGAGGAAAGCGCAGCTTTCGGGGACGGTACCAATGATATTGCCATGATTAGGCAGGCAGGAAGGGGCATTGCCATGAAAAACGCCTGTCCGGAGGTCCTGGAGGCGGCGGATGAGGTGACGGGGAGCAATGAAGAGGACGGGGTTGCGGCTTGGATTGAGGGGTACTTGACAGGAGACCGCTGATTTGCTATCCTAAAGAAAAAAAGGAGCTGAAAGGATGATTATTTACTTCTGCTAAACCAGGGAAACCAATAGGTGTTGAGAGCATGGCGGCGAAAGCGGCCGCTCTTAAGATTACCCGGCAGAAGTCAGATAACTTTCAGTGATAAGACGACAGTGACAAGCAGGTTCCAGGAGGGGGCTTGCTGTGTGCGGCGCGGGGAAGGTGATTTTCCGCGCCTTTTCTTTTATCTGGGAGAAAGAAGCCTGCCGGAAGGAAAGGGGCTTGATTTTATGGCGCAGATAAAAGTGAGTGATTTAACCTTCTGCTATGAAGGCAGCTATGACAATATTTTTGAACATGTAAATTTCCAGATAGATACGGACTGGCGCTGCGGCCTTATCGGCAGGAACGGGAAGGGGAAAACCACCCTTATGGGGCTTCTGGCCGGGAAATACGAATATTCCGGTTCCATCAGCGGCGTGCCGGAATGCGTATATTTTCCATATACCTTAACGGACGGTCCGAAGGACCTGTCATACGGTGTACCCGGAGGGTATACCTTAACGGACGGACCGAAGGACCGGATGACTATGGAGGTGCTGGAAACCCTTGAGCCGGCCTGGGAGCTTTGGAAGGTCTGCCGGGAATTGGATCTTTTAGGAGTGGATCCGGAGGTGCTGGGAAGGAGCTTTTCTTCCCTAAGCGGCGGGGAGCAGACAAAAGTTCTTCTGGCCTTGCTTTTCTCCGGGGAAGAGCGGTTTCTGCTTATCGACGAGCCCACCAATCATTTGGACCGGGAGGGCAGGGAGAAGACGGCGGAGTACTTAAGGAAGAAGAAAGGCTTTCTCCTGGTATCCCATGACAAATATTTTCTGGACCGGTGTGTGGATCACGTGCTGGTGCTGGAGAGAAGGCAGATCACGGTGATGCAGGGAAATTTTACCCTTTGGCAGGAGCAGAAAGAACGGCGGGACCTTCATGAGCAGGCCAGGAACCGGAAGCTTCGGCAGGAAATTTCCCATTTAAAGGAGGCTGCCCGGCAGACGGGGGAGTGGTCGGAGGCAGTGGAACGCACCAAGATCGGAACCCGGATCGCAGGCCTTAGGCCGGACCGGGGGGCCATCGGCCACAAGGCGGCCAAGATGATGAAGCGGGCCAAGAACACCCAGAGGCGGATGGAGGCAGCCATAGAGGAAAAGGAAGGGCTTTTGAAAAATCTGGAGACCCAGGAAGAATTGAAGCTGTTTCCCCTGGTTTATCACAAGGAGCGCCTGGTACAGGCGGAGAAGCTTTCCTTGTTCTATGGGGAACGGCCGGTGTGCCCTCCGGTGGATTTTGAACTTCTTCAGGGCGCCCAGATGGCTTTAAAAGGCGGAAACGGCTGCGGAAAGTCTACCATATTGAAGCAGATCCTGGGGGCGGGCCTTCGGATGGAGGGGAAGCTTTTCGTGGCCTCCGGCCTGGAGATCTCCTATGTGCCCCAGGATGTGAGCCATCTGTCCGGGGATCTTCTTGATTTCGCCGGAGAGCGGGGGATTCCCCAGCATCTTTTCCTGGCCCTTCTCCGGAAGCTTGATTTTTCCAGGGTGCAGTTTGAGAAGGATATGAGCTGCTTAAGCCAGGGACAGAAGAAAAAAGCGGCCCTGGCGGCCAGTCTTTTGACAAGAGCCCATCTCTATATCTGGGACGAACCTTTGAACTATATAGATATTTTCTCCCGGATGCAGCTGGCAGAGCTAATCCGGAAGTACCGCCCTACCATGCTGCTGGTGGAGCATGACCGGAGTTTCCTTAAGGAGATTGGGGCGGAGGAGATCGGGATTTCCCGGTAAAATTTTTAACATTTTGCAAAAATAGCACTTGACATCTTATGGAAGTTTCAGTAGAATACCAGTAGAGTGTTACTGGTAATGCAGGCATGACTGGAAAAATGTACAGAGTACGTTTTTTAAGTCGTGCCTTTTTTGCGTGAAAGGAGAGGAGACAGCCGTGAGACTAATCAAAGCACTGAACAACAATGTGGCGCTGGTTCAGGATGAAAAGGGGCAGGAGGCGGTTGTCATGGGCAAAGGCGTAGCCTTCAACGGGAAGCCTGGGGATCCGGTCCGGGAAGCTTTGATTGAAAAGTATTTTGTACTGGACGGAGACAGGGGGAAAAGGGATTTCGACAGCCTGTTGAAGCGAATCACCGTGGATGATATGGAACTGGCCAGCAGTATTATCCGGGAAGGTGAGGAAGAGCTGGGCTACCGCTGCAGCGACAGTATTCTCCTGACATTATCAGATCACTTGGGCATGATGCTGGAACGCATGAAGGAGGGGATTTTCTTTGGAACGCCTCTGGAATGGGACATCCGGCTGATTTACCCGAAAGAGTACCAGTTTGCCAGAAAGGCAGTAGCCGGACTGAGGGAAAAGACGGGATACCAGATTCCGGATCAGGAGGCAGCCTTTCTTGTCCTGCATTTTATCAACGCCCATTCCGGCGGAAATGATATGCGGGAGACCGTCATGTGTACAAAGATTATTCAGAACATCCTGAATATCTGCAAACTTTATTACGGACGGGAGTTTCAGGAAGATGATTTTGACGTAAGCCGGTTTATCACCCATGTGCGCTATTTTGTGCGGAGGCAGATCAAGGGGGAGCATCTGAAAATCGATGCTGCCATTGCGGAAAAATGTCCGGAAGATTACAAATGCGCAATGAAAATCGCCCGCTTTCTCCGTCAAATGTATCAGTGGGAAGTCAGCCAGGGGGAGATCCTCTATCTGACCCTGCATTTAAACCGCATGAGCGGGAAGGAGTAACCGGAAAAGCCGGAGGGAAGGCTGCGGAACTAAAAAAGGAGGATATGAGATGAAGTATTTGGAAGAAGCAAAACAGATCATAGCCCTGGTAGGCGGTGAGAAAAATATTAACAGCCTGGTGCACTGCGCCACAAGGCTGCGCTTTGAACTGAAGGATGAGGGGAAGGCGGATAAAGAGGGTTTGAATAAGCTTTCCTATGTACTGCAGGTGGTTATCAGCGGCGGGCAGTATCAGGTGGTCATCGGTCCTGCGGTTCATGACTATTACACGGCAATTTTGTCCGAGGCCCATATCAGCGAAGGAAACGGGGAATCTAAGACAGAGGACGGGAAGAAGCAGAATCTTTTAAACCGTGCCATGAAACTGATATCCGGAGCCTTTTCTCCCTTGATTCCGGCCCTGGCAGGGGCAGGTATGGTGAAGGCCCTCTTGACGGTGTTTATTGAGTTCGGGCTGATGGGATATGAGGATCCCACCTATCTGATTCTCTCTGCAGCCGGAAATGCGGTATTTTATTTCCTGCCGGTGTTCCTGGGAATTACCCTGTCCAAACAGTTTGGGGCAAATCCCTATGTGGGCGGCGCCATCGGAGCGGCCCTTCTGGAGCCCAACTTTACCGGGCTTCTCAGTGCAGAGGGCGCAAATTTCCTGGGAATTCCGGTAACGCCCATTGACTATGCGGCTACCATTTTCCCGATTTTCATTGCGGTTATCGTGTACAGCCTGCTGGACAAGGGATTGAAGAAAATCATCAAGCAGGAGCTGCAGCTGTTTCTGGTACCCATGATTTCTTTTATGGTAATGGTACCCTTTACGGTTATTCTTTTCGGACCTTTCGGAACAACGGTTGGCAATGCGGTTTCGGATGTGGTGGTAGCGCTCTTTAACTTTAACAGCCTGATTGCAGGCCTTCTTCTGGGTGCGGCCTATCCCTTCCTGACGATGCTGGGCCTTCATTGGGGATTTACGCCGGTTACGCTCCAGAATCTGGATCTGTTCGGCGGGGATGTGCTGGAGGGAGCTGCGGTCTGCGCAGTGTTTGCCCAGATTGGCATTGCTATCGGCGTTTATCTGAAAGGAAAGAAACACTCCAAAATCCGGGAGGTTGCGGGACCGACGATCATTACCGGAATCTGCGCAGGGGTAACGGAACCCATTCTCTATGGTATTGTCATGAATTATAAAAGGCTGATGGCAGTAGTGGCCATTGCAGGAGGAATCGGCGGCGCAATTAACGGGGCTTTTCATGTCACCTGCGATGCCTATGTGTTCCACAATATTTTTGCCCTTGCCATGCGCACTTACAGTCCCTTTGGGGGATATTTGCTGGGAATCGGGGCAGCCTTGGTTCTGGGTGCGGCGCTGACTTATTTCTGGGGCATTACGGAAGAGGACCGGGGAGATTTCCTCTCCAAAGAAGAACAGGATCGGGGACAGGCGGAGCCGGCAAAGCCGGAAACGGTACCTTCCCAGAGGGTTTTTGCATCCGGTGAAGAACGGGTGATTGAGATTCATTCTCCTTTAAGCGGAGAGGTGGTAGCCTTAAAGGATGTGCCGGATGAGGTTTTTGCCAGCGGCGTGGCCGGACAGGGAATTGCGGTGAATCCTTCCAAAGGCGAGGTAAAAGCTCCCTGTGACGGTGTGATTTCAGTGCTGTTTCCCTCGAAGCATGCCATCGGAATTGCAGCTGCGGACGGTACGGAGCGCCTGATTCATATTGGGCTGAATACGGTCATGCTGAACGGAGAGGGATTTGAGACTCTGGTGGAGCAGGGCCAGCAGGTGAAAGAGGGGGAGCTGCTTTTGAAATTTGATATGGAATTGATGAAAGAGCAGGGATACTCCCTGATTTCCCCGGTGCTGGTTACCAATGCAGACGATTTCCGGGAGATTGAGATTCCGGGAGGAAACCGTGTAGAAGCCGGTGAGACCATTTACCGGGTGATTGTCTGACGGACGGAGAAAGGAGACTGCTATGAGAAAGGATTTTCTTTGGGGCGGCGCAGTGGCCGCCCACCAGGTTGAGGGAGCTTACCGGGAAGGGGGAAAAGGGCTGAGCATTGCGGATGTGATGACTTCCGGAAGCCGGGAAAAGGCCAGGGAGATTACGGACGGGGTTGTGGAAGGAAAATACTATCCCAATCATGAGGGAATCCGTTTTTACGACTTCTATAAGGAAGACATTGCCCTTTTTGAGGAGATGGGCTTTCAATGTTTCCGTACCAGCATTGCCTGGAGCCGGATTTTTCCGAAAGGGGATGAGGAGACGCCCAATGAGGAGGGGCTTAAGTTTTATGACAGGCTTTTTGACGAGCTGCGGGCCCATGGCATGGAGCCGGTGGTGACCCTGTCCCACTTTGAGATGCCTTACGGGCTGGTGCAGGCATACGGCGGCTGGAGGAACCGGAAACTGATTGGCTTTTTCCTGCGCTTTGCCAGGACGGTGATGGAGCGTTATAAGGGGAAAGTCCGTTACTGGATGACCTTTAATGAGATCAACAACCAGATGATACTGACCAATGATATTTATGCCTTTACCAATTCGGGCATCTTATTTGAGGAAGGGGAGGATAAACTTAAGACAGTTTACCAGGCGGCTCACTACGAATTTGTGGCCAGTGCTCTGGCGGTGAAGGCGGGGCATGAGATCGATCCGGATGCCCGGATTGGCTGCATGGTGGCCGGAACGCCGGTATATCCTCTGACCTGCAATCCGGAGGATGTTTTGCTGGCTATGCAGGAAGACCGGAAAAACCTGTTTTTTACGGATGTCCAGGTCCGGGGACATTACCCTTCCTATATAAAAAAGGACTGGGAGAGAAGGGGCTATGTCTTGGATATCACCCAGGAAGATCTGAAGAATATCCGGGAAGGCTGCGTGGACTATATCGGTTTCAGCTATTATCTGAGCAGCGTAATGAGTGCGGATCCAGGAAAGACACGGACGGGGAATGATCTGGCGGCCAGCCCGGATGCGGTAGAAAACCCGTATCTGGAGATGACGCCCTGGGGATGGACCATTGATCCCAAGGGGCTCCGGTATATCCTGAACCAGTACTATGACCGGTATGAGATTCCCTTATTTATTGTGGAGAACGGCTTCGGCTACGAGGACAGCCTGGAAGACGGAAAGATTCACGATAACAACCGGATGGAGTATCTGGGAAACCATATCCGGGAAATGGTAAAGGCTGTGGAGGAAGACGGTGTGGATTTGCTGGGATACACGGTCTGGGGCTGCATCGATCCCGTTTCCTTTACCACGGGAGAAATGCGGAAGCGGTACGGCTTTATCTACGTGGATCGGGACGATGAAGGAAAAGGAACTTATAAGCGGATCCGCAAAGACAGTTTTTACTGGTACCAAGGTGTGATCCGGGACAACGGCATCCGGGAATAAGAAGATTTTGGCGGCACGGGAATTTGACCCGTGCCGTTTTTTGGAAGGTAAAGATGGAAGGTTAAGGATTTAACAAATAAGGGGTTGTTAATCTTTTAACAACGTGTTATAATAAGCCTAATTGATAGAAAGTTATCAATCGGATGGAAACCCAAAAGCAAATCCTAAAGAGAGAGAGGTAGCAGTATGAAGCAGGAAACAGCAAACAAAATTGTAGTGGTTGGCGCAGGAAAGGTTGGAGAGACCATATGTTACACCCTGATGCTGAAGACCCAGGTGAGTGAGATTGTGATCATCGACGTGGATGAGGACCGGGCCAAGGGTGCGGCTCTTGATATCTCTCACGGAACCGCTTTTTACAGCCAGGTGCGGGTGCGCCAGGGGGGCTATGAGGAGTGTGCGGATGCCAAGGCGATTATTGTGACTGCGGGGGTTCCCAGAAAGCCGGGACAGACCAGGCTTGACCTGGCTAAGGTGAATACGGGGGTGGCCAAGAGTATTGCCAGAAATATTATGGAGTATGCCAAGAATCCTTTGATTATTGTGGTGGCAAATCCGGTTGACGTAAATACGTATCTGATTCAGAAGGAAACAGGCCTTCCCACAGGGCGGGTTATCGGTACGGGTACCTCCCTGGATACGGCCCGGTTCCGTTATCTTATCAGCGAGCGCTGCCATGTGGATATCCGGGATATCCAGGGCTATATCTTAGGCGAGCACGGGGATGCCCAGGTGCCCATCTGGAGCGGCGTGAACGTGGCCGGGGAGCCGGTGGATCATTTCCTTTCCCAGGATCCCGAGGAGCGGGCCAAGGAGAAGGAGGAGATTGCCCAGAAGGCCCGCTCCGGCGGTGCGGATGTGATTTCTTTGAAGGGAGCTACCTTTGACGGAATTGCCATGTCTACCCTGCGGATTGTGGAGTCTATTATCAAGGATCAGAATACGGTTCTTCCGGTTGCCCATGTGCTGGGGGACGACTACGGTGATATGGCGGATTCCTGCATCAGCCTTCCCTGTGTGGTGAACAGTGAGGGAATCGGCAAGGTTCTGAAAATCAGCATGACGGAAGAAGAGGAGAAAAAGATGGTTCACTCTGCGGATACCCTGAAGGCCTTTATTCAGGATGTGTGCAGCAAGAACTAGGGAATTTTGGGAGAATATAGGAGAGAAGAAGGAGGTTTGCCAAATGGTGTATAGTTATTATCCGGGCTGTACCTTGAAGAATAAGGCCCAGGATTTGGATCGATATGCCAGGATGTCGGCGGAGGCTCTGGGATTTACCCTGGAGGAGATTGAGGAATGGCAGTGCTGCGGCGCTGTCTATCCTCAGGCGTCGGATGAGATTGCCACCAAGCTGTCTGCGGTGCGGGCGCTCAATGATGCCAAGGAGAAGGGGCAGGATCTGGTGACGCTGTGTTCCGGCTGCCATCATGTGATTAAGAGGGTCAATGATGATATGAGGAACGTGGAGGATATCCGGACCCGGGCCAACAATTATCTTGCCCTTGCCGAGCCCTATGAGGGGGAGACCGAAGTCCTGCATTTTCTGGAGGTCCTTCGGGACCGGGTGGGCTTTGAGGCCTTGCGGGAAAAGGTGGTGAATCCTTTGACCGGAAGGAAGATCGGCGCCTACTATGGCTGTATGCTTTTGCGTCCCAGCGGGGTCATGGCTTTTGATGATCCGGAGAATCCCAGGATTATGGAGGACTTTATCCGGGCTTTGGGGGCTGAGGCTGTGGTGTATCCTTACCGGAATGAGTGCTGCGGCGGCTACATATCCCTGAAGGAGAAGGCTCTGGCTGGGAGCCTGGTGGATCAGGTGATGGAGTCTGCCCGGGATAAGGGGGCGGAGGAGTTAATTACGGCCTGTCCCCTGTGCCTTTACAATTTGAAGAACAGCGGCGCTGCAAAGAAACTCCCGGTGCGGTATCTGACGGAGATTCTGGCGGAGGCCCTGGGGCTTAGCACGAAATAAGGGGGTAGGAAAGGTGCTTAGAACAGAAAGAGAACAGGCGGAGCTGATCAAAGAGATCAGCGGCGTCAATACGAAGAAGTGTATGAAGTGCGGAAAGTGTTCCGCATCCTGTCCGGCCTATGAGGAGATGGATATCCGGCCTCACCAGTTTGTGTCTTATGTGCAGAATGGGGATGTGAGTGCGCTTTTGAAGTCTAAGAGTATCTGGAAATGCCTCTCCTGCTTTGCGTGTGTGGAGCGCTGTCCCCGGGATGTAAAGCCGGCGAAGTTGATTGAGGCGGTGCGCTTGATGGTGATCCGCCAGAGGGGCGGCAATTACCTGTCTCCGGATGAGGTTCCGGAGCTTTTGGATGAGGAACTGCCCCAGCAGCTTTTGGCCAGTGCATTTCGGAAATACAGTAAATAACAGAAAGGTTGGAGGTGAATGGAGTGCAAAGAATAGGAGTATTTGTCTGCCATTGCGGAACGAATATTGCGGCCACTGTGGACATCGCGCGGGTGGTGGAGGCTGCGGCCAAGGAGCCGGGGGTGGTCCATGCGGAGGACTACCAGTATATGTGTTCCGAGGCCGGGCAGCTGAAGATCCGGGAGGCAATCAAAGAAAAGAATCTGACGGGCATTGTAGTCTGTTCGTGTTCTCCCAGAATGCACGAGAATACGTTCCGTCAGGCGGCCCAGCGGGCGGGCATCAACCCGTATATGGTGGAGATCGCCAATATCCGCGAGCATTGTTCCTGGATTCATAAAGATATGGAGGAGGCCACCGAGAAGGCGGTGATTCTGGCCCGTGCGGCCATTGCCAAGGTGCTTTTGAATGCGCCTTTGGAGGCGGGAACCAGCAGGGTGGTGAAGAGGGCCCTGGTTATCGGCGGGGGAATCGCCGGCATCCAGACGGCTCTTGATATTGCAGATGCGGGCTATGAGGTGGATATTGTGGAGAAGACTCCCAGTATCGGAGGGAGGATGTCCCAGCTTGACAAGACCTTCCCTACCTTGGACTGCTCGGCCTGTATCCTGACGCCGAAGATGGTGGAGGCTGCGGCCCACGAGAAGATTACCATTTATACATACAGTGAAGTGGAGAAAGTGTCTGGATTTGTAGGGGATTTCCAGGTGGATATCCGTAAAAAAGCCCGGAGCGTGGATATGAGCAAGTGTACCGGCTGCGGCGTGTGCCAGGAGAAGTGCCCCTCTAAGAAGACGCCCAATGAGTTTAACCGGGGCCTGAATACGAGAAGTGCGATTTATACGCCTTTCGCTCAGGCCATTCCTAATGTGCCGGTGATTGACCGGGAGAACTGCATCAAGTTTAAGACGGGAAAATGCGGGGTCTGCGCCAAGGTCTGCCAGGCGGGGGCCATTGACTATGAGCAGCAGGATGAGATTGTCACCCAGAATTACGGAGCGATTGTGGTGGCTACGGGCTTTGATACCATTAAGCTTGACCAGTTTGACGAGTATTCTTACAGCACCAGCCCGGATGTGATTACTTCCCTGGAGCTGGAGCGGATCATGAATGCGGCGGGGCCTACCAAGGGGCATCTGGAGCGGATGTCGGATCACAGGGCGCCGAAGTCTATGGTGTTTATCCAGTGTGTGGGCTCCCGGTGCGCGGATAAGCGGGGCAAGAGTTATTGCTCCAAGATCTGTTGTATGTACACGGCGAAGCATGCTATGCTGATCCGGGATAAGTATCCGGATGTGGAGGTGACGGTGTTCTACATTGACGTCCGTACGCCGGGGAAGAATTTTGATGAGTTTTACCGCCGGGCCGTGGAGGATTACGGTGTGAATTATATCAAGGGCCAGGTGGGCAAGGTGGCGGAGAAGGGTGATAAGCTGCTTGTCCAGGGCGTGGATCTTCTGGACAATAAGCGGATTGTCATGGAGACGGATATGGTGGTGCTGGCTACGGCCATTGAGCCCAACCCGGATGTGCGCAAGATTGCTACCATGCTGACGGCCAGCATTGATACCAATAATTTCCTTACGGAGTCCCATGCCAAGCTGCGCCCGGTGGAGTCTCCCACGGCGGGAATCTTCCTCTCCGGTGTCTGCCAGGGGCCTAAGGATATTCCGGAGACCGTGGCCCAGGCGGGGGCGGCTGCGGTGAAGGTGGTGGGGCTTTTGGCCAAGGATCACCTGGTGACGAATCCCTGTGTGGCGAAATCGGATACCCTTTTGTGCAACGGCTGTTCTTCCTGTGAGAAGGTATGTCCCTACGGCGCCATTTCCTATGAGGAGAGGGAGGTCAACGATCACGGAATCCGTGAGACCCGCCGGGTGGCTGTGGTGAACAGCGCTCTCTGCCAGGGCTGCGGGGCCTGTACGGTGGCCTGTCCGTCGGGAGCCATGGATCTCCAGGGCTTTTCCAACAGGCAAATTCTTGCGGAGGTGGATGCGATATGCAGGTAGAAAACAAGAAAGAGTTCCGGCCTAAGATCGTGGCGTTTTGCTGTAACTGGTGCAGCTATGCAGGGGCGGACTTAGCGGGCAGCAGCCGCCTGGCCTATCCGGCGGATGTGAAGATTATCCGGGTGCCTTGCTCCTGCAGGGTGAATCCCATGTTTATACTGCGGGCTTTCCAGAGGGGGGCGGACGGGGTGATCCTGTGCGGCTGCCACCCGGGAGACTGCCACTATACGACGGGCAACTATTATGCCAGAAGAAGGATGACGCTGCTGTTCTCCATGCTGGACTATCTGGGCGTGGAACATGGACGGACCCGTGTGGAGTGGGTGTCCGCAGCAGAGGGCGTGAAGTTCTCCACCACCATGAATGAATTTGTAGAGAAGATTTATTCCCTGGGTGAGAATGTGAGATTGGAGGATTTGCGATGCAAGAGAGACTGATTGAGAGGGCGAAGGAGCTTTTGGCGGAGGGGACTGTGGTGCGGGTCCTGGGCTGGAAGAGGGGCGATCTGGGCTATGACCCGGAGCCGGCTTATTTTAACAGTCCTGAGGAATTAGAGGATTTTGTGTACGACGGTTTCTGCGGCGCAAATTTAAGCAAGTATATGATTCAGGCCGGGAAGCTGGAGGGAAATACCCTGGTGTTTTTAAAGCCCTGCGATACCTACAGTTTTAACCAGCTCATCAAGGAGCACCGGGTGAACCGGGAGAAGACTTATATCATTGGCGTGGGCTGCAAGGGGACCCTGGACATTGACAAGGTGAAGAGCGCAGGCATCAAGGGAATCGAGAGGGTTTCCTGTCAGGGGGACGTGCTGAAGATTCAGACGATTTACGGGGAGAAGGAGTTTCCCTTCCAAGAGGCTCTCCTGGAGCGCTGCACCGTGTGCAAGGGCAAGACCCACCAGATCTATGACGAGCTGATAGGCGCAGAGGAAGGGGAGGAGGCGGGGCCTTTGGGCAACCGCTTTGAGATGGTGGAAAAGCTGGAGGCCATGAGCCCGGAGGAGCGCTTTGCTTTCTGGCAGAAAGAGCTTTCCAAGTGTATCCGCTGTAATGCCTGCCGCAATGTGTGTCCGGCCTGCAGCTGCCTGAAGTGTGTGTTTGACAGCAATCAGTTTGACAGTGCCCAGAAGGCAAATGCGGATACCTTTGAGGAGCAGATGTTCCATATTATCCGGGCTTTCCATGTGGCGGGCCGCTGTACGGACTGTGGGGAGTGCAGCCGGGTATGTCCCCAGGGAATTCCGCTGCATCTCTTGAACCGGAAGTTTATCAAGGATATCAACGAGTTCTACGGGGAGTATCAGGCGGGGGAGGACACGGAGAGCCGGGCGCCTCTGACCAACTTTACCTTTGAGGATGTGGAGCCGGGGATTGTCTCTGAGAGAGGAGGGAGGCACTAGATGTATCAGATAGCGAAAAACCGCCTGCCGGAGTTGTTTGCGGCTATTGCGGGGCGGGAGGATCTCTTCCTTCCTATCAATAAAAGCGGCCAGGCGAACTTTGGCCTCTGGAGTGAGGAGGCGCAGGTGGATCTGGATACGCTGAAGACTGTGAAATCGGGCAAGGATTGTTTCTTCCCTCAGAGTGAGACCTTATACAGCTGCAAGAAGGAGGAGGGAAAGCTTTCCATCGATCCGGCCAGATTGACGGAGGAGCCTTTCGTGGTCTTTGGTATGAGAGCCTGTGACGTGCAGGGGCTTAAGGTTCTGGATAATGTGTTTTTAAAGGATCCTGTGGACAGCTTTTATGCGGCCCGCCGGGAGCATGGAACGGTGGTGGCCCTGGCCTGCCATGAGCCGGAGGAGACTTGTTTCTGCAAGGTTTTCGGCATTGACGCGGCGAATCCCGGGGCGGATGTGGCTGCCTGGATGATCGGGGAGACGCTGTTCTGGAGGCCTTTGACGGAAAAGGGGGAGGCTCTGACGGGTATGGTGAAGGATCTTCTCTCGGATGGGGAGGATAGGGCTGTGGAGGAGGAGAAGGCGCAGATTCGGGCGATTATTGAAAAGCTGCCTTACTCTCATCTTAATCTCTCCCGTTTCCAGCCGGAGAATACCATGGATCTCTTTGACGATCCCCGCTGGGAGGAGATGTATCAGCCCTGTCTGGCCTGCGGGACCTGTACTTTTGTGTGTCCTACCTGCCAGTGCTATGATATCAAGGATTTTAATACGGGGGAGGGCGTGCAGCGCTACCGCTGCTGGGATTCCTGTATGTATTCTGATTTTACTATGATGGCCCATGGAAATATGCGCACCAGCCAGATGCAGCGTTTCCGCCAGCGGTTTATGCACAAGCTGGTGTATTATCCGGCCAACAATGAGGGCATGTATTCCTGCGTGGGCTGTGGCCGCTGTGTGAGCAAGTGTCCGGCCTCGCTGAATATTGTGAAGGTGATTAAAAAGCTGGGAGGTGAGGCGTAATGGGTGCTTGTACATGCGGCGGGAGCCAGAAAGAAATCCCGCAAGGGGATACCTTTATGTCCGGAAAGGATGGACAGATCAAGGAAATGCTGATTCCTATGATTGGCGTGATTACGGATATCCGCACGGAGACCCCGGATGTGAAGACTTTCCGGGTGGTGGGCCGGGACGGCAAAAAGCTTTTTGAGCATATGCCGGGCCAGTGTGCCATGGTGTCTGTGCCGGGCGTGGGGGAGGCCATGTTTTCCATTACTTCTTCTCCCACGAATCGAGAGTTTCAGGAGTTTTCCATCAAGCGCTGCGGGAGTTTGACGGATGTGCTCCACGGGATGAACCCGGGGGATGAGATTACGGTGCGGGGGCCTTACGGCAACGCTTTCCCGGTGGAGACGGCTCTTAAGGGGCAGAATCTTTTGTTTATTGCCGGCGGCATCGGCCTTGCGCCTCTGCGCTCGGTGATCAATTATGTGCTGGACAACCGGGAGAACTATGGCACGGTGGAGATTCTCTATGGTTCCCGCTCTGCGGATGATCTGGTGCAGCTTAAAGAGATCCAGCAGGTGTGGTGCCAGACGGAGGGCGTGGATGTGTATCTCACCATCGACCGGGAGCAGGAGGGCTGGGACGGCCATGTGGGCTTTGTGCCTTCTTATTTGAAGGAGATTGGCTTTACCACCAATAAGACGGTTCTCGTCTGCGGGCCGCCTATTATGATTAAGTTTGTGCTGGCTGGCCTGACGGAGATGGGCTTTACCAAGGAGCAGATTTACACTACCCTGGAGCTGCGGATGAAGTGCGGCATCGGGAAATGCGGCCGGTGCAACATTGGGTCCAAGTATGTCTGCAAGGACGGGCCGGTGTTCCGGTTTGATGAGATTGACGAGTTACCCCCTGAGTACTAAGAAAGGACTGGTATAAATAAAATGCAGGAAATGGTAAATGTATATTTTTTTGGAAAACAGTATTCCGTGCCGGCTGAACTGACGATCATGACGGCCATGGAGTATGCGGGCTACAAGCTGGTCCGGGGCTGCGGCTGCCGCCATGGTTTCTGCGGGGCCTGTGCCACCATTTACAGAATTAAGGGAAATAATGAGCTGAAGACCTGCCTGGCCTGCCAGACTCAGGTGCAGGAGGGGATGTATGTGGCGACCCTGCCTTTCTTCCCTACCGACAAGCGGAATTATAAGATCAGCGAGGTGGAGGCCAAGCAGAAGATTATGATGGAGCTCTATCCGGAGATCTACAGCTGTATCGGCTGCAATGCGTGCACCAAGGGATGTCCCCAGAGCCTGAATGTGATGCAGTATATTGCTTATGCCCAGAGAGGGGATTTTGAGAAGTGTGCGGAGGAGTCTTTTGACTGTATTGGCTGCGGCATCTGTGCCTCCCGCTGCCCGGCGGGTATCTCTCATCCTATGGTGGGTGTGCTGGCAAGGCGTCTGACGGGAAAGTACATTGCTCCTAAGTCGGAGCATCTGGCTCAGCGGGTGGAGGCGATTAACAGCGGTGAGTTTGACAGCCTCATCGAGCAGGTGATGCAGAAGCCTGTGGAAGAGATGAAGGAACTGTACAATAACCGGGATATTGAGAAATAGGAGGGGAGCGCATATGTTTACAGCGGAAATGTTGGAATCCATTAAGAAGGTAGAGGCTACCAGAGCTGAGCGGATCGGCATGGAGCCCAGGAGGATGACGGCTGAGGAAAAAGATGAGCTGCTCCGCAAATTTCATCCCGACTATCGGCAGGAGGGCTTTCAGGAGCTGAAGGTCGGCCCTAATAAGGGGGAGAAGGTTCCCTATGAGCTGGGGACGCTTTTGCACTCTAACAGCCGGATCAAGGATGTGCCCATTGACTTGAATCATGTGGATTATGATGTGGATGTGCTGGTGATCGGCGGCGGCGGAGCGGGATCCTCTGCGGCTATCGAGGCTCACGAGGCGGGAGCTAATGTGATGATGGTGACGAAGCTCCGCATTGGCGACGCCAATACGATGATGGCGGAGGGTGGAATCCAGGCTGCGGACAAGGAGAATGATTCTCCCCAGCAGCATTATCTGGACGCTTTTGGAGGCGGGCATTTTGCGGCCCGGCCGGAGCTGCTGCGCCGTCTGGTGATGGAGGCCCCGGATGCCATCCGGTGGCTGAATGAGCTGGGCGTGATGTTTGACAAGGATCAGGATGGGCGGATGGTGACTACCCACGGGGGGGGAACCTCCAGAAAGCGGATGCACGCCTGCAAGGATTACTCCGGTGCGGAGATTATGCGGGTTCTCCGGGATGAGGTGTGGAACCGGCAGATTCCCATTGCGGATTTTACGGCGGCTGTGGAGCTGATTAAGGATGACAAGGGGCAGGTGGCCGGAGCTGTCCTGCAGAATATGGAGACGGGCGTGTACAAGGTGGCCAGGGCCAAGACGGTGGTTATCGCCACCGGGGGCGCGGGGCGTCTGCACTATCAGAACTTCCCTACTTCCAACCACTATGGGGCTACGGCGGACGGACTGGTGATGGGCTACCGTGCCGGGGCGCCTCTGCTGTACCAGGATACCATCCAGTACCATCCTACGGGGGTGGCTTACCCGGCGCAGATTTTCGGGGCTTTGGTGACGGAGAAGGTTCGTTCCCTGGGTGCCATGCTGATCAATGCGGAGGGGGAGGCTTTTATGCACCCCTTGGAGACCAGGGATGTGTCTGCCGCCTCCATTATCCGGGAGTGTACGGAGCGTGGCAAGGGTGTTCCCACGCCTACGGGCTACGGTATCTGGCTGGATACGCCGATGATTGAGATGATTCATGGGGAGGGGACCATTGAAAAGCGGATCCCGGCTATGCTGCGGATGTACCTGAACTATGATATTGATATGAGAAAGCAGCCGATTTTGATTTATCCGACCCTCCATTATCAGAACGGGGGCCTGGAGATCGGCGGCGAGGGCTTTACCAAGGTGATTCCCAACCTTCTGGTGGCCGGGGAGGCTGTGGGAGGCATCCATGGAAGAAACCGTCTGATGGGCAATTCTCTGCTGGATATTATTGTGTTTGGCCGCAATGCGGGAAAGGCTGCGGCTGCCAGGTGCAAGGAGGTGGAGCTGGGCTCCATGAACCTGAACCATGTTCAGGATTATGCGAAGGCTCTTAAGGAGGCGGATCTTCACACGGGGGAGGTTTCTCCTATGCTGTTGCCTAACTATACCTTTGGGATGCCGAAATAAACAGAAGGAGAATGGTTTATGGGAATCGTTGCTTGGTTTCAGGAAAATATTTTTTCCAATACTTTGATGATGGTGTTTCTCATTGCCGTTATCGGATATCTGGTAGGAAGTATTAAGATTTGCGGACTGGAGCTGGGGACCGCCGGTATTTTGCTGGTGGCCCTGGTCTTCGGCCATTTTGGCGTGGAGATTCCTTCTCTGGTGCAGAACCTGGGGCTGATTTGCTTTGTGACTTCCGTGGGCTTTATTGCGGGGCCGAAGTTTTTCCGGAATTTTAAATTGAATGCCACGTCGTATATTTTGCTGGGAATTATTGTGATTGCATCCGGGGCCCTGACCTGTGTTTTGGTGATCAAGGCTTTTGGGGTGCCTGTGGATATCAGCCTGGGGATGATGACGGGGGCTCTCACCAGTACGCCGGGACTTGCGGCGGCTTTGGAGGCTACCGGGTCTGAGGCGGCCTCCGTGGGCTACGGCATCGCCTATCCTTTCGGCGTGATTGGGGTGGTGCTTTTCGTACAGCTGGTTCCCAAGCTTTTGAAGGTGGATATGGCGGCGGAGCGGGCGAAATATGAGGCGGCTGCCAATGTGGGGGAGGAGGAGTACCACAAGACCAGGAAGGAGGAGCTGTTCTATGCGGACAGTATGGGATTTTTCCCCTTCTCCCTGGCTATTGCCTTTGGTATTATCCTGGCGAAGATTGAGATCCCTCTTCCCGGGGGAGCGGTGTTTGCCCTGGGAACCTCCGGCGGGCCTTTGATTGCGGGACTGATTCTGGGGCATTTCGGCCGTATCGGGAAATTGAGCGTGAAGGTGGAAAAGCATGTCTTGGAGTGCCTGCGGGAGTTTGGACTGGCCCTCTTCCTTCTGGGAGCGGGATCCCAGGCCGGATCCGGCTTTGTAGAAATTTTAAAGGAGCAGGGAGCACTTTTGTTCCTCTACGGGGCGCTGATGACCTTGATTCCTATGCTGCTGGGTTATGTGTTTGCGGCTAAGGTGCTGCGCTTAAGTATCTTCAACACCCTGGGATCCATCTGCGGCGGCATGACCAGTACGCCGGCTCTGGGAACCCTGATCCGTGTGACAGAAACCGACGACGTGGCCTCCGCCTATGCGGCTACGTACCCGATTGCCCTGGTGATGGTAGTATTGGCCAGCCAGTTTATTGGAATCTTCTTGTAGCGAAAGCGGAATCGAGCTGTGCATGGCGGAATAAAGCGGCAGCCGGGAGCTGCCTTTACAGACAGCTCCCCCATGAATTGCCGGACAAAAAGGAATAAAAGGAGGCCGGGCGTCATTATGGTGAAACGTTATGCGAATTTGGCTTTGGTTTATGGGATCACTGCCATGGTATTTGGCGTATTCTATCGGGAGTTTACAAAGTTCAGTGATTTTACAGGCCGGACGAATCTGTCTGTCATGCACACGCATTATTTTATGATGGGAATGTTCTTTTTTCTGGTACTGATGCTGCTGGAAAAATCCTTTTGCTTTTCCGATAAAGGCGTTGGCAGGAGTTTAATCATTTACCAGCTTGGGCTGAATATTACCGGCGCCGGTTTTCTCATGAGAGGCTTAACCCAGGTGTGGGGGACAGAGCTGAGTAAAGGCCTGGACGCCTCGATTTCGGGTGTTTCTGGAATCGGCCATATTTTGATGGGCGTCTGTTTGGTTCTCCTGCTGCTGAAAATCAAAAAAGGGGCAGGGGCAGAGGAATAGTGTAAAAATATAGCAGAGGGAGGCCGCAGGTGTCTATCGGATGCCGCTGTATTTTTTCTTCAACTTCTGCAGTTTCAAGCCGCAATGGGCAAATAAGTACAGATAGAGGATCAGCAGGACGGAGAAGATGATTGTTACCACATCTGCGAAGGGATTGCCCTCCTCCATGCTGTGGAGGAATTGGGGGAGCAGGCAGCAAAAAAAGATGCACACCAGCGGCAGCATGCGGGTTTTGAGAATGTGGTTGACCATATGGATGCGGGAGCCGTCGTCGGAAAAAATTTCTTCCTCCAGTTCCGTGTCCGATTCCGATACGGGCTTGCGGAAGTAGAGCCATCCCATGCAGCGGCCAAAATATTCCCAGCCGTAGTCCTGGAAAATTTGAAAGTAGTCGCCGTTTTCGGTATTGTTTTTATAATCCAGCCGGTAGACCACGTCCTTGGGAGTACAACTCTCAAAAATGTAGAAACAGGGCACAATCATTTTTACCAGTTTCCAGCCCTGTTGATGCTGGCGGCGGAGCCAGATTTCTTCTTCTTCGTAATCGGAAATGGTAAAAAAACGTATGAGGGTTTTGTGATTATTCATTTACATGCTCTCCTTTACTGTTTTTATACAGGCGTTCGATGCGGCAAAGCTCCAGATCCAGGATTTCCTGCCCAAGATCGGTAATCCGGTACAGCTTTCGTTTTTCTTCGTCCCGCACAAAGGCGATCAGCCCGTCTTTTTCCATTTTGGAGAGGGTTCCGTACATGGTGCCGGCGCTGATGATCAAATGGCCGCCTGTCATCTGTTTCACCTGCTGGCTGATTCCATAGCCGTGCTGGGGCTGCTGCAGGCAGAATAAAATGTAAAATCCGCTTTCTGTCATGGGTACGTAGATTCGTTTGATTCTGCTGTCCATAAGCGCTCCTCACTATTTTAGTGCAATATATCGAGGTTCGAAGTATATTATATCGAAGTTCGATGTAGCTGTCAAGTAGAAACCGATAAATGCCCACTGTAATTGTGGCCCTTCAGCCCGGGCCATTCGCAAAGGCTATGGTCTGGCTGAACTGTTGCTTGCAATTAGCAGGTATTTATTTTAAAATCAAAAATAAGATATGAAATTCAGGAGGTGACTGCTCATGCGTGAGATTCAGGCACAACAGATAACAGATGTTGTGGAGAAGCTATGTATTGAGGCAAACCAGTATCTTCCCGAGGATGTCCAGGGGGCGATTCGCCGCTGCCGGGCATGTGAGGACTGGGAGATAGCCCAGGGGGTGCTGGATAAGATTATTACAAATTTTGAGATTGCCAAGGAGGAGAATGTTCCCATCTGCCAGGATACGGGCATGGCCTGTGTGTTCCTGGAGATTGGCCAGGATGTGCATATTGCAGGCGGCGATCTGGCGGAGGCCGTGGACGAGGGTGTGCGCCGGGGCTATGACAAGGGGTATCTCCGGAAATCTGTGGTGAAGGATCCGGTGCGCCGGGGCAACACGGGGGACAATACGCCGGCTATGCTTTATACGGAGATTGTTCCCGGAGAGCAGATCAAAGTAACGGTAGGCCCCAAGGGCTTTGGAAGTGAGAATATGAGCGCCATCCGCATGTTCAAGCCTTCTGCGGGTATTGAAGGGATCAAGGATTTTATTTTGGAGACGGTGGAGATCGCTGGCCCTAATCCTTGTCCGCCTATGGTGGTAGGCGTAGGAATAGGCGGCACCTTTGACAAGTGTGCGCTGCTGGCGAAAAAGGCTTTGATGCGCAGTACGGATGAGCGGAATCCGGATCCCTTCTATGCGGATCTGGAGGCGGAGATGCTGGAGAAGATCAATAAGCTTGGCATCGGGCCCCAGGGCTTTGGGGGAAAGACCACGGCGCTGGCCTTGAATATTGAGACCCTGCCCACCCACATTGCGGGTATGCCCTGTGCGGTGAATATCAACTGCCATGTGACCCGCCACAAGACGGAGGTGATCTAGGATGGAAAAATATATTCAGCTGCCGCTCACTGAGGAAGTGGCAAAGACCCTTCATGCCGGAGATAGCGTGTATCTCACCGGTACCATTTACACATCCAGGGATGCAGGACATAAGCGCATGTGTGAGGCGCTGGCAAGGGGGGAGGAGCTGCCCTTTGACCCCACGGACGCTACCATTTATTATGTGGGCCCGACGCCGGCCAAGCCGGGGCAGGTTATCGGATCCGCAGGCCCCACTACCAGCGGCCGCATGGATGCCTATGCGCCTACCATGATGTCGGTGGGGGCCCGGGGCATGATCGGCAAGGGAGCCAGACTTCCGGAGGTGGTGGAGGCCATGAAGAAGTACCAGGGGGTGTACTTTGGCGCCATCGGCGGGGCGGGAGCCTTGCTTGCCAAATGTATTAAGAAGTGCGAGCTTATCGCCTACGAGGATCTGGGGGCGGAGGCTCTTCGGAAGCTCTACGTGGAGGAGATGCCTCTGGTGGTGATTATCGACAGCGAGGGGAAGAACCTTTATGAGGAGGGGAAGGCGGCCTATCTGGCTGCCCGGGAATCGTAAAGAGAAAATTTGTGTGTAAAAAAGCAAGGGATGTGCAGAATATGCGCATTTCCTTGCTTTTTCATAAGGGCTCAAAACCAAGCCATGACGGGAGGCAGGGAGTTATGAAATTAAAGAATATTTTGATTGTTGTGAAAGACATAGAAAAATCAAGACAGTTTTACCATGCCTTATTTGGCCTTGACAGGGTGCTTGACAACGACGGCAACATGATTTTGACGGAAGGCCTTGTACTTCAGGAGGAAAAAATTTGGAAGGAGTTTCTGGGAAAAGAAATTATACCGGAAAGCAATTCCTGCGAGCTGTATTTTGAAGAACAGGATATAGAAGGATTTATAGAAAAACTGGAAAGGCTGTATCCCTCCATTCAATATGTGAACCGGTTAACCACTCATAGCTGGGGGCAGAAGGTGATCCGCTTTTATGATTTGGATGGGAATCTGATTGAGGTGGGGACGCCCATGTGATTTAGAGAATCTAAAAGATCAGTATCCCAAAACATTGATAAGAGTACGTATAAATACTATAATAGGGTTTGAAAAGGAAATGGAGAAAGATACGTGAGATTGGAGGCGGACGCAAGTGTGGTTTTTATTTGCAATACTGTCTGCGCTGTTTGCGGCGCTGACATCTATTTTGGCGAAAATCGGTATCGAGGGTGTTAACTCAAACCTTGCCACGGCCATACGGACGGTGGTGGTGGTTGTAATGTCCTGGGGAATGGTCTTTTTGACAAATACCCAGGGCGGAATTACAGAGATTAGCAAAAAAAGCTGGACTTTCCTGATTCTATCCGGGCTGGCAACCGGCGCGTCATGGCTCTGTTATTACCGGGCATTGCAGATCGGGGAAGCCTCTAAGGTGGTGCCGGTGGATAAGTTAAGCGTTGTGATTACCCTTATACTGGCATTCGTCTTCCTCCATGAAGAATTTACGGCAAAATCACTGATTGGCTGTGTGCTGATCGGTGCAGGGACCATGATTATGGTTTTATGAATGCTTTAGCAGACGGAGCCTGTCCAAAGGCTTTATGAAAAGTCAAAATTTTAAGGAGGAAGCGGCGATGTTAGAATTTAAGTATGACACACAATTACTGGTTGAGGGCGAGAATCTTGACGAGGATGCCATCAGCGGCTATTTTACAGAGCATTTGAAGGGGGATTGCCTGCTGGCGGTGGGCGACGAGGATTTGATCAAGATTCATTTTCACACAAATGAACCCTGGAAGGTCCTTGAGTACTGCGCCTCCCTGGGTGAAATTTATGATATTGTGATTGAGGATATGGACAGGCAGACGCGGGGGCTGAAAGGGTAGATAGTTTGCACTAGCAAATTGGAAATTGTGGCTGAAGGCGGACGCAGTTAAGGAACCTTATCCCATCCGGAACGCGCTTTCGCTCCATTCAAACGCAACAGTACTAGGCTCATACTTCGCCTACGGCTCGTATTCGCCAAGTGCTGGCGTTTTCATAGGGTTCCGGTTAAGATAAGGTTCCTTAACTGCTGGCAGCCGTCAGACACAGCTTCCAGTAAATCGAATGCAGTAGCGTAGAAATCACTCTCATTGTGGCTTAAAAAGATGGCATAATTTTGAATGCAAAACTTTTATAAATCTCACAAAGCTATTTTTAGAAAGGAATAAAGTGCTCTCACAGACAGCGTTACAGAATCCCCATCTTAGCTGGAACTCTATGAAAACATCCCCAAGGGAATTTTTCTTGCCAGTCCTTGGGGAACGCAAGCCGCAGGCAGTGAGCTAGTCCTATATGGATCGGACCATTTTCTTACCCGAGGGGCCAAGCCTATGCTTACTATGTCTATTTGGCGAGAGCCTGCCTCTCCAAACGGGACTAGGGGCTGCTATACTCAGGAAAAAATAAAGCAACTGAAAAATGAATGTTTAGCTGGAGACTGCCAGCAGTTAAGAAACCTTATCTTAGCCGGAACCCTATGAAAACGCCAGCACTTGGCGAATACGAGCCGTAGGCGAAGTATGAGCCTAGTACTGCTGCGTTTGAATGGAGCGGGAGCGTGTTCCGGATGGGATAAGGTTTCTTAACTGCGTCTGCTCTCAGCCACAACTCCCAATTTATCGAAAGCCGAGATGCAAAACCGTGTGTCCCCTTGTACACTGAGGGTATTCTTTGGGCATTAAAAAGTCTGAGGGATTAAAGATGTGGTTATGAGTTCTGCAGCAGTTGTTGTAAATCGGATATGCTGATCCAAAAGCCTTGATAAAAGTATGTATAAATACTATAATAAGGATTAGCAAGAGGAAGGAGGGCTGACTATGCCTACGGATCAACAGAAATTCTGGGAAGTATGGGGACAGGCAAACGGACTGTACAGCTCCTGGGCGGCTTCTAAAAATATTAATTATTATCTGCTTTTTGTTTTGTATGCTTTGGAAGGGCAGAAGGCAATGACACAGAAAAGAATCTGTATCTGTACCGGATTGACAAAGCAGACGGTCAACAGCGTGATCCGTTCTTTGAAGGAAGAGGGATATGTAGAACTTGCCCCCGGCCTATTGGATCGCCGGGAAAAACAGGTTATATTAACCGGGAAGGGGATTGCCTACGCCAGTGAATTTTTAACACCTTTGCGGGAACTGGAGCATCGTGTATTAAAGATTATGGGAAGTGACAGGGTGCAGCAAATGGTTGACAATATTGCATTGTTTAACACTGTGTTTGAAAAGGAAATGGAGAAAGATACGTGAGATTGGAGGCGGATGCAAGTGTGGTTTTTATTTGCAATATTGTCTGCTCTGTTTGCGGCGTTAACTTCTATTTTGCTAAAATCGGTATAGAAGGCGTTAATTCAAACCTTGCCACGGCCATACGGACGGTGGTGGTCGTTGTAATGTCTTGGGGAATGGTGTTTTTGACAAATGCCCAGGGCGGGATAGAGGAGATCAGCAAAAAAAGCTGGGCGTTTCTGATTCTATCCGTACTGGCAACCGGCGCCTCGTGTCTTTGCTATTACCGGGTATTGCAGATAGGGGAAGCCTCTAAGGTGGTGCCGGTGGATAAGCTAAGGGTTGTGATTACCCTTATTCTGGCATTTGTTTTCCTCCATGAAGAATTTACGGTAAAGTCTCTGGTTGGCTGTAGACTGAGGGTAATATGATTGTTTATAATGCTTCCTTTTCAGATTGGAAGTTGTGGCTGAGAGCGGATGAGGTTCCTGAAATGCGTCCGGTTCAGCCATTCAATTTTACTTTGTAAAATTCAAAATGGATATACTGGGAACATTTTTCAGAAAAGGGAGTTATAAAAATACACCGCAGGCCTTGTGCTTCGGTGTATTTTTTTCTTGACTTTTAGTATGTGTACGGACTATAATGAATATAGTACATGTACAGACTAAAAAAGGAGCGGTAAAAAATGCGCGATGTAAAAACTTTCTTTCAATATGTAATACCTTCTGTATTATCCTTTGCTTTGTCAGGGATTTACACCATTGTAGACGGTTTCTTTGTTGGAAACAGCATCGGTGACCTGGGACTTTCAGCCGTGAATATCGCTTATCCCATTGTGGCTGTCATTCAGGCCCTGGGAACGGGAATCGGCATGGGTGGTGCTATTTATTATTCTATCCATAAGGCGGAAAAGAAGGAGGCGGAGGCAATGGCCTACACGGCAGGCGCCCTGTGGCTTCTGATTATTTCCAGTATTCTCCTGACATTTTCGATCCTCTTTTTGAATAGTCCTCTTTTAAGACTGTTGGGAGCAAGGGGGCAGCTTCTCTCTCTGGGGGAAGAGTATATTGCCGTGATTGCCCTGGGAGCGGCTCTGCAGGTGATTGGTACGGGA
>CAJUMM010000026.1 GCA_910586955.1 uncultured Lachnospiraceae bacterium | reverse complement strand
GTAGAGAGGCATTGGCAGGGATGGAGCGGAACTGGAATAGGAGAATTACCCATGAAAGCAATCGCCCTCATTCTTTCCGGCGGCGTGGGAAGCCGTATGGGAGGCAGTCTTCCCAAACAATATATCGAAGTAAACGGACGTATGATTGTAAGCCGTTGTATGGACCAGGTGCTGGCCTGCAGCCGTATTTCCGGTCTCTGGATTGTGGCGGAGAAAAGCTGGCAGGAAGCCATTGCCCAGTCTCTTCCGGAGAGAGACCGGATTCTCGGCTTCTCCAAACCCGGGCAGAACCGGGCTCTTTCCATCCTGGGCGGCCTTCGGGGGATCCGGAAGCACTGTCCGTCAGACACGGTGGTCCTGGTTCACGACGCCGTCCGGCCTATGGTAAGTGCAGCAATCTTGGAGGCCTGCATTGACGCCTGCCGGACTCACGACGGAGCTATGCCGGTGCTTCCCATGACGGATACGGTTTATTACAGCGACGCTTCCGGTGCTTCTGTGGAGCGGCTTTTAGACCGGAGCCGCATTTATGCGGGGCAGGCTCCGGAAGCCTTCCGGCTTGGGAAATACCTGGAGGCTACAGAAAGCCTTCTGCCGGAGAAGATTTTGTCCATCAACGGTTCTACGGAGCCAGCCATCCTGGCAGGGATGGATATTGCCATGATTCCGGGGGACAAGGGGAATTTTAAGATCACCACCAGGGAGGATCTGGAGCAGTACCGGAGGATTGTGGAAGGAGGAATATAGATGGCCAGAACCATAAGCATCGGATGTCAGGATTTTGAGACCATCCGGAGGGAGAATTACTTTTATATTGATAAGACCGCCTTTATCCGGGAATGGTGGGAGCGGGGAGACAGCGTTACTTTGATTACCAGACCCAGGAGGTTTGGGAAAACTTTGACTATGAGCATGACGGAGCATTTCTTTTCCCTGTCATCGGCCGGGAAGAAAGAGTTGTTTGAAGGACTTTCCATCTGGGAGCATGAAAAATTCCGCCGGCTTCAGGGAACCTATCCGGTGATAAGCCTGTCCTTTGCGAATGTAAAGGAACGGGACTATTCCTCGGCAGTAAAGAAAATTTCCTTGGCCCTTACAGAATTGTACAATGACAGGCGCTTTCTATTGGAAGGGGAGCTTCTGTCCGGGGAGGAAAAGGCTTATTTTGAAAGCCTCTCTATGAATATGCCGGAGGTGACTGCTACGGCGGCGCTTCACAGGCTGTCGAAGTTTTTATACCGCTATTACGGAAAGAAAGTGATTATCCTTTTGGATGAGTACGATACGCCTATGCAGGAAGCCTATGTAGACGGCTACTGGGAAGAGATGGTGTCTTTTACCCGCAGTCTCTTTAATGCTGCTTTTAAGACCAATCCCTATCTGGAACGAGCCGTTATGACAGGTGTAACGAGAGTAAGCCGGGAATCTATTTTTTCGGATTTAAATAACTTGGAGGTAGTGACTACCACCTCTGAGAAATATGCAGATAGCTTTGGGTTTACAGAAGAAGAGGTTTTTGCTGCTTTGGATGAATTTGGACTGTCGGAATGCAAAGAGGAAGTAAAGTATTGGTACGATGGTTTTACTTTCGGGGGCAGAGCGGACATTTATAATCCCTGGTCTATATTGAATTATTTGGATAAAAGAAAATTTGGCGTTTACTGGGCAAATTCCAGCTCCAACAGCCTGGTGGGAAAACTGATCCGGGAAGGAAATAAAGAGGTAAAGCTGGCTTTTGAGAGTTTAATGAAGGGCGGAACCCTTCAAGTGGAAATTGACGAGCAGATTGTCTACGGGGAGTTGGAGAGGAAGAGAAATTCCGTCTGGAGCCTGCTCCTTGCAAGTGGCTATCTGAAATCGGTCCGGGCGGAATTTGTGGAACCGGAGGGAATATGGAGTTACACCTTGGCTTTGACTAACCGGGAGGTGCGGATCATGTTTTCCAACATGATCCGGGGGTGGTTTTCGGAGCAGGACAGCGGCTATAATGATTTTATCAAAGCTTTGCTGCAAAATGATTTGAAGGCCATGAATTACTATATGAATCAGGTGGCTTTGACCACCTTCAGCTATTTTGATACGGGAAAAGGAGCGTCCCTGGGACAGCCTGAGCGCTTCTACCATGGATTCGTGTTGGGACTTTTGGTGGAATTGGCAGGGCGCTATATTTTGACCTCCAACCGGGAGAGCGGTTTTGGCCGCTATGACGTGATGCTGGAACCCCGCAGCAAGGAAGATGATGCAATTATCATAGAATTTAAGGTGCAGGATGGGGAAGAAGAGAAAGAGCTCTCCGCTACTGTGCAGGCGGCTCTTCATCAGATTAAGGGGAAAAATTACGAAGCGGCTCTCATAGAAAAAGGAATCTCCAAAGACCGCATCCGTAAATACGGTTTTGCATTTCAGGGGAAAAAGGTACTGATTGGAACCGCACAGGAGGAGTAGAAGATTGAAAATGAAAGCATGGACTCTATACGATATAGGAGATATCCGCCTGGGAGAGGCAGAGAGGCCGTTCCCTCCAGCCGGCCAGGCTTTGGTGCGGGTGGCATGTGCAGGCATCTGCGGTTCGGACATTCCCCGGATCTACCAGACGGGAGCCCACAGGCATCCGCTGATTCCCGGACACGAGTTTTCCGGGGTGGTGGAAGAGGCGGGAGAAGGACTTGATCCTTCCTGGGTTGGAAAGCGGGTGGGGGTCTTCCCCTTGATTCCCTGCAGAAGCTGTGAACCCTGTGGGAGAGAGCACTACGAAATGTGCAAAAATTACAACTATCTGGGTTCCCGGTGCAACGGCGGGTTTGCGGAGTATGTGGCGGTACCGGAGTGGAACCTGGTGGAACTGCCCCAAGGGGTTGGGCTTGATGTGGCGGCTATGCTGGAGCCTATGGCAGTGGCGGCCCATGCCATGGGCCGGGTCAGCCTTTCCACGGAATCTACCATTGCAGTGATTGGCCTTGGGACTATCGGCATGTTTCTTCTGATGTTTTTGAAAGAAGCCGGATATGAAAAGATTTATGCCGTGGGGAACAAAGATTTCCAGAAGCGCAATGCCCTTTCCCTGGGAATCAAAGAGGAGGATTACTGCAATGGGAAAGAGCAGGATGCGGTTGGCTGGCTGATGGGACGTACGGGGGACCAGGGAGCGGATGTGATTTTTGAGTGCGTGGGCCGCAATGAAACCTGTCTTCAGGCAGTGGAGGCTGCGGCGCCCTTCGGGCAGGTGGTCTTTCTTGGAAATCCTTTTTCAGATATGCCTTTTCCCAGGGATGTTTACTGGAAAATTCTTCGCAGCCAGCTTACCATCCGGGGGACCTGGAACTCTTCCTATACCGGATCGCCAAAGGACGACTGGCACTATGTGCTTAATCGGATTGCGGCGGGAAAGTTAAAGCCGGAGCGTATGATTTCCCACAGGCTCCCTTTAGAGCGTCTGGAAGAAGGACTTTTGATTATGCGGGATAAGAAAGAGGATTACGGGAAAATTATTGTGGAACCATAACGTCAGAACGCCCGGCTGTCCGGGCGTTCTGACGATCAAGTAAACTACCAAAGAAAAGTAGGTTGTCAAAAAAAAGTGAATCAGCAATTTGTACTTTCAAAACTCCAGGTACCGCCGAAAGCCTGCTTTACCTGAAAGTTTACGGTTTCCTCCGTGAGCTTTTCCTGGGAGGAGAGTTCAAAGTAGACGTATCCGCCGTTTGGGATCCTGGCGTACCCGCAGGCGGTATAAAGGGTTCCCTCCGGGAGCTCTTTTTCAAAAAAGAGATAAGTGTGCGTAGATTTTTCTACCCATTCCCCGATGGTGTAGCTTATACCCGCATCCATCAGATATACCACATCCTCCGATACGAAATCACAGAGGGCTTCGTCTAAAAGCATTTTTTCCCCTACCGGAAGCTCCTTGTAGATAAGCCTGGTCCTGGGGCTCTCCGGAAGGGAAAGAGAGGCACAGATAAAAGCGTTCCCGGTCTTTCCGGCTGCTTTTACGTCCGGCATGGCCGGAGGGAGGAAGAGAACTGCGGTTAAAAGAAAGGCACTGCACCACAGGGTAAACTTTTTCATAGACACACCTCATTTCTCTCTTGTTTTTTGCTTTTTCTAAGTATAGCCTAAATATATTACAAAATTATGAAAAATAAATTGATATTATATTATAATTTACTTTAAATAAATTATAAATTCAGATAAAAAAACAAAATTCAACAAAAAGAGAATGAAATTGACAAAAACGGAGAAGAATACAAGCCGGAAATGCGTGGACGAATCCGGGCGGCTATGTTATAATTCTAACAAAGAGATACCAGGAGGAAATTGGAAATGGCAAATGTAGTATTTCAGTTTGAGGACGGCGAACGGGTAACGGTCTCTACGGCTTTGGGAGAGAACCTGCTGGAGACTGCCCGGAAATCCAATGTGGTTATTGATGCGCCTTGTTCCGGCAACGCATCCTGCGGCAAGTGCAAAGTGAAATTCCTGAAAGGGAAGCTTGATTCCAAGAAAACCCGCCATATCAGCGACAGCGAGTACGAGGAGGGATGGCGCCTGGCCTGTGTAAGTTCTGTGGCAGGGGATGTGGAGGTGCTGGTGCCGGATATTGCATCTGCCTACCGGAGCCGCATGAAGGTGGCGGATTTAAGTTCTCCTGAGGAGGTAGCCATCTTTGACGAGTCAAAGCGGAGGATTGAGGAGGCGGATCTGCCTCTCCACAACAATATTCATGTAGTGCGGATTCAGATGGATCCCCCAAGCCTTGAGGATACCATGCCGGATATAGAGCGGGTGATAAGGGCCCTCCAGGAGAAGACCGGCATCCAGTATATCCGGATTCCCTATTCCTGCCTGCGCAAACTCCCCAATGTCCTTAGGGGAAGCAATTTCGAGATTCAGTGTGTCATCGGACAGGGAAAACGCCATGTATTTGTCTATGACGTAAATGGGAAAAACGAAGATCTGGTAGTAGGAGGCCTGGCTATAGATATCGGAACGACCACCGTATCGGCTGTGGTGGTGGACATGCTGGACGGGCGGATTCTGGCGAAAGCTTCCACGGGAAACGGACAGATCCGCTATGGTGCGGATGTGATCAACCGGATTATCGAGTCTACCAAGCAGGGGGGCCGGACCCGTCTGCAGGATGCCATTGTGGCGGAGACGTTAAATCCCATGATCCAGCAGATGTGCCGTTCGGCAGGCATCAGTACCCGGCATATTTACCGGCTGGCCATTGCGGGAAACACCACCATGAACCATCTTTTGATGGGGATCAATGCGGATCCTCTGCGGATGGAGCCCTATATTCCGGCGTTTTTCAAGACAAATTCCTTCTATGCCTCGGATATTAACTTAAAAGTCCATCCTGATGCCCATATTATTATGGCGCCAAATATCGGCAGCTATGTGGGCGGGGACATTACGGCAGGAACCTTAGTGAGCATGCTCTGGAACCAGCCTCAGTTCTCCCTCTTTATTGACCTGGGAACCAACGGGGAGCTGGTGTTCGGAAATTCTGACTTTATGATGAGCTGCGCCTGTTCCGCAGGGCCGGCCTTTGAGGGCGGGGACATCAGCTGCGGTATGCGGGCTACGGACGGGGCCATTGAGGCCTGCACCATAGATGCCGATACCATGGAGCCTTCTTTTACCATTATCGGGGCCCCGGGAGAGAAGCCTATCGGCCTGTGCGGTTCCGGTATTATCGATGTGATTGCGGAATTGTTTCGCTGTAAAATTATCAGCCCCAAAGGGAAATTTATCCGGGACGGCCGCAGGGTAAAGCGGGACGCCTACGGCATGGGCAGCTATGTGCTGGCTTTTGAGGAAGAGTCCGGATCCGTAAAGGATGTGGAGATCACCGAGGTAGATATTGACAACTTTATCCGGGCTAAGGGGGCGATTTTCTCCGCCATCCGTACTATGCTTGGGACTCTGGATTTCGATATCAGTATGATTGAGCAGGTATATGTGGCGGGAGGAATCGGCAGCGGCATCAATATGAAAAATGCCATCAACATCGGAATGTTCCCGGATATTCCTGTGGAATGTTACCACTATATCGGGAATTCTTCCTTGTCCGGTGCCTATGCCATGCTGCTGTCCACCAAGGCGGAGCGCAAGGTCTATGAGCTGGCCCAGAATATGACTTATCTGGAGCTTTCCACGGAACCGGGTTATATGGATGAGTTTGTGGCCTGCTGTTTCCTGCCCCACACGGACAGTTCCCTGTTTCCGTCGGTAGAGCAGTAGGGAAGGAGTAGAAAAGAATGGAATTTCCTTACGAGAAGGACAACAAAGAGCGGATTCCCCTGGAACATTATCTGGAGGAATACCGGAAATTAGACCCACAGGAGGCGGCAAAGCGCTGCGGTGTGGAGTACGATCCCAAGGAAGGAAGGTTTCATATCCGGCTGCTGGGGTATTCTTATCTGGTGGATTTCCCGGAATTTGACGTACACAAGGAGGAAGAAGGGCAGGAGGGGGTTTTTCTCCTCCTTTCCCAGGCAGCGGCAAAGATCATTGTGCTGCGGTTCTTGATTTCCGGGCAGATGGTAAAAAGTACCGGAAAATACCTCACCTATCGGGAGGTTCCCTGGGGCGAGGTTTATTTCCGGCAGTTTGAAGGGCGCTGTCTTGCCCGTTTAAAATTCGGGTTTGGTTTTAAACTTAACCGCTTTGCCGCAGCCATGGAAAAAATGGGAGCTATGAAAATTTCCATGGGAGATGCGGCATACGAATTTGAATTTATCAACGGACTCCATGTCCGCTTTATCCTCTGGGCAGGGGACGATGAATTTCCGCCGTCCTCCCAGATCCTCTTTGAGGATAACTTTCCCTATGCCTATCAGGCGGAAGATTTGGCCGTGGTAGGCGACCTTTCCATCTCTACCCTGAAAGCTCTGGAAGCCTCCCTGTAACAGCTTTATCTGGGTGCCTGTCCGGCAGGTTTTCCCGATATCCGGCCGGAGGCCAGGATCTTGGAAAAGGCGGTCAGGAATACAAAGAGCAGAATGGAGTAGACGCCTAAAGAGATGAGGTTTTTCACAATGCGGATGGTTAAAAGATATTTCCAGTCCATGCCGTACATCAGGTGAAGCCAGAATGTGGTCAGGGTGCAGGAAATGAAAAATTCCGCCAGCCCGGCCGCAAAGGCCCTAAAAGGCGTGATGCGGGAGCGGTAGAGCAAAAGCCCGAAGAGAAAGCCTAAGATCGCATAAGTCAAGGTAAAGCCCGGAAAGAAGGGGCCGGACTGGGGCATGACAAAATAGCTGATTACGTCCCCTGCGATTCCTACGGCCATACCCATCACGGGACCGCCGTAGAAGGCGGCTGCCGCCAGGGCGAGAAAAGCCAGCCGGAATTCCAGAAATTCGGAAAACCGGATATTGAAAAGGGAAAGAACAATGTAGGCGGCCACAAAAAGCCCGCCCAGGCAGATACTGTGGATATTGCGCATTTCCTGTAGCTGTCTGCGCAGCTGGAATGCTTCTTTTGAACATAACTGCATAAAAAATACACCTCCTGTTGTGTTTTCGTTCCTCCACACATGAGATGTACTCATCTGCGGCAGCAACGGGTGCGGATCCCATATCGTAAGACGGGCGTGCAGACGCTCCGTCTTTTCGTTTCGGGGCAACTCCCCAGCCGCCGAACACTTAACGCATAGAATCCTACTTTACTTCCAAGGCCCATTATAACAGATTTTTTTGGAAATGCAATGGGGAAACGACAATTTTTTAACAAAGAGGTGTTACATGATTTCAGACGCGTTTTTGGATGCGGTTCTGGATACGGCCAGAACCCTTCCCTTTTTATTAGCTGCTTTTCTGGCAATCGAGGCCATAGAGCACTATTCCGGCCGTATGACAGGCCGCCTGCTCTCCAAAGTGGGGCGGTTCGGCCCGGCGGCAGGCGCCGTCTTTGGCTGCATTCCCCAGTGCGGCTTTTCCGTGGCTGCAGCCAATCTGTATTCCGGAGGGCTTATAAGCCTGGGCACATTACTGGCTGTGTTTCTCTCTACCTCCGACGAGGCAGTGCTGATTCTTCTTGGGCATCCGGGAAGCGGCCGCTTGATTTTGCCCTTGCTGGCTGCCAAGGTAATGCTGGGAATTACGGCCGGATATATGGCAGACTTTTTCTTCCGGAACCGGAAGGAGGAAAAACATATCAAAGATATGTGCAAAAGCTGCGGCTGCAGTGATACCAGCGGCATCTGGCTCCCTGCTTTTAAGCATACCCTGCGTCTGGCCGTGTATCTTTTGGGTTTCACCTTTCTTTTGAACCTAGCCCTTAAGTTTCTGGGAGTGGAGCAGCTGGCCCGGATTCTGGGCAGGGATACCCTGTTCCAGCCTTTCCTGACGGCTCTTCTGGGGCTGATTCCCAACTGCGCTTCCTCGGTTCTGATTACGGAGCTTTACCTGGCCGGGGGATTAGGCTTTGGCTCTGCGGTGGCAGGCTTAAGTGCGGGAGCGGGAGTGGGCCTGGCGGTGCTGTTCCGGTCGAATCATCCGATGAAGGAGAATTTCAGGATTCTGCTTCTTCTGTATGGAATTGCAGTTGCTTTTGGAATTCTTTTGGGAGTATCCCTTTGAGATAGAGAAAAATTTATGTATGGAGGTACGCAAGGTGAAAAAGTTTGGGTGGTATTTGATGGGGATTGTTCCCCTGTTGGCTATGCTGGCAATACAGTTTTTCGGTTCTGTCCTATTTGCAGTGGGGATGGTTATCAGCCAAGGGTCGGAAGCTGCAAGCGAGATTTATACGGATCAGATTATGGGCGTAATGCTGGCCATCGATCTCATGTGTCTACTGATTTCAGGGCTATGGTATTATTTTCTGGCTTTCCGGAAGAACCGGCAGGTGGAAATGCGGCGGATTAAATCTTTTTCCTGGAAGACGGCAGCGAAGATTCTGGCTTTGGCTGCAGGCCTCCAGTGTGTCATCCAGGTAGTCTTAAGCTTCTGGAATCTTCTGGATCCTGCCCAGATGGAAGAGTATGCGGAGCTGATGGAGGAGAGCGGGATCACGGAATTTACCTTGCTTACGGTGATTGTGGTATCCATCATCGGGCCCATTGCCGAGGAGCTGTTTTTCCGGGGATTGACGATGGAATACCTGAAACGTACGGAGGCGGGCTTCTGGGTGATCAATGCGATACAAGCCCTTATGTTCGGAATAGCCCATTTGAACCTGGTGCAGGGGACCTATGCGTTTCTGCTGGGACTGGCCCTGGGATATCTCTCCATGCGGTATGAAACCATACTGGCCCCTATTGTTCTTCATATTTGTTTTAACGCCTATTCCGTATTTATGGATCCCTTGTTTGAGGCTCTGGGGATTCCCGATTTGGTTTATAATTTAGGATGCGCAGTTGTGGGCGCCGTCTTGACCTGGCTTGCTTTAAGATGGATTCGCAAAGACACGGAGAAAGTGCGGATGCTGGTGACGGGAGCGTCGGGCTTCCTGGGCAGCCGTATTGTGCGGGCTTACGGAGATCGTTACCGGGTGCTTGCTCCCTCCCACGAAAAGCTGGATTTGACGGATGCAGGAAAAGTACAGCGCTATCTTGAGAAAAACCGTCCCCAGGTGGTGGTTCACTGTGCGGCCGTGTCGGATACGGGATGGTGCCAGCAGTATCCGGTTCAATCTCGGAGCATCAATGTACAGGGAACGGAACATCTGGCTGCTGCCTGTGCAAGGATGGGAAGCAAATTGATTTTCTGCAGTTCGGATCAGATTTACTTTGGAAGTGAAGTACCGGGACCTCACGGGGAGGAGGACGCCGTTCAGCCTGCGGGGGAATACGGCCGGCAAAAGCTGGAGGCGGAAGAACGCTGTATGGCCATCTGTCCGGATACCGTATGCCTGCGCTTGTGCTGGATGTATGACAGGGAGCAGCTTTCCATGAAAGAGCACGGAAATTTTCTTTTGGGCTTTCTAAAGTCTTTAAGGCAGGGGCAGGCCATGGTTTATCCCGTTTACGATTTCCGCGGAATTACGGATGTATGTCTTGTGGCGGAAAAGCTGGAGCAGGCCTTTTCCCTTCCGGGAGGTGTCTACAACTTCGGTTCCGCAAATAATTTTAATATGTGTGAAACGGTCTTCCGGCTTCTTCAGTCCTGTGGGATTTCCACGGAACGGCTGGTGGGAGAGCAGGAGGCTTTCAAAGAGCGTCCCAGGGATATCCGGATCCGTACGGAGAAGGCAGAGCAGTTTGGAATTTTCTTTCCGGATACTTTAGAGCGGCTGACGGAAGTGCTGCGGGAGATGCTTAGCAGGAGGTGAGGTTAGAAATGAAGTGGCCAAAGAGAGAAAAACTAAAAATGCTGGCCGTTATGCTGATCCTTACGGTGGGAATGAACGGGTGCGGACATGCCGGTACGTCAAAGCAGGCTGCGGAAAAGGAAAGGAAGCTTACCTATATAGAGCTTACCCAGGTAGAGGATTATTACGGTGATAAATCTATGTATGATGTTTATGCGCCTAAGGGGAACAGCAACGAAAACGGTTATATTTTCTATTCGGATCACGGACTTAACTTTGGGGCGTATTCCATGAATTATGGCTCCCGGGAATCCCTGATGGAATCTTTGAAAGTTTCCATAGAATTGAAAGAGGAAGAGTGGACGGAGGACAATTCGGAGTATACGAACGTTGAGACGGGTGAGATACTGGAAAACGGAGAAGACCGATATCAGGTGATCACTGCAGAAAGGGCGGATCTTTATGGAATCCCTTATGAAGTAAATCTGATTTGCTACATGGATGTCCAGGAAAATGGCGGCGGAGTGTTATGGGATTTGGAACTGTCGGAGATAGGCGTGGATTCGGAGACGGATTTTTTGATAGATGAGCTGGCCCAATGTTATGATTTGGATCTGGATTTCATGAAAACAAGCGGAAAATGGGCGGCTGCCAACGAAGCGCGTCTCGCTGAGGAGAAAAAGGCAGACTCTCTTCCGGAAACCATTTTGTGGTTCAATGCCACCTATGCGCCTTTGACCTATAGCAACGGCTGTGACTGGGAAGAGGTGGGGGGAATGGAGCCCTCGGAATATAATGCGGAATTTAACAGGAAAATACTGGAAAGAGACTGGGGGATCGTGGATGAGGCTTCCGCAATGGAGACCGTCGGAAGACTGAGAGAGGGCGGTCACAGGGAAAAGTGCCGGGAGTGCATAGAAGAACTGGAAGAATTGGGGATTTTGGAAGAAAAGAACCAGGAAGATTTCCTAAAAGCCCTTATGGACTCTGGGATCGAAGAAAATCTTTACCGCTATGTGATTGCTTATGGGATACACCGGAGCGGGCTGGATGCCGATTGCATTGCCGCATGGGATCTGTGCAGGGTAAATCAGCTGTATGCGGATTTCTATATCTGCGGATATATGACCTATGAGGATGCTATGGATGCGTCTCTGGAAAATTCCCTTGTTTTGCAGGAGATGTATTCGTCGTGGGAGGATATGGTAAATTCGTATCTGTTGGGATATCAGTTCTGGCGAAGCGATCCTATGCTGACAGACGATTCGCCGACTATGAAACGTTATCAGTGTTACCTGGATCTGCTTGAGGAAGAGGATGGCCCTTATACCCTTGACTGGAACACAAAGCTGCAGAAGAGCTGGTAACCGGCCAAAACCGAAGGAGGCTGCCATGCCGGAAATTATTGAAATCACGGACTTTCATGCGCAGGAACTGGACGTATATGCGCGTCTTACGGAGAACCAGCTTTTCCGCTTTCGTGAACCGGGGTCGGGGCTTTTCATTGCGGAAAGTCCCAGGGTAATTGAGCGTGCCCTTGAGGCAGGGTACCTTCCGGTATCTTTCCTTCTGGAGCGGAAACATATAGAAGGCGAGGCGAAAGGGATTGTTGCCCGCTGTGAGGGGATCCCTGTCTATACGGCGGACTCCGAAGTTCTGGCCCGGATCACCGGGTTTAAGCTGACAAGGGGGGCTTTGTGTGCCATGGAGCGTCCGGTTCTTCCGGACTTGCGAAAGGTTTGTGAGGGAGCCCGCCGGATCGCCGTGCTGGAAAATGTGATGAATCCTGCCAATGTGGGATCTATTTTCCGCAATGCGGCGGCTCTCAATATAGATGCCGTCCTGCTTACCCCGGCATGCAGCGATCCCCTGTACCGCAGGGCTGTAAGGGTCAGCATGGGAACGGTGTTTCAAATTCCCTGGACCTTTTTTGGGCGGGAGCATCCCGGGCAGTCCCCGGCAGATATAGAAGTTCTTAAGGAGCTGGGCTTTGTGACTGCTGCCATGGCTTTAGATCCCGACGCCCTTTCTGTTACGGATCCCCGTTTGAAGACCGCGGAGAAGCTGGCGGTTGTGCTGGGAAATGAGGGGGAAGGGCTGGCGGAAGATACGATTGCTGCCTGCGACTACAAGGTGTCTATTCCTATGAATCATGGAGTGGACTCCCTGAATGTTGCCGCGGCAAGTGCGATTGCTTTTTGGGAACTGGGGCAGCCGGTCCATCAGCTTTGACCTTAGTAAGAATTTCCTATCCAAAACTTGACAATGGATTCTCTGAAATATATAATTGATTTATATAAATAATTTATATAAATCAATTATTTTTTTAATCATGGGAGCGGAAGATGCCAAAGCAGAAGATTACAAAAGATATGGTAATAGAAGCCGCCTTCCAGCTTGCCCGGGAGGGCGGCATGGAGCGGGTTCTGGTGAAATCCATTGCGGAAAAACTGAATTGTTCCGTCCAGCCTATTTACAGTTATCTGCGGAATATGGAAGAGCTGAAAAGAGAAGTGGGAGAGCGGGCAGGAGCTTTCGTGCGGACCTATGTAGAAAAGCAGATAGATTCTACGGAGCGGTTCCAAAGTACCGGTCAGGCTTATCTGCGTCTGGCCGGGGAAGAGCCGGAGATTTTTAAAATCTTTATTCTTCGGGAGAGGGAGGGAATTTCTTCCCTTGAGGATTTATACCGGCGGGAAGCGGATCCCAAGGTAGCGGAGCAGATCGGGAGGGAACTGGGCATTTCACCGGAAAGGGTGCTTGATCTGCACCTGAATCTTCTGATCTATACCATCGGTCTGGGAGCCGTATTTTCCGTAACCAGACCTGGGATTCCTTTGGAAGAGATGCAGAAGAGACAGGAGGTGGCTTACCGAGCCTTCCTTGAAGAAACTAAGAGGGAAACATCAGGTAAATTTACAGGTAATCAGGAGGAATCGGAGTGAAAGGCATCATTGTATATTACAGTAAGACAGGGTTTACCGGGCGTTATGCCCGGTGGATTGGTGAGGAGACGGGCTGGATGGTAATTCCCTTTAAAGAGGCGGCAGGGAGGAGGCTTTCCCAAGAGGATGTGTTTGTTTTTGGGAGCGGCCTTCATGCGGGGACCCTGGCCAATCTTTCCAAAGCCAGAAAACTTTTTCTAGAGAGCGGTGCGGGAAAATTTGTGATTTTTGCCACGGGGGCCATGCCCGGTACGGAAAGTGAGACCATTTCCCAAATGTGGCGGCAAAATCTTACCAAAGAGGAACTGGAGCAGGTCCCCCATTTCTATCTCCAGGGAGGCTTAAATTACGAGAAGATGGGATTTGGCGATCGGATGATGATGCGGGGCCTTCGCTTTTTCCTGAACCGGAAGAAAAATCCACGGAAAAAGACCGGGAGTTCGCAAAGGCTATTTCCTGTTCCTACGATAGTTCTTCCAGGGAGTATCTGGGGCCGCTGCTGGAAGAGATATTTTAACAGATGGTTCAAAGAAGCGTGTTAATCCTTCCGAGAAATATTGGGGGTTCCTGGATATCTTGATTCATTGCAATTCGAACACATTTCAGCGTGGCTCTTCTGGTGGTGTTCCATTTTATCAGCACGGATTCCCAGACCTATTATATGCTGAATGTCTTTGCGGACGGGGTATTTTATTTTCTTTCTCTGTTATTGGCATTCTGAGGCTCAGAAGCTTCGGCGCAATCCGATTCTAGTAGCAGGCATAGAGGCTATGATGTTCCATCCCAACTGGATGACCCTTGTGACAGTGGTGAAGCTGGTATTTGTATTTATTTCATTTTCCCGCATATATATTTTGGGAGAAAAACTTTTGTGATGAAACATGTCTACTGTCATACTATGTTTATCAGTTATTTTAATCTCAGATCCCGGTGGATTCTCACCATATTTTCCAGAGCTGATTAAAAATATGAATTATGGAGGAAGAAATGCCCATGAATTTATTTACTCCCATTTTTAATAATGGGATAAAATCTCTCTATGCACAATTATGTGCAAGAAGAGAGATTCCTCCGGCATTGTAATGCACAAAAGAACACTCTATAATAAATACAAAAGCAAGATACTTAAAAAATTCTCTTTGAATAATAAGGAGGAAATCTGATATGCCATTACTTTACATGTCAGCCAGAAGCAAAAGATTGCTGAATGTACTATTTATGCAGGCAGACTATATATCTTTGAACAGTCTTGCAAAAGCCCTGGATGTTTCCAGACGTACTGTATATTACGATATTAGCAAAGTAAATATATGGCTGGAGCAGGCGGGACTTCCGATTCTTGAGATTGTCAAAGAAAAGGGGCTGTTTATTCCCCAGAGGGAAAGGGAAAAAATTCAGAGTTATTTGGATGTGGATAATGAAGAGCAGGTTTACGTCTTTTCTCCCCAGGAAAGATGTAAAGGTATTATCTGCTATATCGTATATTCCGATGAACCTATTTATCTGGAGCAGTTAACGGAATGCTTTGAGGTAAGTAGAAATACAATTTTCAAAGATTTGAAAATTGTAACGGAACAGCTTTATCCGTATGAATTGAAGCTGGATTATCAGCCACGTGCCGGATATCGGATCATGGGAGATCCGGTACGCATCCGAGCGTTATTTATGCTCTATTTTAGTGAAATGACCTCTTTATTTCAAAGCAAGGCATTTCGTTTTTTTCAGCCGGATAAGATACGGAACGATTATGGAAAACTGAAAGAGATCGAACAGACACTGGAACTTAGTTATGTAGAAGGGGTTCTGTTTTCACTGGCGGCATTGCTTCCTGTCCTATATAGGCATCGGCATCCCGTTTTGTTTCCGGGATTAAAAGCGTCTGAGATACAGAAAACGCAGGAATATGAATTGGTTTGCCAGTATTTCCCGGACTTGATCCTGGAGGAGCAGCGCTATCTTGCCCTGCATCTTCTTGGTTCCCGTGTAAATACGGTGCCATCCCAGTTTTTTGCCAATCCGTCAAAGGAATATATCCATGATCTTGCGAGGGAGCTGATAACAGAGTTTGAAAAAACTGCCTGTGTTATTTTTGAAGAGCGGGAAGAACTGGAGCGTGCTTTATTTGTACATCTGAGTACGTCTCTCTACCGCTATCAATATGGAGTCCAGATAGGAAATCTTCTTGGAAATGATGTGATTAAGGAATATCCTGATTTATTTTCAATTACCCGTATTGTTGCTAAAAAGTTGGAAAACAGTATTGGAACACCCATTCCGGACAGCGAAATAGCGTATTTATCCCTTCACTTTGGAAGCTTTTTAAAAATATCCGGCGGGGACAGCCAGAAACTTCGGATTTTAATTGTATGTGCAAGCGGAATTTCCACCGGAAATATGCTGAAGCGGGAGGTGCAGAAATTACTGCCCTTTGCGGAGATTGCAGGCGTGCGTGGGGCAGTTCAGTTAATGAATGTACAAGAAATCTGCGATTTGATTATTACAACTGTAAAAATAAACAGTGTAGTACCCAGTATCGTGGTGCATCCCATATTGACTGAATTTGACCGCAAGATTATTTTAAACCACAAATTGATAGCGCCAAAGGAAATGGAGATCCGGCGGGATCAGATTTTCCAGGTGATAAAAAAATATGTGAATCCTAAAGATTATGAGGAGCTTTTAAATGATTTGACGGCATATCTCCAGGGCGGAATCCAGGAATTTGAAATTGAGGATAAGCTAGAGTTGAGCTTGTGTAAATTACTGGATAAATACAGAGTACAAATCATTACTGAAAAGTGTTTTTGGCAGCAGAGTATCCGCATAGCGGGTCAGTGCCTGGTTGACAGCAATAGTATAGAACCAAGATATCTTGACAGCATTATTTTCCAGCTTCAGTATTACGGGCCGTATATGTTTTTGACTGATCAGGTGATTCTGGCTCATGCAAAGCCGGAGGATGGGGTCAACGCATTGGATATTTCCCTGACTGTATTTCAGGAGCCAGTTGTATTTTCCGAACAGAGAAGAGCAAGCCTCATTGTCATGCTTGCGGCGGAGGATCAGGAGAAGCATTTGAAGATTCTTCAGGATATACTTACTCTTGTAAGCCAGCCGGATACTCTAGAAGCTCTTTTAGCATGTACTTGTCCGGAGGAGGTGTTAACGGCGGTTCACAAGCTTGTGAAAAAGGCAGAGGATTAACTCTTTTTTCTAGTCTCGCCGTTTGCACATCTGCAGTACAATTTCTGGACTTCCAAAAGAGGCGGCCGGGTGATACCATAGGGTCAGTTCAAAAGAACAAAGCCACACGGCAGTGGAGAAGCCTGGAAAGGAGGAGAGAGATATGGGACTTTTAAAGCAGGAGCATGTACAGATTTGTGAGGAAGCGGAAAGCTGGCAGGATGCAATAAAAATATCCGTATTGCCCTTGGAACAAAGTGGCTATGTGAAAAGCTGCTACAAAGACGGGATCATAGAAAATATCGAAAAGCTTGGTCCTTATATTATTATAGCAGATCACATAGCCCTGCCCCACGCAAGACCGGAGCAGGGAGCAGTAAAAACGCAAATTGCTGTCACATTGTTTCGAAAGGACATTGCATTTGACAGCAAAGAAAAGACAGCCCGGTTATTTGTAACCCTGGCAGCGGAGGATAATAGCAGCCATCTGGATGCGCTGGTACAGATATCGGAGCTTTTGGCAGACGAGGGCAGGGTTGAAGAAATACTGGCTGCTCCGGATATGCAGACCTTGTATCACTATTTTGAACAGATCTAAAGAAAAGGAGTAAAGTTATGCTTGGTATTTTACAGTTTATTCAGCAAGTGCTTTCGACACCGGCAATTTTTGTAGGTCTGATTGCGCTGTTAGGTCTGCTTCTGCAGCGTCAGGATGTGCAGACCTGTGTGAAGGGAACTATTAAAACGATACTTGGATTTATTGTGCTGAATGCCGGAGCTGATGTGGTTCAGGCTTCCATTATTCCATTCGGAGAGTTGTTTCAGGCGGCGTTCCATGTGGAGGGTGTTGTGCCTAACAATGAAGCAATTACATCTCTGGCGCTTAGCAGCTATGCAGTACAGACCGCCTCCATATTTGCGCTAGGGATGTGTGCAAACATTTTTCTTGCCCGATTTTCCAAACTGAAATACATTTTTTTGACTGGCCATCATGCACTGTACATGTCCTGCCTGATTTCTATTATTTTGTCTATCAGCGGGCTTACAGGGGCAAAGCTTGTACTTGCAGGTGCATTGCTACTGGGGCTAGTAATGGCTGTATTTCCTGCTATTATGCAGCCAACCATTGAGGAGATTACAGGGGATGATTCTCTTGCACTGGGGCATTTCGGAAGCGGTTGCTACTGGCTGAGTGCCCAGATTGGGAAATTGTTCGGCAAAAAGGAAGGTATGACAACTACAGAGGATATTAATTTCCCCACAACTCTGTCATTTTTGAGAGAGAATACCATATCAATAGCCTTGGCAATGTTTCTGTGCTATATTGTAGTTTCGGGAGCAGCAGTCTTTACCGCTCCTACAGAAGCAGCGGCAATCATTGGGGAGGACAACTGGGTCATATATTCTATAATACAATCCATCACATTCTCAGCAGGAATTTATATTGTGCTTTCAGGAGTGCGGATGTTGATTAATGAGATTGTTCCGGCCTTCAAAGGCATTTCGGAAAAGCTTGTGCCAAATGCAAAGCCGGCTCTTGATTGTCCGATTGTATTTCCCTATGCGCCGAATGCGGTTTTGATTGGATTTTTTTGCTCCTTTGTAGGAGGAATTGCGGCGCTGGCAGTTCTTGCTCTGCTGGGAAATATGGGATTAGCAGCTGCGATTGTCCTTCCCGGGGCAGTACTTCATTTCTTCTGCGGAGCAACAGCAGGTGTCTGCGGCAATGCTAGAGGCGGATTGAAGGGATGCGTCGCAGGAGCCTTTGTCCATGGCATAGTGGCAACTTTCCTGATTGCCGGTATGTATCCGGTATTGAGTTCCTTGGGTTTTGCGAATACCACTTATTCGGACACGGATTTTACCCTTGTAGGTATCGTGTTTGGCAACTTGACTAAGTTTGTGAATGGGAATGCTTTGTTTGGAATTATCATTGTGTTATTCTTGATACCGATTGTTTATAATTTTGTAGGCGGTAAAAAAGAAATTAAAAAATGAAATTGTAGTAGGAGGATAAATTGATGATTAAGAAAATTATGTGTTTTTGCGGGTCGGGGCTGGGTACATCCTTTGTTATGGAAATGAATGCGAAAAAGGCTTTGAAGAATCTGGGAATTGAGGGGGTGATGGTAGAACATTCTACTATTGATGATGTGGTTCCGGGAGCGGCGGATCTTTTTATCTGCAGCGCAGATCTTTTGCCGAATGCAAAAAAGGCAGGAAAAGCAATTGGACTGAATAATATGGTTGCGGTAAAGGAGATTCAGGAAAAGTTGAAAGCAGTGTTTGAGGAAGAACAGGCAGAGGTATAAAAAACAAGAAGCAGCCCGGATTTATACCGGTATAATACGGGAAACTAATATCACAGCGGCCAGAGTCAGGAATTTTCCCGGCTCTGGCCGCTGCTATTTTTTACGGTTCCCCCTCCCCCCCTTTTTTCCATTTCCGGTACAAAAGATAGGAGTAAAGTTCCAGGAACAACACGCCCCCCAGCACGGTGCCAAGAGCAATCCGGCTCATTAGAACCGTTTGGAAAATTCCGTTTAGGGCCATGACAATACCCATAAGGCAGAAGATCATGCCGCCCATGGCGTGGGTTTTCTTCCACACCCATTCGCTTTCCAAAGTCCAGGGATTCTTAATCCCCATGGTATAGTTGGTACGCAGCTGAGGCATATAATTTCCCACGGCAATGAGCAGGATGCCTACGCCTGCCGGAACCAGACGGCTGATGGAAACCGGGTAGCCTAAAATAGCCCCATTGCTGATCCAGTTCACTGCAATAAGCAGGAGGACCAGGCAGAGGCAGAAAACGTCGTAGGCCTTTTCATGCTTCTGGTAATTTTTCCCCCTGGGATCAATTTTAGGAACTACCTTAAAAAGTCCCAGCATCAAAAGGGGCAGAAGGGCGAGAAACAATGTGGCCAGCTTGTTGGCGTAGCCGTTGGGTTCCCCGTTTAAGGCCCAGTGAATGGGAACGGTATCCGGCATTCTGGAGAATATAAAAAGGTGCCCCAGAAAAGAGAGAATGCTAAGGGCCAGCAAAAAGACGGTCTGTTTTTTCATGATTTTATCCCTCCTTTGGAAAAATCGTAAAACCATTTGATAAGTTCCTGAAAAACTGTCGTATTCAGGCTGTAGATAATATTCTGCCCTTTCCGCTCATCCAGTATCAGTCCCGCCGCCTTTAGGGCGTTTAGATGATGGCTGACAGAGGGCTTGCTGATATCAAAGTATCCGGCGATTTCCCCGGCCGTCATATCCCGGTCGGACAAAAGTTCCAGGATTCTCCGGCGGGTGGGGTCGGACAGGGCTTTGAAAGCGCTGTTCATGGTTTTATCCCTCCTTTAATTTAGATAATTAGATAATTATCTAAATATTTAAGTAAAGGATAACATGGGGAAGGAAATTTGTCAAGAGATTATTCCTGGATTTTGAGGGTTCCCTGTGGTATACTAAGTGACCAGGAGGATAAAGAATGGAAACAGAAAAGAAAGAAACAACAGTCAATGAAAAGCGCCTGGTTTCCGCCTTCTGCCGTCTGGTATCCATTGATTCCCCGTCTTTTGGGGAGCGCAGGATGGCGGATGCCCTGGCAGAAGAGCTGGAAAGCCTGGGCTTTTCTGTGGAGGAGGACCGGGCCGGAGAGACTTACCGGGGAACAGCGGGCAACCTTTATGCTTTCCGGAAGGGAGAGCTTTTGGGAAGCCCCCTTTTGTTTTCCACCCATATGGATACGGTGGAACCTGCTTTTGGAAAACGGGCCCTGATCCAGGCGGACGGGCGGATTACCAGTGACGGGACCACGGTTCTGGGGGCGGACTGCATGGCTGGAACGGCGGCTCTTCTGGAGGCTTTGCGGGAGCTTTTGGAAGAGGGGAAACCTATCCGGGATCTGGAATTTCTTTTCTTTATCGGGGAGGAAAAGCATCTTAAAGGCAGTGCGGTCTTTGATTTTTCCAAAGTGAAAGCCCGGGAATCCTATATTCTGGACCTAAGCGGCCCGGTGGGAACGGCGGCCTTAAAGGCCCCCACCCTGGCAGACTTTACAATAGAGGTTTACGGAAAAGCTGCCCACGCCGGTTTCGCCCCGGAGGAAGGGATACATGCCGTTGCCATAGCTTCCCGGGGAATTGCCCGGATGGAGCTGGGACATATAGGAACGGAGATGACGGTTAATGTAGGGGCCATAGAGGGCGGAGGAAGGGCTACCAACATTGTGCCGGAGTACTGCCGCTTGATTGGAGAGGTGCGGGGCTTTTCCCACGAAAAGGTACTGGAACAGGTAAAAAAGATAGAGGGCCTTTTCCGGGAGGAAGCAGCCAAGGCCGGAGGAACCGTCAAAATAGCCTGGGAAATTCCTGTACATGCCTATTCCACCCCGGAGGATCACGGAAGCGTAAAGCGGTTCCGGCGGGCCTGTGAGAAGCTTGGGCTTCCCGGAGCCCTGGGAAAGACTTTCGGGGGAAGCGATCAGAGCAATCTCTCTCTTCACGGCATCAAAGGGCTGGTGCTTGCCAGCGCCATGGAACAGGTCCATTCCTGCCGGGAGTATACGGAAGTTTCCCAGCTGGCAAGACTTACGGAGCTTATCAAATGCCTTATGGAGGATACCCAATGAAACCTGCACAATTACTGGAATTTATGGGTGTGCTGGAGAAGCTGAAATGCAGCACCCGGCATTGCTGGACCAGCAGCGGAAGACGTGAGAGCGTGGCGGAACACAGCTGGAGAACTGCCGTAATGGCCTACCTGATGAAAGACGAATTTCCGGAGACGGATATTTCCAAAGTTATGTTGATGTGCCTGGTTCACGATTTCGGGGAAGCCCTCACCGGGGATATTCCCTGTTTTGAGAAAACCCAGGCGGATGAGGAGACGGAGAGCGGGGCCGTGGCAGGGATGCTGTCCATGCTTCCCCCTTCTTATGAGGAGGAGCTTGGGGCCCTTTTTCAGGAGATGGAGGCTTTGGAGACCAAAGAGGCGAAGCTTTTCAAGGCTTTAGATCACCTGGAGGCTATGATTGCCCACAACGAAGCAGATCTGTCAACCTGGATCCCCCTGGAGTATGAGCTGAATATCAGCTATGGGAAGGAGAGCACTGCCTTCTCCCCCTATCTTAAGGAGCTGCGGGCCAGGGTTAACGAGGATTCCAGAAGAAAGATCCGGGAACAGGGAACCGGAAGCTTAAAAAGCCGGAGTGAGCATACATAAAGTAAAAAAATATCCCCCCAGGTGGCTTGTGAACAATTTAACGCATGTGTATAATGAATGCTGTCGGGGAATCAGGGAATCCCTGATCCGGCAATAAATCCGCGGAAATAGAAAAGCAGGAGAGATTTGACGATGAAAAAGCATTTGTTATCTATATTGTGCGCAGCTGCCCTGGGGGTTTCTTTGCTTGGAGGCTGTGGGGGAAAAACTCGGGAGGCCGGGGAGGCTTCTCCGGAAAGCGGGCAGGAATCCGGAGAAGAAAAAGATTCGGTTATTGTGGCCATGGGACCCACCTCGGAGCCGGAAGCAGGCTTTGATCCGGCTTACGGCTGGGGAGCCGGAGAGCATGTCCATGAGCCGCTGATCCAGAGCACCTTGACCGTGACCAATCCGGATCTGTCCATCGGCTATGATCTGGCTACGGATATGAAAGCCAGTGAGGACGGCATGACCTGGAGGGTAACTATCCGGGATGATGTGAAATTTACGGACGGGGAGCCTTTAACGGCAGAGGATGTAGCCTTTACTTATAATACGGTAAAGGCCTCCAGCTCGGTAAATGATTTTACCATGCTTCGGGAAGCCGTGGCAGTGGATGAGACTACAGTAGAATTTCATATGGCCCAGGCCTATTCCATCTGGCCTTACACCATGGCCATTGTGGGAATTGTGCCGGAGCATGCTTACGGGCCGGATTACGGCATGAATCCGGTTGGTTCCGGACGCTATGTATTGAAACAGTGGGATAAAGGGCAGCAGATTATCCTGGAAGCAAACCCGGATTACTATGGGGAGGAAATCTCCATGAAGCGGGTGACTATCGTATTTATGGAGGAGGATGCGGCCTTTGCAGCGGTGAAAGCAGGACAGGTGGATCTGGCTTATACGGCAGCTTCCTATGCAGATCAGAATGTGGACGGCTATGAACTGCTCTCTTTTGAGACGGTGGACAACCGTGGTTTCAATCTTCCTGCTGCCCCGGCAGGAGAGAATGGGGAAGGAATGGCTGTGGGCAATGATTTCACCAACGATCTCCAGGTCCGCCGGGCAATCAACATAGGCCTTGATCGGGAGGAAATGATTCAAAATGTCCTGAACGGATACGGAACCCCCGCCTACAGTGTGTGCGACAAGATGCCCTGGTACAATGAGGAGTCCCAGGTAGCATACGATCCGGAGGGAGCGGTAAAGCTCCTGGAGGAAGCAGGCTGGAAAGAGGGTACAGAGGGGATCCGGGAGAAGGACGGCGTACCTGCAGCCTTTACCCTGATGTATCCGGCCAGCGATTCTGTCCGGCAGGCTTTGGCCGCAGATACCCAGAACCAGTTAAAAAAGCTCGGCATTGAGGTAACTATTGAGGGCGTAGGCTGGGATACGGCTTATGACCGGGCCCAGGCAGAACCCCTTATGTGGGGTTGGGGCGCCCATTCCCCCATGGAGCTGTACAATATTTACCATACCCTGGAGGGGGGAAGCGCCGGATATTCACCCTATGCCAATCCAAAGGTAGATACCTATATGGATGAAGCGCTGGCTGCTTCGGATCTGGATACTTCTTATGAATTCTGGAAGAAAGCCCAGTGGGACGGGACCACAGGCATTATCCAGGAGGGAGATATTCCCTGGATCTGGCTGGTGAATATCGATCACCTGTACTGGTCCAGAGAAGGGCTTAAGGTGGCGGAGCAGAAACTCCATCCCCACGGCCACGGCTGGTCCATTGTGAACAATGTAGATCAGTGGAGCTGGTAATTTACTTTCAGGAGGAACGAAATTCGTGAGACATCACTTGCTGTTTATGGGAAAACAAGCAATACGTATGATCCTGCTTCTGGCCTGCGTCAGCATCATCGCCTTTTTTCTGGTATCCGTGTCCCCGGTGGATCCTTTGCAGGCCAATGTAGGACAGGCGGCCCTGGGGAGCATGAGCCAGGAGCAGATAGGGAAACTGGAAGCCTACTGGGGGGTGGGAACGCCTCCGGTACAGCGTTTCCTGTCCTGGGCTTCTGATTTCTTTCGGGGAGATATGGGCGTATCCCTTTTGTACCGGCAGGAGGTGTCCCAGGTGATTGGAGCGAAGCTTTCCAATTCCCTGTGGATGATGGCCCTGGCCTGGCTGATCTCCGGAGTTGTGGGCTTTGCCCTGGGGGTGCTCTCGGGCATGAGAGAGGGAAGCATACTTGATAAAGTGATCAAAGGATATTCCCTGCTGATTGCCAGCACACCGGCTTTCTGGCTGGCGCTGGTGCTTTTGATGGTCTTTGCAGTCTGGCTGAAAGTCCTGCCTATCGGTCTAAGTGTTCCCATAGGTGTGGAGGCGGGAAGCGTAGGGTTTTGGGATCGGATCCGGCATGCCGTTCTCCCGGCTCTCACCTTAAGCATTACCGGGATTTCCAATATTACCCTCCATACCAGGGAGAAAATGATTGAGATTATGGGAAGTGATTACATGCTCTTTGCCCGGGCCAGGGGAGAGGGGGGCTTTGGCATGTTTAAGAACCATGGGTTCCGCAATGTGATCCTTCCGGCCATCACCCTGCAGTTTGGCTCCATCAGTGAAATTTTCGGAGGTTCCGTCCTGGTGGAGCAGATTTTCTCCTATCCGGGACTGGGACAGGCGGCTGTGACGGCAGGAATCGGAAGCGACGTTCCTCTGCTTCTGGGAATCACGGTCATCAGTGCAGCTATTGTCTTCGGCGGAAATCTCACGGCGAACCTTCTCTATGGAATTGTGGATCCCAGAATCCGGAGAGGGGGCGGTTCCCTATGAAAATGGGAAACGGAAGAATCCGCACTGCTGTATTTTTTGGTGCGGCGGTGCTTTTGCTGGCGGGAATTACCCTGGCAGGCTTCCTTCTCTCCAGGGAAGCTATGGTTACGGATTTCTCCAGGAAAGATCTTGCTCCCGGGTTGCCTTATCTCTTCGGCACAGACTGGCTGGGAAGGGATATGCTGGCCCGGGCCCTGACGGGGCTTTCCATGAGCATTCGTCTGGGACTTCTGGCGGCGGGAATCAGTTCTCTCATTGCCTTGGGACTGGGAATCGCTTCGGCCACCATGGGGCGGGCGGTGGACTCTGTGATTACCTTTATTATCGATTTGGTTATGGGAATCCCCCACATCCTGCTGCTGATCCTGATTTCCTATGCCTGCGGGAAGGGTTTTCAAGGGGTAGTCATCGGGGTGTCCCTGACCCATTGGACCTCCCTGGCGCGTCTTATCCGGGGAGAGGTTTTGCAGCTTAGGGAAACGGGGTATGTGAAAATGGCAGAAAAGCTGGGGATGAGCCGTTTCCATATTGCCTGGAAGCACATGTTTCCCCATCTGTTCCCGCAGTTTTTAGTGGGGCTTATCCTGCTTTTTCCCCATGCCATTCTTCATGAAGCCAGTATTACCTTTCTGGGATTTGGGCTGTCTCCGGAGCAGCCGGCCATAGGCATTATCCTCTCAGAGAGCATGAAATACCTGGCTATGGGGAAATGGTGGCTGGCAGTTTTTCCGGGACTTCTTCTGGTGCTGACGGTAGTTCTTTTTGACACGGCGGGAGAGAGCCTCCGGAAGCTTCTTAATCCCGGCAGTACCCATGATTGAGGAGGCAGGATGAAAGAGAAACGGGAAATTTTAAAAATAGAGGGTATGAATATTTCTTTCAAGCAGTACGAAGGGGGATTTTCCAAGACCAATCTGGATGTAATCCGGGATCTGGATGTGACGGTACATGAGGGAGAAATGGTTGCGGTAGTTGGTTCCAGCGGTTCCGGGAAAAGCCTTTTGGCCCACGGAATTTTAGGGATCTTGCCCTACAATGCTTCCCTGGGAGGAAGAATCCTTTACCAGGGAGAAGAGCTGACCCAGGAAAAGAAAGAAAGCCTGCGGGGAAATGAGATTGTCCTGGTGCCCCAGAGCGTGGCCTTTCTGGATCCACTGATGAAGATAGGCCCCCAGATCCGGAAAGGGAAAAAAGACCCGGAATCTATGGCAAAACTGGACGGGATTTTTCAGGGCTATCACTTAAAGAAAGAAGTGCAGGAACTCTATCCTTTTGAGCTGTCCGGGGGGATGAACCGCCGGGTGCTGGTATCCACTGCCATGATGGGGGAGCCCAGGCTTGTGATAGCCGACGAGCCCACCCCGGGCCTTCATATGAAAATGGTACGCCGGGTCATGGAGCACTTCCGGGAGCTGGCGGATAAGGGAGCCGGGGTGCTCCTTATTACCCACGATCTGGAGCAGGCCCTGGAGGTGGCAGACCGGGTGGTGGTTTTTTATGCGGGAACTACGGTGGAGGATGCTTCCGTTTCGGATTTTGAGCGGGAGGAGACTCTGCGCCATCCCTATTCCAAGGCTCTCTTTCGGGCTATGCCCAGAAACGGATTCCAGTTTATTCCGGGAACCCAGCCCTACGCAAAAGAGATGCCGGAAGGCTGTCCTTTCGCTCCCCGGTGCGGCCAGTGCAGGGAAAACTGCAGGAAAGAGATTCCCTTCCGGGAACTTCGGGGCGGAAAGGTCCGCTGCGTGAACGCAGTGTAGAATAAATAAAAACAGCAGAAGCCCGGACGGACCCCAGAAAGAGGGTCCGGAAGGGCGGATGCGGAACTGGAATAGGAGACATATGGTATTAGAGGCAAAACATATTTCCTTCCGTTATGGAAAGGAAAGCCGGCAGATTTTGGAAGATTTCAGTTTCAGAATGACCCAGGAGGAGCGCTTGGGACTTATTGCTCCCAGCGGTTTTGGAAAAACCACCTTCTGCAAAATCCTGGCGGGCTATGAGAAACCGGATGCCGGGGAAATCCTTCTGGAGGGCCGGCCTTTGTCTTCCTTCGGAAGGTACTGCCCGGTACAGATGATTTGGCAGCATCCGGAGCAGGTGGTGAATCCCAGACTGAAAATGAGGAAGGTGCTGGAGGAGGGAGACGGCGTAGAACCACGGATTATAGAAGAATTGGGTATCGAGCCAGACTGGCTGAACCGGTATCCGGGAGAGCTCTCCGGAGGAGAACTGCAAAGGTTCTGTATTGCCAGGGCCTTAGGAGAGAGAACCAGGTTTCTCCTGGCGGACGAGATCAGCACCATGCTGGATCTCATTACCCAGAGCCAGATCTGGAGCTTCCTGATACAAGAAGTAGAAAGACGGGGAATCGGTCTTCTGGCAGTGAGCCACAGCCGGCCGCTCCTTGAGCGGGTTTGTACCAGGGTTTGGGATTTGGAGGAGTAAAAACCATGCCTTCTTGTATACAAAAGCGGACGACAAAAGAGAGAATGCTTATATACAGCAACCAGCAGCAGTTGGAGAAAGCCTCTGTCTAGTTTGCAAGCCTTTTCTGCCTTGATGGCTGCTGGGTAGTAAAGCTGACTCTAATATACGCCAGCCGGAAGGGATAAAGTGTCCCCTTCAAACATTTGGAGGGGACACTTTATCCCTTCCGGCGTCCGGATTATTAACATTTTTTCGTGGATTTTTTCAAGTAGATGTGGTAAAGTAGTAAACAGACAGAAAACTTGCGTTACAAGAGAGGGGGACCATGGAGTGCCCATGCAAATGAAAACATTTAAAGGCGGCGTACATCCGGCAGACGGAAAGGAGTATGCCAGAAATATACCCTACCGTACATACCTTCCCAAGGGAGGAGAGATGGTGTTCCCGCTGAACCAGCATATCGGGAAACCGGCAAAGCCTGTGGTGCAGAAAGGGGATATGGTCCTGGCAGGACAGATCATTGCGGAAGCCGACGGGTTTGTATCCGCCAATATTGCAAGCTCCTGTTCCGGAAAGGTAAAGGCGGTGGAGAACCGCCGGACGGTTGCCGGAACCTCTGTGCCCTGCATTGTTATCGAGAATGACGGCGCCTATACCCTGGCAGAGGGGGTGGGAAAGGATACGGAGGAGGCTTCCCTGTCCTGCCAGGAGATTCTGGACCGGGTGAAGGCGGCGGGGATTATCGGCCTTGGGGGAGCGGGCTTTCCCACCCATGTGAAGCTGGCGCCCAAGAATGGGGATGAGATCCGTTACGTGATTGCCAACGGGGCCGAGTGCGAGCCCTACATTACCTGCGATGATCAGCTGATGCGGACCCAGGGGGAAGAGATTGTTAAGGGATTGAAACTTATGCTGCGCCTGTTTCCCAATGCGGAGGGCGTGGTGATCATTGAAAAAAATAAGCCGGAAGCCATCCGGGCCATGGAAGAGGCCTGCGGGAAAGAGGAAAAGATCCGGGTCCAGGCGGTTCACACCAAGTATCCCCAGGGCGGGGAGCGGTCTGTCATAAGTGTCGTGGCGGGAAAGCATTTGAAGCTGGGAATGCTTCCTGCGGATGTGGGCTGTGTGGTGGACAATGTGGCCACGGTACGTGCCATTTACCGGGCGGTCTGTAAGTCCGAGCCGGTGATGGAGCGGGGCTTTACGGTTTCCGGGGACGGGGTGGCACAGCCATGTAACCTGATAGTTCCCATCGGAACCAGCTTTTCGGAAGTCCTTGAGGAAGCCGGCGGAATCCGGGAGGGAGTAACTCCGCAGAAATTTATCTGCGGCGGTCCCATGATGGGTCTTGCCCTGTCTTCCCTGGATGTGCCTATCTGCAAGAACAACAATGCCCTTACGGTTCTTTCCCTGGATGAGGCGGCTTTGGGGGAGAAGCAAAAGACTGCCTGCCTAAGATGCGGCCGCTGCAACCAGGTATGCCCCCTGGGCCTGACGCCCCAGATGATGGCCTTGGCTGCAGAGCGGGGAGATTACAGCCGCTATGAGAAGAAACTTTACGGCCTGGAGTGCATTGCCTGCGGATCCTGTACCTATATCTGTCCTGCCAAGCGTCCTTTAATGCAGCTTTTCAAGCAGGCCAAGGCCGAAATTATGGCGGCAAAGAGAAAGTAGGGGGATAAGACAAATGAGTAAATTATACAATGTTTCTTCCAGTCCCCACGCCAGAAGTTCTCTGACTACGGGAAAGGTGATGTATCAGGTGATTTTCGCCCTCCTTCCCACAGCCTGTTTCGGGATTTACCGCTACGGGATGCCGGCCTTTTGGGTGATCGGGGTTTCCGTTCTCTCTGCGGTGCTGACGGAAGGGGCGTTTGATTACATAACAAAGAGGCCTAAGACCTGGATGGACGGAAGCGCCGTGGTGACGGGACTTCTGCTGGCCTTGTGCCTTCCGGCCCAGGTTCCCCTCTATGTGCCCTTTGCGGGAAGCTTTTTTGCCATTCTGTTTGTGAAATGCTTTTTCGGAGGCCTGGGCCACAACTTTATGAATCCGGCCCTGGCGGGAAGGTGCTTCCTTCTCATTTCCTTCAGCGGAGTGGTGGCAGACTTTTCCGTGGACGGAGTCAGCGCGGCTACGCCTCTGGAGACTCTGGCTTCGGGAGGTGCGGTAGACGCCGTAGAAGTGTTTATAGGCTACGGAAACGGCGTGATCGGAGGCTCCATTCTCGCTTTATGCCTGGGGGGCCTGTACCTCTGGGCTGTGGACGCCATTACCTTTGAGATCCCTGTGGCAGTGATCGTATCGTTCTCCGCTTTTATTGCCCTTTTCGGGGGACAGGGATTTGACCCGGAATTTATCCTGGTGCATCTGGCGGCCGGCGGCGTCATGATGGGAGCCATCTTTATGGCTACGGATCCGGTAACCAGTCCGGTTACATCCACGGGCCAGCTGGTTTTCGGTATCCTGATCGGCCTTCTCTGCGGCGTGTTCCGGGTCTTTGGAAGCGCCCCGGATTCCGCCAGCTACGCTATTATCATTGCCAATATGGCCGTCCCCCTTATTGACGAGATTTCCGTTCCCCTTCCCTATGGCCTGCGAAAGCAGACGGAGAAGAAAAAGGGCATCCCCAGGCCGGCTTTGATTCTCTGTGCTATTACCCTTCTGGCAGGGGTGTGTTTAAGCAGCGTTTATGAGATGACAAAGGATCGGATTGCGGAGCAGAAACAGGCGGCTAAAGCAGCTTCCTATCAGGAGGTTTGCCCAGGAGCCGTGGAGTTTGCCGGAGACGGCAGGGCGGATGCCGCGATTGAAGCCCTGGAGGGCGGTGTCTACGGCACGGATTTCGGAAAGGCTTATATCAACGAAGCGGTAGTGGGAAAAGATGCCTCCGGAAATATCGTGGGTTATGTGATAAGTGCCGGAAGCGGAGACGGATTTGAGGGAATGATTACCCTGTCCGTGGGGATTTCCCCGGATGGAACCATAAACGGCATTGCCTTTACGGAGCTCAATGAGACGGCGGGCATGGGAATGCTTTGCGGGGAAGAGGCGTTTCAGGGACAGTTTGCCGGTGTGAAGGCGGAGCACTTTATCCTGAACAAATCCGGAACTTCCTCCGGGGACAATGAGATTGATACGGTGTCCGGCGCCTCCACTTCTTCCCAGGCGGTAGTAAACGCAGTGAACGCTGCCCTTGATTTCTTTGCAGCGAATTTTCAATAGGGGGCCGAAAGATGAAATCATGTATGGAACGTATCTATAACGGTATTTTAAAGGAGAACCCGGTTCTGGTTCTTATGCTGGGCATGTGCCCTACCTTGGCCGTAACTACTTCGGCTGTCAACGGCTTCGGCATGGGGGTCTCTACCCTGGCGGTGCTGGTGGTGTCTAATCTGGTGATCTCTCTTTTGCGGAAGATGATTCCCGATCAGGTCCGGCTTCCGGCCTATATCGTAATTGTGGCCTCCTTTGTGACTGTGGTGGAGCTTTTGACGGAGGCTTATGTGCCGGCGCTGTATGCTTCCCTGGGCATTTATATTCCTTTGATTGTGGTCAACTGCATTATTCTTGGGCGGGCGGAAGCCTATGCCTCCAAAAATCCGCCCCTTTTGTCTGCCATGGACGGCGTAGGCATGGGGGCCGGCTTTACCATTGCCCTTACGGTCATCGGGCTGGTGCGGGAGTTTTTGGGAGCGGGGACGGCCTTTGGGATTGACCTGGCGCCGGATTTCTTTGTCCCCATTGCTATTTTTGTGAAAGCGCCCGGAGCCTTCCTGGTGCTGGCCATTCTGATTATGATTCTCAATGCTTTCCACATCAAGACCAGGGCAGGGGATCTGGTGGAGGGCTGTGACGGCTGCTGCGCTAGCTGCAGCAAAACCTGTCATACAGAGAAAGAGGAGGAATAGAATATGACATCCTTGCTTATGATTGTGATTTCCACCGCTTTGATTAACAATGTGGTGTTAAGCCAGTTTTTGGGGATCTGTTCCTTCCTTGGAGTCTCCAGGCAGATTAAGACTTCCGCAAGCCTGGGGGGCGCGGTGATTTTCGTGATTACCATTTCCTCCGCAGTGGCCAGCCTTCTCTATGACTATGTGCTGGTGCCCTTAAACCTGACCTACTTAAAGACCATTGTGTTCATTCTGGTGATTGCCGCCCTGGTGCAGATGGTGGAGATGTTCTTAAAGAAGACTTCCCGGGCCCTTTACCAGGCTCTTGGCATCTATCTGCCTCTGATCACCACCAACTGTGCGGTGCTGGGGGTGGCTCTCACAAATGTCCAGAACAGCTACGGGCTTCTGGAGAGCGTGCTGGCAGGATTTGGAACGGCCCTGGGCTACACCATAGCCATTGTACTTCTGGCAGGCATCCGGGAACGGATTGACGAGGAGGCCATTCCGGCTCCTTTAAGGGGCGCACCCATTGTGCTGCTCTGTGCGGTGCTGATGGCCATTGCTTTTATGGGCTTTAGCGGCTTATCATAGGGAGGAAAAAGAATGCAGGGAATTATGGTTGCCACCCTGGTGGTAGGTATGGTAGGGCTTTTGATTGGCGCCGCCCTGGTGGCTACAGGGAAAAAATTTTATGTAGAAGTAGATGAGCGGGAGGCGGCCGTGCGGGCTCATCTTCCGGGAAATAACTGCGGCGGCTGCGGATATGCAGGCTGTGACGCAGTGGCTGCGGCCATTGTGAGGGGCGAGGCAGGCACAAACGTCTGTCCCGTGTGCAGCAGCCAGGCAGTGGAAGAGATCAGCGCTATTATGGGCGTGGATGCAGGAGAAACCCTGCGCCGGGTTGCGCTGGTCAAGTGTGCCGGGACCTGTGACAAGACCTCTCCCAAGTGCAACTATACGGGAATCCGGGACTGCAGGGCGGCAGTTTTGTCCGGCCTGTCTATTTGGGAGTGCGATTACGGCTGCCTGGGTTTCGGATCCTGCGTGGCGGCCTGTGCCTTTGATGCCATTCATGTGGAAGACGGAGTAGCTGTGGTGGACCCGGAGAAGTGTACGGGCTGCGGAAGATGTGCGGCCGTTTGTCCCAAGAACCTGATTGAGCTTGTACGGGCGGACCAGAAGCTGGCAGTCCGCTGTTCCAGCCGTGACCGGGGACCGGAGGTGAAGAAGGTCTGCCGCACGGGCTGTCTGGGCTGCCGGCTGTGCGAGAAGCAGTGTGAGCACGGGGCGGTGAAGGTGGAGAACAACCTGGCCCATATTGACGGGGAAGCCTGTACAGGCTGCGGAAAATGTATGGAGAAATGTCCGGTGAAGGTGATTTCCGGCATATAGACATGGGAAGAAGAGGATTGCTGGCAGGGCTGGGAGCCGCAAGTTTGATACTGATCATAGGCTGCAGCCTGTTTTATAAAGGGGGGAGGCAGAATGCCTCCTGTACCAGGCAGATTTTTGCCATGGATACGGTGATGGAGTTTACGGCTTACGGAGAAAATGCGGAAGAAGCCGTGGAGGCGGCCGTAAAAGAGGTGGAACGGCTGGATGCCCTCTGGTCCACAGGGGAGGCTTCCAGTGAGGTGTTCCGGATCAATCAGGAGGGACAGGGGGAAGTCTGTGAAGATACCAGGGTTCTTCTTGCAAAAGCCTGGGAAGTCTTTGACGATACAGGGGGCCTCTTTGATTTTACCGTGTACCCCCTGATGGAGCTCTGGGGGTTTCCCACGGGGGAATACCATGTGCCCTCCCGGGAGGAACTGGAAGAGGCCCTTCCCATGGTGGATGCCGGTCAAGTCCGTTTGAAGGGAGCTTTCCTTAAGCTTGGGGAAGGACAGAAGATGGATTTCGGAGGGATCGCCAAAGGCTATGCCTCCGGACGGGTGATGGAGGTTTTCCAGGAGCATGGGATTGAATCCGGGATTGTATCCCTGGGAGGAAACGTGCAGACTCTGGGGCTTCGCCCGGATGGTAAAAAGTGGCGGGTGGGCATCCAGGCTCCGGAGGGCGCCCAGGGAGAGATTCTGGCGGTTCTGGAAACGGAGAACCGGGCCGTTATTACCTCCGGCGGATATGAACGCTATTTTGAGGAACAGGGAAAGACCTACGTTCATATTGTAAATCCCGGGACCGGATATCCGGCAGAGGGGGATCTGGCCTCGGTGACGGTGGTTTCCGGGGATGCTGCCCTGGCAGACGCTCTGTCCACGGCTCTCTACCTCATGGAATTTGAGGGGGCTTTCCAGTATTGGCAGGGTCATCCGGAAGTTTTTGACATGATTTTGATCGGAAAGAGCGGGGAAATCTTTGTCACAGAGGGGATTTGGAGTGATTTCCGTTCGGAAGACGGATTTTCTGTCCTGCATGAGGACGGAAGCCGTTCATAGATTGTAAGAAAAGAGGAAACAATAGGCGGGAAAGGAGAATCAAGAGATGGCAGTTACACACATTACAGAACAGAATTTTGAAACAGAAGTATTAAAGTCGGAGGTGCCCGTACTGGTAGATTTTTGGGCTACCTGGTGCGGCCCCTGCCGGATGCAGGCGCCCATTATCGATGAGCTGGCGGCGGAAGTTTCCGGGGTGAAATTCGCCAAGCTGGATGTGGAAGAGTGCGCCCGGATTGCCCAGCAGTACGGGGTGATGAACATCCCCACCCTTCTGTTTTTTAAAGAAGGCAAGGTGGCGGGAAGCGCCGTGGGCCTCCAGTCCAAGGAAAGTTTAAAAGAGATGATTGGAGCGTAGAAGAAGGCCATGATGTATGATGCAGTAATTGTGGGGAGCGGGCCGGCAGGTTTGTCGGCTGCTCTCTATACCAGCCGGGCCAATCTTAAGACCCTTGTGATTGGAAAAGACAGGGGAGCCCTGGAGAAGGCCCACCGGATTGAAAATTATTTTGGAATGGCAGAGCCGGTTTCCGGCTGTGAACTGGTAGAAAATACCATGACCCAGGCAAAGAACCTGGGTACGGAACTTGCACAGGACGAGATCTTCCATATTTCCTGGGAGGGACATTTCCTTCTGGAAGGAAAGGAAGGATCCTATGAGGCCCGGTCAGTGCTTCTGGCCACAGGGAGCCAGCGGAAGAGTCCGAAGATAGAGGGCCTTCAGGAACTGGAAGGCCGGGGAGTAAGTTACTGCGCCGTCTGCGACGCCTTTTTCTACCGGGGGCGGGACGTGGCGGTTCTGGGCAATGAGGAATACGCCCTTCACGAGCTTGGAGAGCTTCTTCCGGTAGTAAACTCTGCAGTGCTTCTCACCAACGGCCTGGAGATTCCCCAAGAGGTCCCTGAGGGCGTCCGGGTGGTTGAGACTCCCATTGCCCGGATTGACGGAAGCGTCCGGGTGGAGGGCGTTGCTTTTGCGGACGGAACATCCCTGAAGGCGGAGGGTATTTTTGTAG
>CAJUMM010000025.1:2266-34564 GCA_910586955.1 uncultured Lachnospiraceae bacterium | reverse complement strand
TTAACCGCGGGGTTGTAGGTTCGAGCCCTACTCGGGGAGTTTGAAAAAGCCCGTAGACAGTAGTGTTTGCGGGTTTTTTCATATCCAAAGATAGGAGAGAGGAAATTTTGGCAGGCAATATATTGTTAACCGAAAGAGATATGCTCCAATAGCTCAATGAAATGGTTACGCTTGTTAGAAACTGAATGGGTTTTACACAAAATGTCAGATTTTCATTCTAATCTATATAAAGCAGGAATAGCAACGTGTAATATTTATAAAAGAAAAAATATGCGGGATGTACGAAAGTGAAGGTAAAGCTTTGGCTTTTCATGTGGTGAAACCTTGTATTGAATTTATACAGGGTTTCTTTTTGTATTAATCAATTGAAGATAAGCAGAAAATAGATTATAATTAATAGAAATAATTAAATGAGTGAAAGCAGGAAGAAAGAATGTCGGAGCATCAGGGCGTTGAGTGGAAGGAAATTTGGAAAGATGAATATTTGAAATGGATATGTGGATATGCCAATGCACAGGGTGGGACGCTTATTATTGGGAAAGATGATAATGGTGGTGTAACAGGAATTCGTAACGCTAAAAAGCTATTAGAAGATATTCCAAATAAAATTGTTTCTACGATGAATATTATAGCTGATGTAAATCTTATAGAAGAGAATGGATTAGAATATATAGAAATTATTGTTGATAGCTATCCGTTTCCAGTTAATTATAGAGGAAAATATTATTATCGTAGTGGTAGTACCATGCAGGAAATAAAGGGAATAGAATTATTAAAATTTCTTTATGAAAAGCAAGGGAGAACATGGGATAATGTGCCAATGCCAGGAGAAACAGCAGATACTCTAAGTAAAGAAGCATTACAAGAATTCAGAAAAAAATCTGTTTATAAAAAACGTTTAAGTGAAATTGCAGCAGAGGTCAATGACAAGTTATTGTTAGAGAATTTAAAACTATTTGAAGGAGAAAATTTGATACGAGCAGCAATTTTAATGTTCCATCCCGATCCGGAAAAGTGGGTAACAGGCGCATATATAAAAATTGGATATTTTGGAGAGTCAGATTCTGATTTGAGGTATCAAGACGAAATCCATGGACCGTTAATTTTACAAGCGGATAAGGCGGTAGAGTTGATTTATACAAAGTATATGAAAGCATTGATTGATTATGAAGGTCTGCAGAGAACGGAAACATATATGTTCCCGATGGAGGGATTTCGTGAAATATTGCTGAATGCTATTAATCACAAAGATTATAGTACTGGAATTCCCATTCAGATTAGCATTTATGAAGACAAAATGTATGTTTGGAATGATGGCAAATGGCCGGATAATTTGCCAGTAGATAAAATATATGAGAAACATTCTTCAATACCATATAATCCTAAAATAGCAGATGTTTTCTACAAAGCTGGAGAGATTGAAGCCTGGGGAAGAGGATTTGATAAGATTATGGAGGTATGCAAAGAGGAAAAGGCGCCCTATCCGGTAATTGATGCTAATGCCAGAGGAGTTATGGTATTGTGTAGGCCTTGTGAACAGTATAATAGATTATTGAAGGATAGACGTGGAAAAGAATTTTTGCCTAATGTGCGATTAGAAAAATTATCACAAGAGGAACAAGAGCGCATGGCTCCGATATTGAAGTATCTGGATGATAATTCAATAATTACGAATGCGATAGGCCGTGATTTGTTAGGAAAATCAGTGGCAACGACAAAACGTTATCTCAATAGATTGTGTGAAATTGGAATTTTGGAACAGAAAGGCGCTGGCAGGAGTTCATATTATGAACGAAAATGAGCCGATTAATGAGCCGATTAATGAGCCGATTAATGAGCCAAGGCAACATAGATGCTAATAGAAATAGTGAAATAGTAGGATAATGTTGGAATATAAGACATACAATAAGGGAAAAGAGGAAAGAGAAAATGAAAATAATGTCAAATATATATGATTATAGGATAAGAAGTACAAATTTATATGTTGAAACAACATTTGGAGAGTATTTACAATATGCAAAAGATTTGATTAAAAATAATGATTTACAAAGAAAACGTGTAAAAACATAGGGTAATCTGGCTTTTTAGCAATTTCTGTGATGTCGAATTACAAAAGAAGGAAATTTTAAATAGTCTTTGTGAAGAAATGTTACAGGATAACGAAAAAAGTTTTAAAGAAAATAATGTCGGGAACAATTTATATGCGGTGAGATGCTTGATTGTACATAATCTTTATTCTTTAGATGAGAATAGTCGGGAACTTTTAAAAGAATTAAATAATAGTTTTTTAGATGTAGTATTGGATATTTTATTTACTTTTCATGAAAATTAAAAGACAGGAATGCTTTTAGGTTGTATTAGTTTATCGGTGTGCGACCGCACCCGTTGGCAGAGCAGCCGCACGCTCGCACACCGAAGAAAAGATGCGGAAAAACAGAAAAAAGGAGGACATTTTCCAGGAAATAGGAAATGCCCTCCTTTTTCATGCAATAAAGTATACCCTACGGGTACCCTGTATGACAGGTCCTTCGGACCGTCCGTTAAGGTATAGCTAAAGTAAATCCAATGTCTCGGAAAGATGGCTGTCTTTACATAAAAAGCCATTGTTTTCTATCTCAATTTCCACCCCATAGGAGCAGGTAAAGTGATCGTATAGCAATTTTAAAGCATTTTCGGAATCCCGTTTTCTTAATATGTCAACCAGTGTAAGATGCTGCTGCAGCCCTGGGAGCAGCATCTGGCTGTCGGTGATTCTGGAAGCCTGCCATAGCTGGACTAATAATTCCAGGCGTTGCTGCAAGCTGTAAAGGATCGTATTTTTTCCTATCTCATAGAGTTTCAGGTGAAATTTTGCGTCATATTTATTACGTAAATTTAAATCATTCTGCGAGTTATAGTATAGGCATTGCCGGGCAAGTTCTTCCAAATCATCAAAGTCTTTATTACTCCCGTTATAGACAACCAGAGGTATGTTCAGTTTTTCATGCTGCCATCTGACGGTAGCCAGGTCCCGGATCGTATCCGCGTCCAGTATGCGGACGCTGGGCGATTTATTGGTTTCGGTTACAATCAGTCCTTCCCAGGATAACTGGCGGATTGCTTCCCTCACCGGTGTCTTGCTCACGTTTAGGGCGGCGGCGATGGCAGTTTCCGGGATCCGGTCTCCCTGTTTGAGCTGGCCGGTCAAAATCAGGCTGCGGATATACTTGTATATCGTTGATTTGATTGCTACATTTTTAACTTTTGACATGACATATCCAATCTTTTATCTCGCAGAAGGCATAAGTCATTGCAAAAATGGCTGGCTCCGGCGGTTTTGGCTCTTTCTGTGGGATTCTCATCATCATATGAGCAGTAAAAGAGCAGAGAGTTTCGAAATAGAAACGCTTTTTTATGATTATATATGGAAAACATTTCTTATGTCAATCCTTATAATTATCAATTACTATATTGAGTATGGACACAGCGTTTTATTTTATAAGTATAAGTTTCGTCGATATGAACAAAAAACAGAACAAAAAATTGGAGGATATGTAGAAATTTTGTGTGGAAACAAAAATGGATTGACAATAAAATGGAACAATGATAGAATCATAACATAAAAATATAATTATAAAATATAAATAAAGTTATATTTATGTGCGTGAGGTGAAAAAATGAAAGTAATGAAAGAAGAGTATGTGAAAGAATTTATCCCGGAGAATGTTGCGCCTGCTATCCGGGGATGTATCACGGGGTGCAAATTTCCTGTTGTGGTCTTTGCGGGCGAGACGGAAGCCACCATCGAGGAGATTAAAAATAAGACCTCATTGAAGGGGGTGTACATAGACCAGGCCGGGAGCATTCCGGAGATATACGAAAAGCTTGAGCAGGTCCGCAAGCTCATGGATCAGGTGGATTTGGTAAAGATCGAAAAGATGGGTGTTTTTGTGTGGGCCGAGTCAAAGGAAGAGGCAGATAAGAAAGTCAGCTGCATCACCGACTGTACCCGGTATACCCCCGCCAATGCCGCAGATTCTCTTTCCGGGAAAAGATTGGAGGGCCGTACCGTTGCCGTCACAGGAGGTGCCCAGGGATTTGGAATGGGAATAGCGCGAGTCCTGGCTGACAACGGAGCGCAGGTAGTCATCGCGGATATCAATATTGAGAAGGCCAAGAAGGTGGCGGAGGAAATCAATGAAAGCACGGGGTACAGAAATGCTTTGGCGGTGGCCTGTGATGTGTCAAAAGAGGACTCCGTAAAAAGTATGGTCCGTTGGATGACACGGGAATACGGCGGTATCGATGTGATGTGCAGCAATGCCGGCATCAGTGAGGCGGGAAGCCTGGAACAGCTTTCCCTGGAAGTGTTCCGGAGGGTGACGGACATCAACTATATTGGGTTCTTTTTGGTAGCCAAATACGCCTCCCGTCCCATGAAGATTCAGCATAGCTTTAACGAGGAATATTATTCCGACATTATACAGACCAATTCCAAAGCCGGATTAAAAGGCTGGCTGAACAATTCCGCTTATTGCGGAAGCAAATTCGGCGGCATCGGCCTGGTTCAGAGCATCTCCCGCGAACTGGTGAAATACCGGATCAAGGTAAACGCGGTATGTCCCGGGAATTATTATGACGGACCCATGTGGGGGGACCCGGAAAAAGGATTGTTTGTGAAATACTTTAAGGCGGATAAGGTGGAAGGGGCTAAGAGCCCGGATGACGTGCGGAAGTGGTACTTCTCGCAGGAAATATTCGAGAGAGGGTGTCAGCCCTTAGATGTGGCCAGGGCGATGATGTACTGTATCGAGCAGCAGTATGAAACGGGGCAGGCAGTGCCTGTAGCCGGCGGACTTGAAATGATTCACTGAGAGAAAGGAAGAAGGATATGCAGATTAGTACTGTTATGGGAACCATGGATTCCTCCGAACTGGGAACAACCTTGATGCACGAGCATGTGCTGATTGCAAACCACACCATGCGGATTGCCTATCGCCAGTGGTTTGAGAGAGACAGGTTTATGGAATATGCGGTGCGGATGCTGAAAAATGCCAAGCAGTATGGCATTGACACCATTGTGGACGCCACGCCCATCGATCTGGGAAGAGACCTGTCCATTATGCGGGAAGCCTCGGAAAAGTCCGGAGTCAACATTATTCCCTGCACAGGCTTTTACTGGATGCCCCAGGTGGCTCTTCAGGATAAAAGCCCGGAATTTATAGCGGAGATTCTGATCCAGGATCTGGAGGAGGGCATCGAGGGATCGGATGTCAAAGCCCAGTTCATCAAGTATGCCACAGTGGGGCCGGAGCTGACAGAGTATGATCGGAAGATCGGAAAAGCGGCGGCCATTGCCAGCAATAAGACGGGAGCCTTTATTTACACCCATACCAACCAGAAAAACGGGAATTCACAGGCGGATTTCTTTGAGGCGGAGGGGGTTGCCCCGGAGCGGCTGGTGATTGGACATATGGGTGATACGGAAGACTATGAGTATATACGGGGCATCATGGATCGAGGCCACTATATCGGAATGGATCGGTTCAGCGCCCATGTTTTAGAGCCGGAAAATTATATTGAGGATGAAAAGAGAGCAAAGGTTGTTGCGGATCTGATAAAAGAGGGCTATGGAAACGGCATGGTAATCAGTCAGGATGTGGCATGTTTTTTGGATTATACCGGTTTTCAGAATGTGGGCAACCGCTTTCCGGTGGTTATGGCCCAGGATCTGGACGAGTACAAGGTTCAGTTTAACTATATTCCCAAATACGTCTATGACATGTTCCGGGACTGTGGCGTAGAGGATGGGGATATTAAGAGGCTGACCGTAGATAACCCGAGAGATATTTTTGAGGGCAAGCCATTGCGGAAGGCAGGGTAATCCCTGTAAAGAGGAAGGTTATGCGTAACGAAAGCTTACTATAATCTAAAGAACCCAAAACGAAAGGAGAAAAATTTATGAAACTGAAAAGAGTTGCGGCGCTGATGGCAGCGATGGTCATAGCTGTGGGAGCGTTAGCAGGATGCGGGGGGAAAGACGACCAGCAGACATCCGGAAACAATGAAGCACAAACTGAAACGGAGACAGGTACCCCTGCAGAGAGCGGTGATACCGATGCGGCGGCCAAGGAGGACGGCTTTGTAATCGGTTTTTCCAATCCCTACATAGGAAATGCGTGGAGATCCTCCTTCCTTGAGAACGCGGAGAACACCCTGGAAGAGTACAAGGCGTCAGGTGTGATCAGCGACTACATTCTGAGCAGCTGCAATAACGATACCACAGAGCAGTTAAATCAGATTAACCAGATGATCAGCGCGGGCTGTGATGCCCTCGTCATCAATCCCTTGTCTTCCGCATCCATAGAAGCGGTTATTCAGGACGCTTTGGATGCCGGCATCATCGTGGTTATATGCAACGATGTAATTGCGGTGGAAGGTACCTATGCGGTTTCCAACAGCCAGATTGCTTACGGAGGCATTGCAGGGAAATTTATTGCCGATTATTTCAAGGACGCTGAGGGCACGGTACCGATGGTGGAGATCCCGGGTACGGTTGGCGTTGATGCAGCGAGCCTGAGAGAAGAAGCCATGCAGGCGGCAATAGCGGAAAACAGCAAGATTGAGATCATGGCAGCGGCGCCGGGCAGCTGGTCCGCCACGGAGACCCAGTCCGTAATGTCCACATTCTGTTCTACGTATTCCGATATTGACGCTGTGTATACGGAGGAAGGCGGAGAGGGAGTTATCTATGCCTGTGAGAATGCGGGCCATGAAATGCCGGAGGTAATGAACGGGGATTATACCCATTTGTTCTTTAAGCTTTGGAAAGAACACGGCCTGAATTGCTGTACGGTACCTTCCGACACATCCATTTCCAGCGCTGCGATCCATTTTGCGGTTCTCCAGCTTCAGGGAAGAGAGGTGGACGAGTCCAAGCTGTCAGGAAATCCCTTTGATGAAACCCTTGTCAATACGGTTTATTTCGACCCCACCTATGTGGTGACCAATGACGGCGATCCCAATGCGCCGTTCCTGGAGGGATATAATACCAAGGTACTTTCTCTTGATGAGGCTCTTGAGCTTTGTGAGGGCCAGGAGGAGTCCTATTGCCTGAGCATTCCGTTCACCCAGGAGCAGGTTGCTTCTTATTTCAAATAAAATAATCAGGAGACTGGCGGTGAGCCGTAATGGTCCTGCGGTTTCGCGCAGGGCCATTGCGGCACATGGTAGAAGGGAGCATTAAATGAGCCTGATTTTTAAAGATGTCCAAAAGGCTTTTGGCAAGGTGGTTGCTTTGGAAGCCATTAATTTTGAAGTAGAGCATGGTGAAATTAGAGGAATTCTCGGGGGAAACGGTTCGGGAAAAAGTACGCTTACCAAGATCCTGGGAGGAATGGTCTCCAAAGATAAGGGAGAAATCACTCTGGACGGAGAAAATTGTTATTTTAAGTCCACAAAAGAAGCCAAGAAAAGAAGAATCATCATCACATCGCAGGAATTGAGCCTGCTGCATAATCTTTCCATTGCGGAAAATCTGTGTCTGTGTGAACTGCCCGCGAAAGGATTGTTCGCGGATAAAAGAAAAGCTTATGAGATCGCAAAAAATGCCCTGGCAAGGTTTGAACTGGAACATCTGCTTGAAAAAAACGTTTCAGAATTAGCTCCGAATGAAAAATACATGGTTGAGCTGACAAAAGCGCTGATACAGGAACCGGAAATTTTAATCGTTGACGAAATTACTTCTGCCCTATACAGGAAGGATGTGGAAAAGGTTGACCGGGCGTTAAAAGAATTAAAGGATAAAGGCTGCATTATCCTGTTTATTACCCACCGTATGCCGGAATTATACACCATATGTGATTCGGTGACCGTTGTCAGAAACGGGGTTACGGTAGAAACCTTGAAGATGACGGAAGCGTCGGAAGAACAGCTGCTGTCCTATATGACCGGAAGAGATATCACGGCGGCAGCCGGGAAACAGGAAGACCCCGCGGAACCGGAGGAGGAGAACCGGGAAAATATTCTGGAGGTTTCCGGCATGAATCTGCAGGGATTTGAGGGATCGGTTTCCTTCACGCTGAAAAAGGGTGAGATCGTAGGGGTGGCCGGTCTGCAGGGACATGGGCAGGCGACTCTGGTGAGACAGCTGTTTGGACTTTTAGGGCCTGTCCGATACAAATACGACGGCAGTGAGAAGACCTATCACAATGTGACCCAGGCGGTGAAAGGCGGCCTTGCGTTTGTGTCAGGCGACAGAGTGAACGAAGGCGCGTTCGGAGAACGGTCTTTGGCTGAAAATGCCAGGGCGGTATCACACGTAACCCTGAAAGGCCCGAAACGGGATGTAAACGGCCTGTTTCAGCAATTTAACGTGAAATACCACAACGACAGGCAGTCTATCCTGGAGCTTTCCGGGGGAAACCAGCAGAAGGTGATTCTGGCCCGGTGGACGGATGTAAAGCCGAAGGTATTCCTGGCGGATGATCCCACCAAGGGGATCGATGTGCAGGCCAGAAGAGAGGTACACCAGATTCTGTATCAGCTGGCCGATGAGGGGACGGCAGTGCTGATGGTATCCAGCGATGACGAAGAGCTGGTGGAACTCACGAAAAATGCAAAGCTGTCAAAAATACTGGTGATGTACGAGGGGAAGATATCGGCGGTATTGAGCGGCGATAAGATAACGGAAGATAATATATCGCTGGCATCTATGAATATGTACAGGGAGGTGTAAGAAGATATGGGAAATTATTTGAAGAAAACTGTGAAATCCACATCTTTCCCTGCATTTGTTCTTTTTGCCGCTTTTGTGGTAATCAATATTTTTGTTACAAAAAATTTCTTCACTTTAAGTTATATGAAGGGTGTGGCTATCAATAATGCGCCGTTGATCTGTCTGACGGTGGGAATGTCGGTGGTTATCATCAGCGGCGGCATTGATCTGTCCCTGGGAACTATGCTGTCAGTGGTAAATACGCTGTGCGTGACCTTTACCGCATGGGGCATCCATCCCCTTCTTGTGATCCTGATGTGCTTTGCCGTGGGCGTGGGTATCGGGATGATTAACGGGATCGTGGTAGGCTATCTGCGGATCCCGCCCCTGCTTGCCACCTTTGCCATGTCAACGATTCTGGAAGGCCTTGCCCTTATTATACTTCCGAAACCGGGCGGGAATCCCCACCAGGGCGTGATGAAGTGGTACCGGGCAGGAGTAGCCGGGATTCCCATCGCAACCTTCGCGATTCTGGCAGTGGCCTTGATCGGGGCATTCATTTGGAAGAGCAAATTCGGTATCCTGGTCAGAGCCACCGGCTATAACGAAAAAGAAGCCTTTTTCTCCGGCATTCAGACAAGCAGGATTAAGCTTTATACCTATATGATTGCCGGATTCTTTGGCGGCCTGGGGGGGATTCTGATGACATATGGGATTAATTCGGCAGATGCCACCATCGGTACGGATATGTGTATGCAGTGCATAGCGGCCTGTGTAATCGGCGGCGTAGATCTGGCAGGCGGCCAGGGGCACAGCTTGGGAGCCTTCTGGGGAATTTTGTTCCTCACCTTTGTCAGCTCTGTCATTGTCGCCCTGGGATTGGATACTTTCAGCCAGAGCTTCTGGTCGGGCATGGTTCTGCTGGTAAGCCTGCTTGGTTCGGTCATACTCATGAAGAGATCCAAGAAAGCCGTCGGATTAGATTGAGTATAGGAGGAGAAAATAAATGGATAAAACTTCAATACACAGATTTTCCGATAAGGTAAAGGTATATTATCCGGTTATCCTTGCCATTGTGATTCTGTTTGTCCTGGGTGAAGCCTTAAGCCCCGGATTCCTGGGGAATTTTAACAACATTCTTATGATTGCCAGCTTTTTGGCCATTGTGTGCATCGGACAATCCCTGGTGATTATGGTGGGCGGCTTTGGCCTGGATCTTTCCATCGGGGCCATGGTAACCCTGGGCGCCCTGCTTACCGGTAAAATCTGTAACGGCAGCAATGTGAAACTGCTTCTGCTGATTCCCATACTAATATTTGCGGGCGTGGTTGTGGGCTTTATCAATGGAATTGGCGTGCAGAAGCTGAAGATACCGCCCCTGGCAATGACTCTGATCGTATCCAATGTGGTGGTAGGTTTTTATACCTTAATCACCAGGGCTATGCCTACGCTGAACATTCCCAGTGTTTTAGTGAGCATGGGAAAACCGCTGATTGGGCCGCTGCGGACCATGACGGTGATCGCGATTATTTTCATAGTCCTGTTTGAATGGATTTTGAGAAAAACAAGATACGGACAGAAAATATTTTTATGCGGGAGCAATCGGAATGCCGCGAAGCTTGCGGGCATTCAAGTGGATCTGGTTGTAATTTCCACCTACATATTATCCGCAGTCATAGCCGCCCTGTCCGGAATCATTCTGCTGGGATATGTGCGGAGCGCAAGTATGGATATGGGTGATGTCTATACCATGCAGACCCTGGCGGCAGTGGTCATCGGCGGAATTAAGATGTCGGGAGGAAAGGGCTCCCTGGTAGGAGGATTGCTGGGTTCTGTTATGATAACCGCTCTGTCCAGCGTGCTTGTCTCCGTAGGTATGCTGGCCAGTATGAGAATATTCTTTGAGGGCCTGATTTTGCTGGCCATTATCATTATGGACTGCCGGCAGCCCAAACTGAGGCAGTGACGGCAGATGAGTGAGAGGGGAGATCAGGGAATGAACGAGACGAAGATAAGATTGACAAACGGGATGGAGCTGCCCAGGATCGCTCTGGGGACCTATTTGTCACTGGATGAGGATTGCTACCATTCCATCATGGCCGCACTTGACGCCGGCTACCGGATCATTGACACCGCTTCTTACTATGAAAACGAAGCGGTGGTGGGAAAGGCGGTAAGGGATTCCAAGGTTGACAGAAACGAAATCATTCTGACAACAAAAATATGGAATGAATACCGGGGCTATGACAAGGTCTTAAAAGCCTTTGACGCCGCCCTGGAGAGATTTCAGATGGATGCGGTTGACCTGCTTCTGGTCCATTGGCCGGCCACCAGAAAACAGTATGGGGCGGAAGCGGAGCGCCTCAATGAGGATACCTGGAGAGCTTTTGAAAAAATATACAAAGAGGGAAAAGCCAGGGCCATAGGCGTCTGCAACTTTAAAGAACACCATCTGGAAGAGCTAAAGCAATCGGCGGAAATCATGCCTATGGTGAACCAGATTGAAATTCATCCCGGCTATCCGAGAGTGGAACTGGTCAATTACTGCCATGAGAACCGGATTGCGGTAGAAGGGTGGGCGCCTTTCGGAGGCAACGGAGGCGCCTGCCTGAGGGATGAAACGGTATGCGCCATTGCCAAGGATCACGGTGTCTCCCCGGCAAGAGTGATAGGAAGATGGCTGGTACAGCGGGAAATTATTCCCATTATGAAATCCAAAAATGAAGCGCGTATCAAAGAGAATGCCAGAATTTTTGATTTTGAACTTTCTTTGGATGAGATAGAAAAGATCAATGGGATTTCCGTAAAATACGGAGATACTTTTGATCCGGATCTGGTAGATTTCTAATGTGCAGGTAAGCACTATATTTTTTACAAGAAAAAATATAATTATAAATATGAAATATTATTATAAATAAGATGAAGAAAGGAAGGATAGAAATGGATCAGATATCCAAAGAGCTTGCAGTCGGGTTTTACACAAATATGTATAAGATTCGAAGATTTGAAGAGGAAGTCTTTGAATTTTACAAAAACGGGCAGATGGCCGGACTGGCTCATCTGTACATTGGTGAGGAGGCGGTGGCGGCCGGAGCGTGCGCAGCCATTAAGCAGCAGGATTATATCGGCTCCACACATCGCGGACACGGCCATCTGGTAGCCCGCGGGGCGGATATGAAGAAGATGATGGCGGAGATCCTGGGAAAAGCTACCGGCTATTCCAAAGGCAAAGGCGGTTCCATGCACATTATGGCTATGGACCTGGGGATTCTCGGCGCCAACGGTATCGTGGGAGGCGGAATCCCCACGGCCACAGGAGCGGCCTACAGCGCCAAGTACAGGGGAACGGATCAGGTGACCTTGTGTTTCTTTGGAGACGGCGCTGCCAATGAGGGAACCTTCCACGAGTGCGTCAATATGGCCGCCGCATGGGATCTGCCCATTGTATATATTATTGAGAATAATCTGTACGGAATCACCGTGGACAGCCGGCGGGTGACAAAAGAGCATGATCTGGCAAAGCGGGCCGTGGGCTATGGGATTCCGGGATACACCATCGACGGGAACGATGTGGAGACGGTTTACAAAACCGTGTCGAAGGCGGTAGGAAACGCCCGCAAGGGGAAAGGACCGTCTATTGTAGAGTGCAAAACCTACCGCCACCACGGCCACAACGGAAGCGACAACTGCGCATACCGGCCGGCCGGAGAGCTGGAGGAGTGGAAGAAGAAGGATCCCCTGAAGGTATTTCTGGAGAGAGGCTATCTGACAGAGGAAGAGCAGAAAGAGATAGAAACCAGGATCGATCTGGAACTGGAAGAAGCATGCAGGTTTGCCGCAGAGAGTCCCTATCCGGACGCCTCTGAGCTGATGACGGATATTTTTGTAGATTGAGGAGGGAAGATCCGATGAGAAAAATTTATTATCGCGATGCAGTACTGGAAGCTCTGGACGAGGAGATGGCCAGAGACGATATGGTTATGATGATCGGGGAAGATATCGGAGTCGGCGACGGTACCTGGAGATGCTCCAAAGGGCTCCGGGATAAATACGGCGATCTCCGCATGAAGGATTCTCCCATCAGTGAGGCAGGCTTTACGGGCATGTGTATCGGCATGGCCTTAACGGGCCTGAGGCCTATAGCGGAAATTATGTTTGAAGATTTCATGCTGGTGGCTATGGATCAGGTGGTAAATCAGATGAATAAGGTCTGCTATATGTCCGGCGGCCAGAAGAACCTTCCTATGGTTATCCGGACCACCATAGGAGCCGGGAGAGCGGCTGCGGCGCAGCATTCCCAGAATCTCACGGCTGCCATCGCCCATTTTCCGGGGGCGAAGATTGTGGTTGCCTCCGACGCCTACACGGCCAAAGGATTGTTAAAGAGTGCCATCCGGGATAATAATCCTGTCATTGTCATAGAACACAGGAAGCATTACAGCATGCAGTTCGACCTTCCCGACGACGCGGATGAGAATCTGCTGCTGCCTCTTAATAAGGCGGCGGTGGTACACGAGGGCGGCGATGTTACGGTAGCGGCTATGGGCTTTCAGGTAGGCCAGTGCGTATCGGTGGCCAAACATCTGGAAAAGAAGGGAATCGGAGTAGAAGTCATTGATCTGCGCTCCATTGTGCCCCTGGATAAAGAGACCATTATCAAGTCCGTGAAGAAAACGGGGCGGCTGCTCATCGTGGACGAGGGCTGCGAGAGCTTTGGCATTGCGGCGGAAATCACGGCTTCCGTGATGAAGGATGTGTTTTATGATCTGGACGCTCCCATCAGCCGCCTGTGCGCTCCGGACGTGCCGATTCCCTTCAGCCCTGCGCTGGAAAAGCTGATTGTACCCAACGAGAACACGATTCTCGAGGCTGTGAAAAAGCTGTTGTAATAAAGGAGGAATGGTAAAATGGCCAAAGTTATCGTTATGCCGAAACTGGGATATACCCAGGATACAGGTTCTATCGTAGAATGGCTGAAGCAGGAGGGAGACAGGGTGGAAAAAGGCGAGCCCCTGTTTGACGCCCATACGGATAAATCGGTGGTTACCGTGGAAGCCAACTGTTCGGGAACCCTTTTAAAAATCGTATTGGAGGCCGACGAGACCGTTCCGGTACTGACACCGGTTGCTGTCATCGGGGAAGCTTCCGAGGACCCGGAGGCGGCGCTGGCCGCCCATGTCACAGCGGCGGCGGCGGACGCCCAGGTGGAAGCCAGCTTTGACGAAGAGAAAGAGGAGGGGGAGGAGTCCGCTCCGGAAGCCAGGGATGCTTCGGAATTAAAGCTGACCCCCCGGGCGAAAAAGTATGTAGAGGAGAACGAGATCGATCCCGCCTCCCTTGGGGGAATCGAAGGAACCGGATTCGAGAACGGAATTACGGAGAGAGATATCAAGGCCAGCCCCCTTGCCAAGAAGCTTGCGAAAGCCAAGGGGATTGATCTGTCCGGCGTGGCGGGAAGCGGCGTAAATCATAAGATCATGAAAAAAGACGTACTCGCCCAGGCAGACGCCCGGGAGAGCGCCGGGCATGGCAGCGAAGACAGGCAGGTGGAAAAGACAGTTCCCTACGCCGGGGTAAGAAAGATTATCGGCGACCGGCTGTCAGAGAGCAAGTTTACGGCTCCCCATCTCTACTTTACGGACAGCGTGGATATGACGGAATTTTTCGCCTTCCGCAAGGAACTCAATGAAAAGAGCGGCAGGAAGATAGCGGCGTCGGATCTCATGCTCAAGGCGGCGTCCCAGGCGCTGATTAAGTTCCCGGAGATGAACGCGGCTCTGGAGGGAGATTCCATCGTTTACTATAAGAGTACAAATATCGGAATGGCAGTTGCCGGAGCCAACGGCCTGGTGGTGCCCGTTGTGAAAAATGCCCAGGACAAAACTTTGAGCAGGATTGCGGAAGAGACAAGGGACCTGGTAGAACGGGGCCAGAGCGGGCGGCTGAAACCGGAAGAATACAGCGGAGGGACCTTCTCCATTTCCAATCTGGGGATGTTTGGGATCGGCAATTTTACGGCCATCATCAATCCGCCGGAGGCTGCGATTCTCTCCATCAGTTCCGTGAGGAAAACGCCGGTAGTTGTTACCGACGCAGAAGGGGAGGATACCATTGCCATCCGTCCCATGATGAATATCCAGCTTTCCGTAGACCACAGAATCATTGACGGGCTTCTGGCCTCCCAGTTTGTGGAATACTATAAGGAACTGCTGGAAAATCCCATCAGAATACTGTTATAAGATTCCAGGATTACGGAGGAAATAGAAAATGGCAAGCTATGATTATGAGATCGCGGTCATCGGCGCAGGCCCCGGCGGGTATGAGACGGCCATCAAGGCGGCCCAGCTGGGGAAGAAAACCTGTATCGTTGAGGAAAAAGAATTTGGCGGTACCTGCCTCAATGTGGGCTGCATTCCCACGAAGGTGCTGATCCGTACGGCAAACCTGGTATCGGAGATCCGGGATGCGTCCAAGTTCGCTGTTGAGGGCGTGGATCCGGCAGCTGTGTCGGTGGACATGAAAAAACTCCAGCAGAGGAAAAGCGGGATTGTCAAAACCCTTACCGGCGGCGTCCGGGCGCTGCTTGGGGGAAACCGGGTGGCTATAGAAAAGGGAAAAGCCGCTTTTGTGGATGCCCATACCCTTTCCGTAGGGGATAAGACAATTACGGCAGAGAATATTATCATCGCCACAGGCTCAAAGGTTTTCATGCCGCCCTTTATTGCCATAGAGGGAGACAGCCGCGTGATCACAAGTGACGAAGCCCTTGGGCTTGACAGCCTTCCGAAACGCATGGCGGTTATCGGCGGGGGTGTCATCGGAGTGGAATTTGCGTATCTGTTCAGTAAGCTTGGGGTGGAGGTAACCGTTCTTGAGCTTATGGATCAGATCCTTCCTATGGTAGACCCGGAGATTTCCTCCCTGGCGAGAAAGAGCATGGAACAGGGCGGCGTCTCCTTTAAGCTGGGCGCGAAGGTAAAGACCGTCAAAGATAACTGCGTACAGTTCGAACTGGATGGGAAGGAGGAAGAGATCGCCGCGGATCTGGTGCTTATGGCGGTAGGGCGGGTGCCCAATACGGAAGGGCTCAACGCGGAGGGTATCGGCCTTGCCTTTGAACGGAAGGCCATACAAACCAATGAGCGCCTGCAGACGAATATCCCCCATATCTATGCCATCGGTGACGTGAACGGAAAGGTGATGCTGGCCCATACGGCCTCTCATGAGGGCATGACGGCCCTGGAGAATATCTGCGGCGGATATGCAGAGATGGATTACGATAAGATTCCCTCCTGTATTTATATTACGCCGGAGATTGCTTCTATCGGACTGACGGAGGCAAAGGCAAAAGAGAAGGCCGGGAAGATAAAAGTAGGAAGATTTCCCTTTGCCGCCAACGGGAAGTCCTTGATTGAAGGCTCCACGGAAGGCATGGCGAAGGTGATTCTGGATGAGGAGACGGGAGAGATCCTGGGCGTCCATTTATTTGGCAGCCATGTGACGGAAATGATCGGAGAGATATCGGCGGCTATGGCTTCCGAACTTACGGCAGAGGAAGTGATTGGTTCCATCCATCCCCATCCCACGGTGAATGAGGCGGTGGGAGAAGCCTTTATGGCGGCATGGCTGGGCAAATCCATCAACAATTTATAAAACAAAAAGCAAGGAGGAACGAATATGAAGATTGCATTGGTTATGGAGTGGAGTACATGCGCGAAAAACGAGATCGTATGTGAGACATTGAAGAAGGTAGCGGAGGCCAACGGGCATACCGTTGTCAATTACGGACAGTATAACATGGAGGACAACAGGCAGACGTATAATCAAAACGCCGTGTTTATCTCTGCCCTGCTTAATTCCGGGGCGGCAGATTTTGTTGTGACCGGCTGCGGAACGGGCGAGGGCGCCATGATTGCGGCGAATACCATGCCGGGCGTGTATTGCGGGCTTGTGATTGACCCCGCCGATTCTTATCTTTTCACCCAGGTAAACGGCGGAAACTGCATGTCCCTTCCCTATGCCAAGGGCTGGGGCTGGGGGGCCGAGATCAACCTGGAGTATGTGTTTGAAAAACTCTTTGTGAAAGAGCCAGGAGGGGGATACCCGGAAAGCGCAGCCGCTTCCGAGCAGAGGAACGCCGCGCTTCTGAAAAAGCTGAAAGCAGACGCCACAAAGGATATCAAGGAGATACTTGCTAGCAAAGATCCGGATGTCCATGAAATGGTGGTAAACGCCTTCGCCGGCAAGCGGTTTGAAATGTTTAAGGCGGAATGCAAATGTCCGGAAATCCTGCAGGCGGTAGAGCAGGCTCTGGCATGAAAGATGAGGTGATAGGATGAAAGCATTGGTGAAGCAGGGACACGGCCTGGGGATGGAGGGTGTTGTGTTAGCCGAACTGCCCAAGCCGGTTCCCAAAGAAAATGAAGTGTTGATCAAAGTCATGGCGTGTGGAATCTGCGGAACGGATCTCCACATTATCGCGGATGAGTACGCCCACACACCTCCCATTGTGCTGGGGCATGAATTTACGGGCGTGATTGAGGAGTGCGGCCGGGAAGTAAAGGAACTGAAAGCCGGCGATCAGGTGATGGTGAACAACATCAACGGCTGCGGAAGCTGTCATTACTGCAAGCAGGGAGATTATCAGATGTGCCTTAATAAAGCGTCTATCGGAATCAACCTGAACGGAGGGATGGCGGAGTATGTGACGGCCCCCTGGGATCATGTGTTTCAAGTGCCGGAGGCCATGAAAGGGTCGGATATACCGGCCTTAAGCGAGCCTGTGGCCTGCTGCGTGCGCGCGGTCATCGATCATACGGATATCAAGCCGGGGGATGTGGTGCTGGTGACGGGGCCGGGGGCAATCGGGCAGATCTGCGCCCAACTGGCGAAGCTCTGCGGAGCTTATGTGATGGTGAGCGGCACCAAGGTGGACGAAGACAGGCTTAAGCTGGCCAAGAGCCTGGGCGCGGACGAGACGGCCTCGGACGCCGGTGAGCTTGCGGAGATCGTCAAGCGGCGGACGGAGGCCGGCGTGGATATCGTGCTGGAGTGTTCCGGGGCCGCGCCCGCGCTGAATCAGGCGTTTGAGCTGGTGAGGAAGCAGGGACAGGTTACCCAGGTGGGTGTATTCGGCAAACCGATTACGGTGGATCTGGATAAGATGTGGAAGAAAGAAATACGGTACCGGAGCGGTTTCGCCACCGGAGCCTCCTCCTGGGAAAAGCTTAAGAAAATCTACGCGATGAACGCCTTAAACCTGGAAGCGTTAATCAGTACGAGAATGCCCCTGGAAGATTACAAAGAGGCATTTGCCATGGTAGAGCGCAAGGAAGGCTATAAGGTCTTTCTGATCCCGTAAGGGGAGGAAAGGTATTAGGAGGGTTGTTATGACGAAACAGGAAAAAATGCAGGAGCTTCGTGTGTTTGCGGAACAGATCCGCCTGGAAACCTTGAAAATCATAGGTTCCCTGGGATTTGGCCATGTGGGAGGCTCCATGTCTATGGTAGAGGCAATGGCCGTACTCTACGGGGCCAAGATGAAGGTGAACCCGGCGGATCCTGGCTGGGAGGGAAGAGACTGGTTTGTGCTGTCCAAAGGCCACGCGGGGCCGGTGATGTACGCCACCCTGGGCCTGAAGGGCTATTATCCCGTCAGTGATGCCTATAAGCTGAACCGGCCGGGCACCCATTTCCCCTCCCATACGGACAGGAACCGGACGGTTGGCGTGGATTTGACTACGGGCTCCCTGGGCCAGGGAATGGGCGAGGCGGTTGGAGCGGCTATGGGCCTGAAAATCCAGGGCCGGGATAACCGGGTCTATGTGGCAGTAGGCGACGGAGAATGCGATGAAGGGGCTGTCTGGGAAGCGGCTCAGTTTGCCGCCCATTACGGCCTGTCCAATCTGGTCTGCCTGGTAGACGACAATAAGCGGCAGCTGGACGGGACGGTAGAGGAAGTCATGAGCCAGGGGAAAGGCATTGGCGTCAAATTCAGTGCCTTTGGCTGGAAGACGCTGGAAGTGGAAGAGGGAAATGATGTGGAAGCCATCTATGACGCGCTTACCCAGGCAGAGGAATTTGGGGATGCGCCTGTGTGCATCATTCTGCACACGGTAAAAGGCAAAGGAGCGACTTTTGCGGAGCCTACGGGCGCCCATTCCTCCCAGCCCTCCAAGGAGGAGTGGGAGGAGGCCCTTGCCGAGGCCGAGGCCAGATATGAAAAAATCCGGACCCAGGGCAAAGGAGGCGAAGAAGCATGAAACAGATACTGATTGCAAACCACAAGACAGATAAAAGGGGCAACCGGGACGGTTATGTGGACGCCATGCTGGAACTGATGGAACAGGATGAGCGGATCGTACATATTGACTGTGATCTCATGGGGTGTATCAATACCAAGAAGCTCCAGGCGAAATATCCGGACAGGACGCTGAACGCAGGGATCGCGGAACAGAACGCGGTAGCCGTGGCGGGCGGCATGGCGGCGGCGGGCATGAAGGTGTTCGTTCATTCCTTCGGCTGTTTTGCCTCCCGCCGGGCCTTTGACCAGGCATTTCTGGCGGCGGGCTATTCCGGGGTTCCGGTTCATATTGTCGGTTCCGATCCGGGGGTGACGGCGGCCTTTAACGGGGCAACCCACATGCCTTTTGAGGACGCAGCTCTTTATATGACCATTCCCAATGCGGTGGTGGTGGATTCCTGTGATTATGTCCAGACCCGCTTTATGACCAAGGCGCTGGCCGGGATTCCGGGCGTTTCCTATCTGCGCCTGATTCGAAAGGAATTTCAGACCATCTATGCAGACGACGCCCAGTTTGAGATCGGCAAGGGCGTTACCTTGAGGGACGGAAAAGACGTTACCATTATTGCCTCGGGGATCCTTTTGGACGAGGCGTTAAAAGCGGAAGAAGAACTGGAGAAAAAGGGGATTTCCGCGAGAGTCATCGACATGCACACCTGGAAGCCCCTGGACGAGGAATTGATCGTAAAGGCGGCGAAGGAGACGGGCTGCATTGTTTCGGCAGAAAACCATCAGGCGGGCTGCGGCCTGGGATCGGCAATCGCCAATGTGGTAGCGAAGAAATGTCCGGTTCCCATGGAAATGATAGGGATTCAGAACCGCTTCGGCCAGGTGGGCAGCCGGGAGTTCCTGATGAAGGAGTATCAGCTGCTCAGTGAGGACATTGTGGCGGCGGCAGAGAGGGCGATAGCCAGAAAGGCAGGGAAATTATGAAAGAGTTGCTGGTAGTACCGCAGATTGACAGCTATAAGACCTTCGGGGAGTTTGCGGCGGAGGCAAAGATTGGCGCGGGGGATTTGATTCTGACCAATGAATATATTTATAACCCTTTGATGAAGGCGGAAAACCTGTCCTGCCGCTATATCTTCCAGGAAAAATACGGGGCCGGGGAGCCCACGGATCAGATGGTGGACGCCATTCTGGCGGAAATGAATCAAGAGGAATGCCTGCGGATATTTGCGGTAGGCGGGGGAACCATCCTGGATATCGGAAAGATTTTGGCCCTGAAAGACGCGGAAAATGTGGATGTACTCTATGAGAGGACGGAGCTTGAGAAGGGGAAGAAGCTTTATCTGATTCCCACCACCTGCGGGACGGGCAGTGAGATGACAAACATCGCCATCGTCAACCGCACACGCAAGGGGACGAAGATGGGTCTTACCTCTCCCGCCATGTACGCGGACCATGCGGTTTTGATTCCGGAATTTTTGGGGACGCTTCCTTACTACGTGTTTGCCACCAGCTCCATCGACGCGCTGATCCACGGCATGGAAGCTTACTTAAGTCCCAACAGCACATCCTATACGGATATGTACGGGGCGGCGGCTATGGAAATGATTTTGGCAGGCTACTGCCGCATTGCCAAGGAGGGCCCGGACGCCCGGTTTGCGGAGAGCGAAGCCTATCTACGGGCCAGCAATTACGCGGGAATCGCTTTTGGCAACGCAGGATGCGCGGCCGTGCATGCCATGAGCTATGCTCTGGGGGCCAAATACCACGTGCCTCACGGGGAGAGCAACTATCAGTTCCTGATCAGCGTTCTCCGCAAATATCAGGAGAAGAAGCCGGAGGGCAAGCTTAAGAGCCTGAACGATCTTCTGTTGCAGGTACTGAAGCAGGACGGCGCAGGGGACGGGGCCGACGGAATCGAGGCTCTGGAGCGGCTGCTGGCAGTGATCTTAAAGCCCAAGGCCATGAAAGAGTACGGGGCGGTACAGGAAGACATCCCGGAGTTTGCGGCCAGCACCATTGCCAACCAGCAGCGGCTTTTGAGAAATAACTATGTGGAGTTAAGCCAGGAAGAGATACAGGAGCTGTATCAGAAACGGCTGAACGGCTGAAAGAAGAGAAAAGAGAGAAGAAAAAAGAAAGAAGGTAAAGATTCGTATGATGACAGGAGAACAGTACGTTGAAAGTATGCGGAAGAAAAATCTTCAGGTATATTTGTTTGGGGAGAAAGTGGACAATCCGGTAGATCACCCGATTCTGAGGCCCTCCCTGAATTCGGTGAAGGCCACTTACGACCTGGCCCAGGATCCCAAGTATGAGGATTTGATGACAGTCACTTCCTCCCTGACAGGGAAAAGGATTAACCGTTTCCTGCATATCCATCAGAGTACGGAAGATTTGATCAATAAAGTAAAGATGCAGAGGCTCCTGGGACAGCAGACGGCGGCCTGCTTCCAGCGCTGCGTGGGGATGGACGCCTTTAACGCGGTGTACAGCACCACCTATGAGATCGACGCCAAGTATGGGACCTCCTACCACAAGAATTTTGTAGAGTTTGCAAAATACTGCCAGGAAGAGGATCTTACCGTAGACGGGGCCATGACGGATCCCAAGGGAGATCGGGGAGCGGCTCCCCATGCCCAGGAAGATCCGGATATGTACCTGCGGGTGGTAGAGCAGAGACCGGACGGCATCGTCGTGCGGGGAGCGAAAGCCCACCAGACCGGGGCCATCAACTCCCAGGAAATGATTGTCATGCCTACCGTTTCTATGGGACCGGATGACAAAGCCTATGCGGTATCCTTTGCGGTTCCTATGGATGCGGAGGGAATCCTCATGATTATCGGACGCCAGTCCTGTGATACGAGAAAGCTGGAAGATACGGATCTGGATGTGGGAAACAGTGAATTTGGCGGCGTGGAGGCCCTGGTGGTTTTCAATGACGTATTTATTCCCAAGGATCGGATCTTCCTGAATGGGGAGACGGAGTTTGCCGGTATGCTGGTAGAGCGCTTTGCGGGCTATCACAGACAGAGCTACGGCGGCTGCAAAGTCGGCGTGGGCGACGTGCTGATTGGGGCGGCGGCTCTGGCGGCCGATTACAACGGCTGTGCGAAAGCTTCCCATATCAAAGATAAGCTCATCGAGATGACCCATCTGAATGAGACCCTGTACTGCTGCGGCATCGCCTGCTCCGCGGAGGGAGCGCCCACGGCTTCCGGCAACTATATCATTGACCTGCTTCTGGCAAATGTCTGCAAGCAGAATGTAACCCGGTTCCCCTATGAGATTGCCCGTCTGGCAGAGGACATCGCGGGAGGAATTGTGGTGACGGCTCCTTCGGAAGCAGATCTCCGCAGTCCCGTGGTAGGGCCTTATGTAGAAAAATATCTGAAGGCGGCAAAGGGAGTTTCCGTGGAAAACCGTCTGCGCATCTTAAGGCTGATTGAGAACCTTTGTCTGGGAACGGCCGCGGTAGGCTATCGCACGGAGTCCCTGCACGGAGCGGGAAGTCCCCAGGCACAGAGAATTATGATCTCCCGCCAGGGAAATCTTCCCATGAAGAAAGAGCTGGCCAAGAAGATCGCCAAGATCAGCGAATAACCGGGGGCGTACATATGGACTGGAGAGAACTATACGAACAGAGAAAAATGACGGCGGAAGAGGCCATCCGGCTGGTACATTCAAAAGACAGGGTCGTATTGGGACACGCGGTGGGCGTTCCCCTGGCAATCACAGACGTTTTGGTAGACCACAAGGAAGACTACCGGGATGTGGAATTTGTCCAGATGCTGCCTATGGGAAACGCCAAATTTGCGGATCCCGGAACGGAAGGACATTTCAAGCTGAACAGTATCTTTGTGGGTGCGCAGTCCAGGGCGGCGGTAAAGGAGGGGCGGGGAGATTACACTCCCTGCTGCTTCAGCGAGGTGCCGGAGCTGTTCCGCACCTCCCTTCCGGTGGATGTGGCCATCATCCAGGTGTCCCCGCCGGATAAAAAAGGATATGTAAGCTGCGGAGTTTCCATAGATTACACCATCCCGGCGGCCCATTGCGCCAAGCGGGTAATTGCCCAGGTAAACGCGTGTATGCCCAGAACCCTGGGAGATACCACCCTGCACGTATCGGAGATAGACGCCTTTGTGGAGGTGGATCATCCGATTATAGAGCTGGGAGTCCCGAAGATAGGGGAAGTGGAGAAAGCCATCGGGGAAAACTGCGCGAAGCTCATTCACGATGGCGATACCCTCCAGCTGGGCATCGGAGCCATCCCGGACGCGGTTCTTTTGTTTCTGAAGGATAAGAAGGATCTGGGAATCCATTCGGAGATGATCTCCGACGGAGTGGTAGAGCTGATTGAGAGCGGCGTGATTACCAATGCAAGGAAGACGCTGCATCCGGGGAAGACCGTGGTAACCTTCCTCATGGGAACGAAAAGGCTGTACAACTATGTGGACGACAATCCCTCCGTGGCCATGTATCCGGTAGATTATGTAAACAATCCAAACATTATCGGAAAGAATGACAATCTGATCTCCATCAATTCCTGTGTCCAGGTAGATCTCATGGGCCAGATCGCGGCGGAAAGCGTAGGTCTTACGCAGATCAGCGGCATCGGAGGCCAGATCGATTTCGTCCGGGGAGCGCACCTGAGCAAGGGCGGAAAATCCATTATCGCCATCGGTTCCACGGCGGCAAAGGGAAAAGTATCCAAAATCGTTCCTTTCCTGGATAAGGGCGCGGCCGTGACCACTTCCCGGACGGACGTGGACTATGTGGTGACAGAGTACGGGATTGCCCAGCTTCGGGGAAAAACCCTGCGGGATCGGGCCCGGGCGCTGATTGCCGTTGCCCATCCGGACTTCAGGGCGGGGCTGGAAGAAGAGTTCCGCGCGCGCTTTGAAGGGGGACAATCATAGAGGAAAAGGGGAAGAGAAGATGGATGAGCTGTGGAAAGAAATAGAAACCATATTAGAGGAATATGTACGGCCGGGCCTTAAGCAGCACGGAGGAGACATCCATCTTTTGGAAATACAGGATCGGACTGCTTATGTAAGGTTTACGGGGCACTGCAGTGGGTGCCCCTCGGCGAAATATACCCTGGAAAGCCTGGTGAAAGAGGAGATACAAAAGCACACGGATAAAATATCCCAGGTGAAGCTGGAGGAAACGGTGAGCCAGGAGCTATATGATTTCGCCAGAGAACTTTTACAGGGGAAAAAACCGTGAGGACAGCGGGGATCATAGGACTTAAGTATTGCGGCGGCTGCAATCCCTATTATGACCGGGAGGCAGAGGTGAAGAAGCTGCAGCTGCGTTGTGAGGGAGTGGAGTTTGAGGCTTACCGTACAGAGAGAGCCTATGCAAAAATTTTTTTGATCTGCGGCTGTCCCCGCACCTGTATCCGGAACAAAGAAATTTTTAAAGGAAAAGACTGCGTAGTATTGAAATGCCCGGAGGATTTTCTGGAAATAGAAAGTGAGATAAAACAATGGCAGGAAAAGTCGTTTTAGCCGGAGCATGCCGTACGGCTATTGGCAGTATGGGAGGCGCTTTAAGCACGACGCCGGCGGCCGAGTTGGGAGCCGTTGTAATCCGGGAAGCGCTAAAGCGCGGGGGAGTGCCTGGGGATAAAGTAGATATGGTATATATGGGATGCGTCATCCAGGCAGGACAGGGACAGAACGTTGCCAGGCAGGCGTCTGTCCGGGCCGGAGTACCCGTAGAGGTGCCGGCGGTAACGGTCAATCTTGTCTGCGGCTCCGGGTTAAACTGTGTCAATATGGCGGCGGCTATGGTAAAGGCCGGGGAGGCGGATATTGTAGTCGCCGGAGGAATGGAAAATATGTCAATGGCGCCCTATGCGCTTAAGAGCGCCCGTTACGGCTACCGTATGGGAAACGGGCCGCTGGTGGATACCATGGTGAACGACGCCCTGTGGGATGCCTTCCATGATTATCACATGGGAGTGACTGCGGAAAATGTGGCGGAGCAGTGGGGGCTGACCAGAGAGCAGCTGGATGAATTTGCGGCGGCCAGCCAGCAAAAGGCCTGCGCTGCCCTTGAGGCAGGCAGATTTCAGGAAGAGATTGTACCGGTAGAAATTAAAAAGAAGAAGGAGACCGTGATCTTTGATCGGGATGAAGGGCCACGCCCGGGAACCACGGCGGAAGGGATCGCAAAGCTCCGTCCGGCTTTCAAAAAAGACGGCATGGTAACGGCGGCAAATTCTTCCAGTATCAACGACGGGGCGGCCGCTATTCTCGTGATGAGCGAGGAGAAGGCAAAGGAACTGAAGGTGACGCCTATGGCCTTCTGGACTGCGGGAGCCCTCGGGGGCGTGGAGCCTTCCGTTATGGGAGTAGGTCCGGTTGCGGCAACCAGGAGAGTCATGGAGAAATCCGGATTGTCCGTAGCGGATATGGATCTCATCGAAGCCAACGAAGCCTTTGCCGCCCAGTCCCTGGCCGTGGCCCGGGATCTGAAGTTTGATATGAAGAAAGTCAATGTAAATGGCGGGGCTATCGCCCTGGGCCATCCGGTGGGAGCTTCCGGCTGCCGTATCCTGGTTACACTGCTTCACGAGATGCAGAGAAGGGATGCGAAGAGGGGGCTGGCTACCCTGTGTATCGGGGGCGGTATGGGATGCGCCACAATCGTAGAACGTGCTTAAAAAGGATGAAGTTGTCTTATGGAATTTATTACCTATGAAACAGAGGGAGAGATTGGGATTCTCACAATCAACCGGGCGGAAGCCTTGAATGCCCTGAACAGCCAGGTTCTTAATGAGCTGGAAAGGGCGCTGGAGGATGTGGATCTGAAAAAGATCCGCGTGTTAATTCTCACCGGCGCCGGGGAGAAAGCTTTTGTTGCAGGAGCCGATATCGGAGAGATGCGGGGACTGACAAAGGCAGAGGGAGAGGCCTGGGGAAGAAAGGGAAATGCCGTCTTCCGCAAGCTTGAAACCTTTCCCGTTCCCGTGATAGCTGCAGTGAATGGCTTCGCCCTGGGGGGCGGCTGCGAGCTTTCCATGAGCTGTGATATCCGCATTTGCTCCGAAAACGCAGTGTTTGGGCAGCCGGAAACGGGGCTTGGCATTACGCCCGGTTTCGGGGGAACCCAGAGACTGGCCAGAATTGTGGGTATCGGCAGGGCAAAGGAACTGATTTACGGGGCAGGGAAAATAAAAGCGGAGGAGGCCTGCCGTATCGGCCTTGTAAATCACGTCTATCCCCTGGAGGAGCTGATGCCGGCTGCCAAAAGACTGGCACGCGCCATTGCAGGGAACGCTCCCATCGCCGTGCGCAGCAGCAAAAAAGCCATCAATGAGGGGCTTTGGGCAGATATGGATCAGGCGCTGGAAATGGAGGAAAAGCTGTTTGGCGGCTGTTTTGAGACCCATGATCAGAGAGAGGGTATGACTGCGTTTCTGGAAAAGAGAAAGGCGGACGTATTCCGGAATCAATAGGTCCGCATGGAGGGAACATGAAGGTAGGTATTGTGGGAGCGGGAACTATGGGTTCCGGAATCGCCCAGGCATTTGCCCAGACGGAGGGCTATGAAGTTTGTCTGTGTGATATCAATGAGGAGCTGGCGGCAAGGGGAAAGGAACGGATTGCCGGCGGGCTGGAGAAGCGCGTGGCCAAAGGCAGACTGGGGCAGGAAGCGGCAGCGGCCGTTCTGGCCAGGATTACAACGGGTGTAAAGGATATCTGCCGGGACTGCGATCTGGTGGTGGAGGCGGCTTTGGAGAATATGGAGATTAAGAGGCAGACCTTTCGGGAACTGCAGGGTATCTGCAAAGAGGACTGCATGTTTGCCACGAATACCTCTTCTCTGTCCATCACGGAAATCGGCGCCGGCCTAGACAGGCCGGTGATCGGCATGCACTTTTTTAATCCGGCGCCGGCCATGAAGCTGGTGGAAGTGATCGCCGGGCTGAATACGCCTCCGGAGCTGGTTGACAGGATCAAAGAGATCTCCCTTGAGATCGGCAAGACTCCCGTCCAGGTAGAAGAGGCTGCGGGCTTTGTTGTAAACCGCATTCTTGTTCCTATGGTGAATGAAGCGGTGGGGATTTATGCCGACGGAGTTGCTTCTGTAGAAGATATTGATACGGCCATGAAACTGGGCGCCAATCATCCCATGGGGGTTTTGGAGCTGGGAGATCTGATTGGCCTGGATATCTGCCTGACAATTATGGAAGTCCTGTACAGCGAGACGGGAGATTCCAAATACCGCCCTCACCCGCTGCTCCGCAAGATGGTCCGCGGCGGTAAACTGGGGCGGAAAACAGGTATTGGTTTTTATGATTACAGAAACTTTAAATAGCAGATTTCCTCTCAGCACCCGAGTGCTGCGAGGGAATCTGCGGAACTTCAAATAGGAGGAAAACATGGATTTCGTATTAGACAAGAAACATGAGCTGGCGCGGACTCTGTTCAGGGAATTTGCCGAAAAAGAAGTAAAACCCCTTGCGCAGGAAGTTGACGAGACAGAAAGCTTTCCCGGGGAAACCGTGAAGAAGCTGGCGAAATATGGATTTCTGGGCATTCCGGTGCCTAAGGAATACGGCGGTCAGGGCTGTGATCCCCTGACTTACGCTATGTGTGTGGAAGAACTGGCGAAGGTCTGCGGGACAACGGCGGTTATCGTGTCGGCCCATACCTCTTTATGTATCGATCCGATTATGACTTATGGAAGTGAAGCCCAGAAGCAGAAGTACCTTCCCCCGCTGGCAAAGGGTGAGAAGCTGGGAGCTTTCGGACTGACGGAGCCGGGGGCGGGCACAGACGCCCAGGGCCAGCAGACGAAGGCGGCCCTGGAGGGGGACGAATGGGTACTCAACGGTTCCAAATGTTTCATTACCAATGGAAAAGAAGCAGACGTTTATATTGTCATTGCAGTGACCGGTACCCTGGAGAAACGGGGCAGGAAGCTGAAAGAAATTTCCGCGTTTATTGTAGAGAAAGGTACGCCGGGCTTTACCTTCGGAACAAAGGAAAAGAAAATGGGGATCCGCGGTTCCTCTACCTATGAGCTTATTTTTACAGACTGCCGCATTCCGAAGGAAAATTTGCTGGGGCAGCAGGGAAAAGGCTTCAACATCGCCATGCACACCCTGGACGGGGGACGTATCGGTATCGCCTCACAGGCCCTGGGTTTGGCGGAGGGCGCCCTGGAGAGAACGGTGGAGTATGTGAAAGAGAGGAAACAGTTCGGCCGTTCCATTGCCCAGTTCCAGAATACCCAGTTCCAGCTGGCGGATATGGCAACGAAGGTGGAAGCTGCCAGGCTTCTGGTATATAAGGCGGCTCTGGCAAAGGCCACACAGAAAGTGTACAGTGTGGAGGCAGCCAAAGCAAAGCTGTATGCGGCGGAAACGGCTATGGAAGTGACCACGAAAGCCGTTCAGCTCCACGGCGGCTACGGCTATATCAGGGAATATGAGATAGAGCGTATGATGCGCGACGCCAAAATTACGGAGATTTACGAGGGAACTTCCGAAGTCCAGCGCATGGTGATTTCCGGAAACTTATTAAAATAACAGGAGGTATAGACCGTGAAGATAGTTGTTTGTGTAAAGCAGGTACCGGACACGAAAGGCGGCGTCCAGTTTAACCCGGACGGCACATTGAACCGGGCGGCCATGCTTGCGATTATGAATCCGGATGACAAGGCCGGGCTGGAAGCCGCGCTGCGACTGAAAGATCAGTATGGCGGGGAAGTGACCGTTATCACCATGGGCCTTCCCAAAGCAGCCGATGTACTGCGGGAAGCGCTGGCCATGGGAGCGGACAGAGGAATCCTGGTTACGGACCGCGTGCTGGGCGGGGCCGACACATGGGCTACTTCCCAGACCCTGGCGGGCGCTATCCGGAACTTGGAATATGATTTGATTATTACGGGACGCCAGGCCATTGACGGGGATACCGCCCAGGTAGGGCCGCAGATTTCGGAACATCTGGGAATACCGGTCATTTCCTACGCCCAGGATATTAAAATAGAAGGAAACAGCGTGATTGTAGAGCGGCAGTATGAAGATCGCTACCATGTGGTAAAGGCGCAGATGCCCTGCCTGATTACTGCCTTGGCAGAATTGAATGAGCCCCGCTATATGACTCCCGGGGGAATTTTTGACGCCTATGAAGCGGAGCTTACCACCTGGGGAAGAGCAGACTTAAAGGATGTGGATGATTCAAACATCGGGATGAAGGGTTCTCCCACGAAAATTGCGAAAGCGTCGGACAAAGTCAGAAAAGGCGCAGGGGAGCAGGTTACTTTAGATCCGGAAGCAGGTGCTGCTTATCTGTTAGAAAAATTGCAGGAAAAGCACATCATCTGATCAAGGGAGGTAAAACATGAATTTGGAAGAGTATAGAGGCGTATTTGTCTTTGCGCAGCAGGTAGACAATAAATTAAGCGGCATTGGTTTTGAACTGCTGGGCAAGGCAAAAGACCTGGCAAAGGATTTGAATACGGAGGTAACGGCAGTTCTCCTTGGATCCGGAGTAAAGGATTTGGCTGACCAGCTGGCGGCGTACGGCGCGGACAGAGTCATTGTAGTGGACGATCCTAAGCTTAAGGATTACAGGACGGAACCCTATACCCACGGGCTGGCTTCTATCATCCGGGAGTTTAAACCGGATATCGTTCTGGTAGGCGCAACGGCCATTGGGCGTGACCTGGGCCCCAGAGTTTCCGCGAGAGTCGCAACGGGCCTTACCGCGGACTGTACCCAGCTGGATATCGGAGATTTTCCCCTGGCGGCAAAGGAAGGGCAGGAACAGAAACACAATCAGCTTCTGATGACGCGCCCGGCGTTCGGCGGCAATACCATTGCCACAATCGCCTGTCCGGATACCCGGCCCCAGATGGCCACCGTGCGTCCCGGCGTTATGCAGAAAATTGACCCCATAGACGGCGCGAAGGCAAATGTGGTGGAGTATCATCCGGAATTTATTCCGGATCACAAATATGTAGAAATTTTGGAAGTAGTGAAAGCCGTCAATGATACCGTGGATATTATGGATGCCAAGATTCTCGTTTCCGGGGGCCGGGGCGTGGGGAGTCCGGAAAACTTCCGGATCCTGGAAGAGCTGGCAGAAGCCCTGGGGGGCGAAGTGAGCTGTTCCCGTGCCGTGGTGGATTCCGGCTGGAAACCCAAAGATCTGCAGGTGGGACAGACGGGCAAAACCGTTCGTCCCCAGGTATATTTTGCCGTCGGTATTTCAGGGGCTATCCAGCATGTGGCCGGAATGGAGGAATCCGATCTGATCATTGCCATTAACAAAGACGATACGGCGCCTATCTTTGACGTGGCGGATTACGGGCTTGTGGGAGACTTGAATCAGGTTGTGCCCAAATTAACAGAGCTGATTAAAGCAAATAAAAAAGCAGTATAAATGGTTTCAAAGCCTCACGGACAGGAATAGCTGTGAGGCTTTTATTGTGGAACACATTAGATACTTTTCATCCGCAAATACAGTTGACAAACCAGGATACAAATTCATATAATGATACACAGTGAATAGTAGTTAAGAGGCCCAAACAGTTTGTTTGTACCTTGAGCGAAACGAAAGGAATGGTGAAAAATGAAAAGTATTCGGACAAAAATCACCCTGTGCCTTATGGCGACAGTCCTGGCGACGCAGCTCGTGGTGGGAGCATCCAGTATTACACTCAGCTACAACAGCACCGTTTCAACGGTGGATCAAATGATGAGTGAGACCGCAGTACTTGCGGCAGAACGAATCGAACAGGAACTCACTGCCTACAAGAATGTTGCCATGGACACCGGCTGCGTTCCGCAGCTTTTGGATGAAACGGTTCCGTTGGAGGAGAAACGCTCCATCATCGATGAGCGTGTGAGTATGCACGATTTCCAGCGTGGGAACATCATCGGACCGGACGGCATCAGTATTTTCGATGGAAATGATTATTCCGATCGGGAATATGTCAAACAGGCCATGCAGGGCAATGTCTACGTATCGGAACCCCTTATCAGCAAGATAACGGGAGAGCTTTCTATCATGGTGGCGGCTCCCATCTATAAAAACGGAATGAAAGGTTCCGATATTGAGGGGGTCGTTTACTTCGTTCCCCACGAGACCTTTTTGAACGATATTGTTTCCTCCATAAGTGTCAGCGAACACAGCCGGGCATACATGATCAACCGTTCCGGCGATACCATTGCAGACACCACCTTGGAGACCATTACGGTACAGAATATTGAAAAGGAAGCGCAGAGCGATTCTTCCCTGAAAGAACTGGCATCCATCCATGCCGCTATGCGCCAGGGCAAGAATGGCTTTGGAAGCTATAAGAACGGCAGGGAGAGCATGTTTGCGGCTTATGCGCCGGTAAACGGCACAGACGGATGGAGTGTGGCGGTGGTTGCTCCCAAGTCGGATTATCTTTCTACTACATATTTTGATATTGCTATAAATTTGGTCATGATGGTACTTGCTATCCTGCTTTCCATCATAGTTGCTTTGAAGATGGCAAACAGCATCAGCCGGCCCATGAAAGCCTGTGCAGAACGTATGCGCCTGTTAGTGGAGGGGGATCTGGAATCCCCGGTGCCGGAGGCTGTCAGCAAGGATGAGACCGGAATGCTGACACAGTCTACTGCAGAGCTGGTGGAAGGCTTGTCTACCATCATTCATGATATCAGTTATCTTCTGGGTGAGATGGCGAACCAGAATCTGGATATCCAGTCCAAACACCGGGACGCTTATGTGGGCGGCTTCCAGAGCATCCTTGAGTCCATGCGCAATCTGAAGGTGGGATTAAGCGGAATTCTTCACCAGATCAATACTTCTGCGGAACAAGTATCAAGCGCCAGCAACCAGGTATCTTCAAGCGCTCAGAATTTAAGCCAGGGCGCCGTGGAACAGGCCAGCTCTGTAGAAGAACTGGCAGGCAGGCTCAGTGAGATTTCTAATCAAGTCAAAGATACGGCAGACCGTGCGAAGGATGCACGGGAACAGACCCATCATGCCGGCGAAGGCGTTTCTGTCTGCAACCGGCAGATGCAGGAATTGATGAATGCTATGGAAAAGATTCAATCCAGTTCGGAGGAGATTGGAAAGATTATCAAGACCATAGAGGATATCGCATTCCAGACCAATATTCTGGCGCTGAATGCGGCTGTAGAGGCTGCACGGGCAGGCAGTGCAGGCAAAGGGTTTGCTGTTGTGGCAGACGAAGTCCGGAATCTGGCCAGCAAGTCTGCGGAGGCTTCCAAGAACACCTCCCTGCTGATTACCCATTCCATGGAAGCGGTTAAGACAGGAACGGAGATTGCACAGCATACGGCGAAAGCTTTGCTGGATGTGGTAGAAAATAT
>CAJUMM010000025.1:0-2256 GCA_910586955.1 uncultured Lachnospiraceae bacterium | reverse complement strand
AGTCTATGGTGGGCTCTATTGACCAGATCTCAGCCGTGTCCAACGAACAGTCCGAAGCGGTTGTGCAGGTTAATGAAGGAGTGAACCAGATTTCCTCGGTGGTACAGACCAACAGTGCTACGGCTGAGGAAAGTGCGGCGGCCAGCCAGGAGCTTTCTGCGGAGGCTGCCAATTTGAAACAGCTGGTGGATCGGTTTACGCTTGCCAGGGATTAGGAAAGTCTTTTTTCAGTTCCTCCAGCAAAAGCCGGGAGACGGGGGTAAATACCTGGTACTTTTTCCAGATAAGGTACATATGGGTGTGCAAAGCCGGGGCGATAGGCCGGAAGCACAGATCGCTGCCAGCGGTTATTTCAATGAGGCGGTCAAAGGTAAGGCAGATACCCAGTCCCTCCCGGACAAATACGGCTCCGTTGTTGGAGAGGTTAAAGGTTGCCATAATATTTAACTGATCAGCCTTTTCCCCGCACCATCTTGGGAGATCTGCTTTTGCAGACTGCTCGGAGCAGAAAATGGGATAGGGCAGCAGGTCATGGATGGTGACGCTGTCCTTTTCTGCCAAAGGGCAGTCTTTTCGCATGATCGCGCCCCAGGTATCGGCTTCCGGCACTCCCAGATAATTGTATTTGGACAGATCGGGAGGTTCCACGATGAAAGCCATATCAAACAGGCCACGGTTCAATCGTTCCGTGACCTGTTCCGTATCTCCGCTGGTGATGTGGTAATGGATGCCGGGATAGCGCCGGTTCAGGCGGCGGACTGCCCGGGCCAGGTATTTGATCAGGTAGGATTCTGCACAGCCGATAAAGACATCTCCACCTGCAATATCGTCCATGGTGTGAAATTCATTGGTGATTTTATCTGCCATAGCCAGCAAATCCTCTGCTCTTTTCCGCAGAAGCATTCCCTCATCTGTAAGACGGATGCAGTAATTGCTGCGGACAAATAATTTTTTGCCCAGCTCTGCTTCCAATTCTTTCATCTGTCTTGATAGGGACGGCTGGGAAATATGAAGCCTCTCTGCCGCCCTGGTCATATTCTCTTCCCGTGCTATTTCCAGAAAATACCGCAAAACCCTGATTTCCATAAAATCCTCCGTGAGAAACCTGTGATAAAGTAAGCATAACATCCGGAGTTATTTCTTTCAAGAATAACTGGACATAAATAATGGATATTGGATAATTTCCGGTCCATGACTTATAATCACAGCAAAGTAGTTACCTTGCATCGAAAAAAAGTTCAGGAGGAGATTGATATGGAAGAAACATTGAATCTGGTACAGGAATGTGACCTCGTCCCTTTCTTTCCTGAATATGCCGATTCTGAAATACAGCAGTGAGATCCGAAGCGCAGTTCTTTTGATTCACGGGGAGAAGGCCCATTCCTGCTATTTCAGCAAGGATGCCTATAAGGAACTAAAGGGAGAGAACAAGGAGCTGATGCTGATTCCGGGAGCGGTCCACACGGATCTGTACGATCGGAGGGATGTGATTCCCTTTGACAAAATGGCGGAGTTTTTCCGGAAAAATTTAAAGTAGAATACCGTGAAAAACCAGGGCGGAATCCTTTACAAACCAGGAGAAATACGCTAAAATTAGAAAAAGACTTGCTGCGAAAGGAGTAATCAGGATGGAAGAAAAGAGAGGCAGCCGGCGTATGAGTCTCTCCGCCCGTTTATTGATTAAAAATATGAACGATGCTTCGGCAAAGGCGGAAGAGGTAGAGATTGACGTACAGGACGTATCTAAGACAGGCGTGGGATTTATCTGTGACAGGCCTTTGGAGATTGGCGCTATCTACGAAGCAAATCTACAGATTTGGACCAAAGAGGTTATCCATGCCTTTTTAAAGATGGTGCGCATTGAGCAGACCAAAGAGGAGCGGTATATCTGCGGAACGATATTCATCGGCCTGCCGGAGATTGATGCGAAGCGTATTGAAGTATACGATCTTTTGGGACGTATCCAGGGAGAAGATTCCGGGCAATAATTTGTTCAAAAATGTTCTTGTCAAAACATTGGATTTGTGTTAGAATAATCTGCGTTGAGACTGTCGCACAGCGGCAGTCCCGGCGCAGCGGAAGCCCCTGGGGGCTTTAGAAGAAGGCTCCTTGGTCAAGCGGTTAAGACATCGCCCTTTCACGGCGGTAACACGGGTTCGATTCCCGTAGGAGTCATTGATACAGTAAATTGCTTGGACCCATAGCTCAGTTGGTTAGAGCAACCGGCTCATAACCGGTCGGTCCTGGGTTCGAGTC
>CAJUMM010000024.1:34054-37065 GCA_910586955.1 uncultured Lachnospiraceae bacterium | reverse complement strand
ACCCAAATAATTGAAAATTATCCAACATTTTTAAACCGATAATAAATAATTATCCTTCATTAACTTTATTATATCCCTCTTCCTTCTATATTTCAACCAGCATTTACCAAATTACCACAAAAATCCTCCTGATAAGACACCAAAACCCCTACACCTTAATATACCGTGCCGCCCTCGACGAACCAATTCGTTTTACCACACCGTTTTTTACCATAGCGCCAAGTACAGCCTCAACAGTTGTGGGACTTACATCAGGAAGAATCCTGCATATCTCTGTTTTGGAAAGAGGAGTCAGACTGTTTAATACTGTTGCCTCCACACGGGCTTTCTTTGTAATCTTTTTACCGTGTACAACCGAAAAGCGTCTGTCTAATTCCTTGTAGCACATATACAAGGTTGATAAGAAATTTTCAACAAACGGAAAGTAACTATTTTCATTACTTTCCCAGCCCATGGAGGAGCGGCGAAGAGATTCATAGTAATAGGCCTTGTAATTGTTAATCTGTTCCTCAAAGGATACGTATTTTCCAGCGTCAAACCCATTCTTGTATAAGAGCAATAGAGACAGTAAGCGCGACATTCTGCCGTTGCCGTCTCTGAATGGATGTATACAGAGAAAGTCCAAAATAACACATGGGATTAAAAGCAGCTGGTTAATATTTGCATCGCTGCGGGCTTCCAAGTAGGCAAGTTCCAACTGTTCCATCGCTTTGGGCGTTTCATCCGCAGGCGTAGGACGAAAACGAACACGTCTGTTTCCCTCTGCGTCAATCTCCAAAATCACATTATCATCTGTTTTATACTGACCGCCGTATTCATAACCTGCAAATGCCATCATCATTTCGTGCAGACGCAGAATATCGTGCTCACGAAAATCAATATGTTCATAACCCAAGTGAATTTCATTTAATGCGTCTCTATATCCGGCAATCTCTGCTTCATTATGATTTAAAGGCGCACTATTTTGATTTACAATAGCAGCAATACGCTCATCGCTTGTAACAATGCCCTCAATTGCATTAGAACTCTTGATAGACTGCACCTTTGCAACCGCCTCTAACTCCGTAAAAATTCGAGCATATTCCTTTTTCCGTACTCCTGCCATTGTTTTCAACGCCGAAATATTTGAAGTTACATTTACTAAATTTGCAGGCAGCAAACCGTTGCTCAAGAAAGAGTAATCGAATTTTCTCATACCATATCGTCCTTTCTGCATATTATTTTTGCATAGTATATGCAGAAAATCAACGAAAACACCTTTTTATCTGCATATAAACCGGCCTTTTTTAATGCAGCACCGAAAAATACTTCACCAATATCTCCTTAATATGGTTATATCTCCTGGCATAGGCATTCTCCACCCGGATAATCTGCATCTGGTGGGCTTTGCAGATAGCATTTTTCTTCCGGTCCCGCTCTTTTACAATCTCATCCTCAAAGTGTTCCTTGCCGTCCAGTTCGATGGCCAGCACGGGAAGTTCCCGGTTTCCCTGGCGCTCGTAAACCACGAAATCAAAGCGGCCGGTATAAAACAGATCGTCGTGGCTTCGGTTGTCCATAAATACCTGGGAGATGGCCACTTCCTTCCGGACGGTATAGCGGCTCTGGGAGAGCCAGATATTTTCCAGGGCATGGGTCAGGTTTGCAAGGAACGCTTCCTCCATAGCTGTGCTGAAGGGCTTGATGCCAAGAGCCCGGGAATTGGCCTTTTTGCTGCTCACCTTGGACATGCCGTTGGCCTGGACATATTGGACCAGCTCATAGAGATCGTCGCTGCCTTCCCTTTGGTGAAGCCGGGCGAGATTCCCGGAATCCGATAACACAATCAGCTGATCCTTGGGCCGGGAAACCGCCACATTGATCAGCTCTTTGTTATTCTTCAGCCATTCATAGGTCCCCGCCGGGGTGCTGTCCGAAATAGCAGTGGAAAAGAGTATCACATCCTTTTCGTCTCCCTGAAAGGCGTGAACCGTGCCACAGGCCACATGAGTGAGGCCTTCCTTCTGCAAAGCCTCCTCAATCATTTTCCTCTGATTCACAAAAGGCGTAATGACACCGATGCGCTTGTCCCGGTGACCGGCGGCAAATGCGGTGATTTCCCGGACCTCCGCCGGAGCCGTGTTTTTTATATCGGAAGCCTCGTTCTTCACGTCTATGTAGATAAGCGGACGGGCCTCCCTGCTTTCGGAACGGATATTCAGCTTGGAATTATAATATTTCTTATTGTTAAATTCTATGATTTTCCTGTTACAGCGGTAGTGATTGTGAAGGAGCACCTCGTCGCTGACGGAATCACAGGAGAGAAAGGTCTTATATATAGAATTTTCCCGGTAATCGTACTCGTCGGACACCTTATATTTTTTCCGCAGGCGCTGGTTTACCAGGGGATCCAGAAGAATCACCGGGTTCAGCTGCTGGGGATCCCCTACCAGCATCAGCTGTTCTCCCCGGATAATGGGCACTAGGGAAATGGCCGTGTTGCACTGACTGGCCTCGTCTATAATTACCATATCAAACAAAGCCCCCGGCTTTCCCAGCTTGTGTGCGGAAATACAGGTGGTAATAATCACCGGAAATACCCGCTGAAGCTTTTTCACATGTTCCGTTTCGCTCAAATATTTCGAAAACGCTTTAATCTGCTGCTCTCCTTCTCCTTCAAATAAAATTTTCCGCAAATCCTCATATTTTGGCTCCCCCAGTCTTTGAATATACTTCGCAGAGGTGTAATAGAGATATTTGTAAAGCTCCTCCTCATCGCCATCTAAAAGTTCCAGGGCTTCCTGATCCGTAATCTGCCCTTTCTCGCTGATTTTCCTGTCCACCTGCTCCAGCTGCCTTCCCTGCAAATCCGCCTGGAAGGGAAGAAGACTGATGGCTCCTTTTAGCTGGCTCTGGTATTCCGCCATCCGGCAGAGAGTTTCCCGGCGTTCCTTCAGATCCAGCACCTCTTCATAACGGGCCAGAAGGCCGGAAAGCTCCTTTGCCTTCCGGATGCGGTCGTCCTTCCGTTT
>CAJUMM010000024.1:23730-34044 GCA_910586955.1 uncultured Lachnospiraceae bacterium | reverse complement strand
TGGTCCTAAGATACAATTCCTTTAAATAATTGATAGCTTCCCGGAGCTTGTCCACATTTCCCAGCCGGAGAACGGGAAAAGGAATTGTGCGGTTGTGATATTTGAGGGAGGACAGCTTCTCAAACACTCCATTGATGGGATGATTATTATAGGAAGTAAACAGTACGGTTTTCTCGTTGAAAAATGCAGTTAAAATCGTATTGAGAATGGTGTTGGTTTTCCCCGTTCCCGGCGGTCCCTGGATATAGGCAACGGGATATTTCATGGCATTGTTTATGGCAAGAAGCTGATCCAGGTTAATGCGCTTATCCAAAAGAGTAATGGGACATGCCTTCTTCCTGACGGGACGATTCAGAAGATCCCCGAAAAATGCACGGATTGGGACTGGGACTTTATCCTTCTGGTACATATCCATAATCGCCTGGTATTCTTTGTGAAGGTCCAAAGCAATGTCCATACCCAGGCCAATCACGTAAGGCATGTCATCTACCCCCAGCACCGCCCGGTTATGGCGGGTAATAGAATCTTTGATCCGTTCCTGATGCTCTTCAAAATTTCCCAGAAGTTCATATTCATCGGCATCTATGTATCTGCGGATACTCTCTACCGTGCCGTCAACGGTATATTCCGTACAGATGGTAATATCCTCGTCCGGCCGCAGAACCCTCCGTTTCACATCCAGACGGAGACTGCGGTAAGCCAGCACATACAGGCCCTTGTTTGTGTGGATACTTAGAACATTCATGGCAAGCTGCTGCAGGGTCAGACGGCCGTCAGGACGCTTTTCCCCGGTTTTCACCTGAAAATATTTCACAAGCATACGGAACTGCTCGTCGCTGAGTTCATAATATTCCTCCTGAAAGCTGTCCCTGTCCAGATAACGGATCAGCTCAAAATCCGAATAATAGGGTACGCAGTCCAAGCGGTTGCACATTTCCAGGTAATTGAGGATTTTCAGGTTGGCCACATGGTCAAAGATACTTTTGTATTTGTGGGGATGAAGGTAAATGTCCCGGACAAGTGTTTCGTTGATCTCACAGTAGGAGCCCTCGATAACCTCCGACGTCAAAATGGAATCTATATAGACATATTCCAAGGGGGCCAAGGTGTATTTCCCCGTATGAAGGCCGTCCACCGAAAGGCGTCGCTGCACCGGATTCAGATCCCGGATGCCTATCCAGTAGCTGGTGATCTGATTTTCCTTGTTCCGGTATTCGATTTTCAGCCATTTTCCTTCGTGGATGGCGCGGAAAATATTTCGCTGGGTGTTGTTCATGGGGTTATTCTCCTGCATACCGGCACTTTCCCTAACATACCGCAATTTTAATACATTAAAGCGACTTTTCTTCTATCTATGTTTTATTTACATTATTTTATATTGTCATTTCCATTTAAGAATTTCTTCAAAATATCACCGCCGCCATCACTGCACACAACGCGCTCATCAGTGTGCCAAGCAAATAGTATTCTGCAAATTCCTGATCTTTCGAAATCCTATCATACCTAGCTATAGACTTGGCAGTCAAAACCAATCCAACGGCAGAATATTGATTGAAGGATATCAATATGACCATAATAAGTCTTTCTAATGTTCCGATAAATCTCCCGGCATTTTTATCCTGCCTACCAAAAGCTCCTTTTTTATCCGGACGATATTGGGACAATACAGTGGCAATCAATATATTAGCCGGTTTATGTATCAACAAAATTTTTATTACCCAGCTCAGTAACGCTGTTTCTGCAAGTTCAAAAGAATCTAAAACATTCTTCAAGTCTACGTTATATAGAATGTCTGAACGAAAATCTTTAGTCAAATACACAATGAAAGTCATCACCGATAGGTGCAGAATCTGATCTGTAATAAATATTATTTGCTCTTTTTTGAGAAAAGAGGTATTATTCACATATTTACAATTACAAATCACATACTTTGCCAAATCAATACCTGCATGTCCTACTACAAAAATCAATAAATATTCCCACCATAGCCTTGGCATAACAAATGTCAAAATAGTAATTGCGCTAATTGAGTAAATACATATGTGTCTCAATAACCACAAAAATTTTTCTTTTTTGTTTTTTGCCATCTCTGGAGACTGCAAATAAAAATCACATACTACATGTGTAATTAACAATATAATGAAAAAGTACTTTACCATATTGTAATTTCTCCCAATATTTCTCCCACATTTTTTATCGCTTTCTCATATACATAATAATTTCCCTTCGCCAACACTTTATGAACTGTAGATTGAGTAATGCCCATACGCATAGCTGTCTTCTGCTGCCCATCCTGATACTGCAATAAATTCCAGATAACTTCCCTCTGCCTCTCTGTCCATTCTTGCTCAATTGCTCTTATTAGTTCAAAAATAGTATTTATTAATAAATTCTGTTTCTCATTATTGCTTTTTAAATATATATCTGTGGCAACTCTTCGGTTCTTTTTTTCATTAACCTTTACTATTTCAACTGCATCTCTGGCTCTGTAATACCCCGGCCCGTCTGCCCCCAAAGCCATTTCTGTATTGATATCTGTTGTAATCTCACCTATACCGATTCCGAAACGGGCTTCCACCGGATATAATCCTACCCTAATATCCTGAATCATCTGCAAAACCCTATCGCCTTTCGATAACAACCCTTGAAATTCATCCCCCAACGTGATCACAAATTTTGACTCAATATCTTTTTTATATTTTATATTAATTTGTTTTAATACCTCATTTAATTTATCTTGGATTTCCTTTCTTGGCACCAACTCCCGGGAATTTCTTATGTCTCCAATAATTGCAATAAAAGGCTTCTCTTCCAATAATACAGTCATATTTTCTTCCTCCCAAGCAAATTATATAGCCTAAAAAGGGAATAATCAAGATTTATTCATTATATATGGAATGTTTTAAATTTATAGCCTATATAGGCAATATTTTATTCCATCTTCATTCCACAATCCGCAAAAGCCCGATGCCCGGATTCTGGCTCCCGGCACGGGCTAAACTGTAAATGGTATAAAAGAAAGCTGCCTGCTTATCTGCAGTTTCACTGCTACATGTATCTTACACCAGTTCTCTGCTTTTTGAAAGGGAAAAATGCAGGACCCCCGCCTACTGATTCAAATACCGCATTACCCCCATATGTACCGCCCAGGCCAGCCGCTCCTGGTAACTCTCATCCTGGAGTTTCTTGCTCTCCTCCCAGTTGCTTAGGAAACCGCACTCCACAATTACTACCGGAACTTCTGTCTTCTTCAGAAGATAGTAGGTATCATTGGCCTTGGCCTGCCGATGATTCTCCGGATCCACAAAGCGCACCAGCTCCTCCTGAAGAATCTCCGCAAGCTTCTGGCTCTCCCCAGAGGTCCCGTAATAAAACACCTGGGCTCCATGGATAGATTCCTCATGGTAACTGTTCTGGTGAATACTGATCACGCAGGCAGGCTGTTCCTCATTGATCAGCTCACAGCGGCGTTTCATATCCTGGACCTTTTTATTGGAAGCGTTCTCATCGTAAAGCCCCTGATCCTCCTCCCGGGTCATTTCCACATACAAGTCCTGCTGTTCCAGAAGCTTCTTAAGCTTCCCTGCAATGATCAGGTTCAGATCCTTCTCCAGGCTTCCGTCCACGCCGATTTTTCCCGGGTCATTGCCGCCGTGGCCTGCATCGATAATCACCATATACCCGTTCTCCCGCTCCGCCTTACCTTCCGTCTTCTCCCAAAAGCTTCCCCTGGCAAAGTAACAGGCGCTGGCAAGCACCAGCAAGGCCATTCCCATACCGATAATCCGGCTTCTTCCTGCAATCTTCTCCTTGATTCTCTGCAAAATTTCCATAAAAAGTCCGCCATATATCTTTGTTAATCTAAATATATGGCGGATTTTTTTATTACATGTCTTATTAATTGACGTACCTTAAAATCACATCCCAGATAGCCTGGCGCTCAAAGCCCAGCTTCCAGGCAGAAATTCCGGCCAGGTTGTACTCATTAATCAGAGCCGCTTTGCGCTCAATGGATTCCTCTTCCTCCAGCCAGATTTTATAAGTATTGCCGTCGGCCGTGTACTCCGCATAGTACTGCCCAGCTTCCTCACTCCAGGCACGCTCTGCGCTATTGGCGGCAACCACCTGGTCCGCCGCGTCCATCCCGTAGGCTTTGCTGGTTACCACATAGGGAATATACTCGCTGTTCTCCGGCTCTGAGGCCAGCTCTTCCTCTGTCTTGGGGCGCTCCTCCCAAAGCCTGGTAAAGAAGGGAACAGCATTGATTACTTTCTCCGGCGGAACCTCCTTGAGCGTATTCTCAATACCGGCCCGCACCCAGCCGATACTGGCCACAGACCCTGCCTCCGGGGATGTGGAGTAGTGCTCGTCGTAACCCATAATAATCACATAATCCGCCACAATGCCCTGTTCCTTGCGGTTGTAGAACATGTTGTGGTCTGCCGGTACGTAATTATCTATGGAGAGAACAATTCCGTTTAAGCGGCACATAATGGAAAGCTCCCGGATAAACTGCACGTAAGCCTTGGAGGTTTCCAGGTCAATAAACTCACAGTCCAGATTCAGGCCATCCAAATCAAACTCAATGGCTTTTGCAATCAGGTTGTTCACCAGCCTCTGGCGGGAAGATGTCCTGGAGAAAATATTGTAATCGATAATGGTATCCTTATGGGTAATGTCCTCCACCAGAGCCCACACCTCAATGCCGTTCTGGTGGCAATAATTTACATACGTCTGGCTGGCCAGGGAATCGATATTTCCCTCGTCGTCATTCAGGAAAAACCAGGTAGGGGAAATGGTGGTCAGTCCCTTGGTATTGGCTATCATTTCCAGCACTTGGTTATTGGCATCGGAATTCGTCACCTGATGCCAGGCCATATTGATGGTATAATCCTTGGAAATATTGGAGTAAACCGGCTCCTCATAGTTGGGCGTGGCGCTCTCCTGTCCTTTGCTCCCCAGGGGCTTATTCTCTACATAGCCGATAAATCCGTCCCCGGTCCGCACCTTGGTCCAGTCACCAATCTCCTCTCCCTCCGAAGAAATGACATACAGCGTCGTTTCCTTTGCCGCATCTGCCAGGATAGGACTCTTAATATCGGCGCTCTCCCGCACCACCGTATCCTTCTTCACCGTCACCGTATCCCGGCTGCCAAACTCCCGGGTAATATGCACCCGGTTTACCGGATCCGTCATAACCTCAAATTCCATGGCCGTATATTTCTGAATGTATTTTAAGGCCACATAGGCCGTGTCCCCGTTGACTTTCACAGGAACATAATCTTCCGTATACTTGGTCTTGGCCACCGTATATTCATTGCTTCCCACCTGTGCGGTAATCAGCTCCGTAGGAGTGGTGTAAAGAAGCAGATTCTCCGCCGCATCCCAGTAGAAACGGGAATTGAGATAGTCATACAGAATGTCCGTGTCCACATACACTTCCCCGTCAATCAGTTTCCCTTTCAGCTCCGTCAGCTCATCCTCCAGAATCACTGCCACCTCATCCTCCTGGGATACGGAAAAGTAGGCATTCAAATCTGCCCTTTCTTTCGAAGGGCTGTATTTTTCTATCAGATAGCTGATAAACATGCTTATCATAATCAGGATAATCAGGATTACGGCCGCAATCACCGGAATCAGCTGCCTTCTGGCCTGCTTCCTGGCACGAGCCCTGCGATCCGGCCTTCTCTCCGGCCTGGGCTCTCCTCTGTCCGGAGATCTTCTTTCCATTCTCCCCTCCGGTCTCCTTGGGGGCCGCCTTCTTCTCCTTCTTTGTTTCAACGCCATAGCAGAATCCTCCTGTCCACTAAACATCATAGCAGAATTTTTTCGACACGTCATCCCTATTTTTCGACATTTTGCAAAATTAATAAAATACTAAGGTTTCATCCTTCCAAAGCAAAGCCGCCCCACAGTACCGTTTTCCTGTATGGTCTGGCTCAGAGGGGTCCCGGCCCGCATATCCCGGATCCGGTTCTACAGGGCAGCCGCTTCCTCCAAAAGGAGACGTGATATATTATTTCGGAAAAGCCTTACTCGCTTTCTCAAACAACACCTGTCTTACGCAGCAAACACAGGGTGCGCACCCGCATGTTATCTTTCTGTCTCAATGGGCAATCGTGGAATCCTCACCGAAGCGGTGAATCAGAATTCAGAATCATGGCTTACACAAAAGAGAAATTTTAAAATATCTAGGCGTCCTGCCTCCCTTCCCCGGGCGGCTTTTCCGCTTTTATTATAACCCGTATTCCGCCCAAAATGCAAGCCTTCCAAAAATTTAACATTTTCTTCTCATTTTTTTTAGAAAATTGGCATTTTTGACATATTGACTTCTATTTAAATATTGTATATACTTTCAAAAATGTATATAATAGTAATTGACAAAGTGAATTGCAGATTTGGATGTGGTGATTATGAGAATAGAGAAATTGAATGACAACCAAATACGCTGTACCCTGACCAAGGATGATTTGGCCACCCGCCAGATTAAGCTCAGCGAACTGGCTTACGGAACCGAGAAGGCCAAGGAACTGTTCCGGGATATGATGCAGCAGGCGTCTGTGGATTTTGGTTTTGAAGCTGATAATATTCCTCTGATGATAGAAGCAATCCCTCTTCCCAATGAGTGCATTGTTTTGATTATAACGAAGGTGGAAGATCCGGAGGAGCTGGATACCCGGTTCTCCAAGTTTGCTCCGGGAAACGAAAACCACTCGGAAGAGCTTTCGGATCTGGGAAGCGTTCTCCCCGAAGGGGCCGACAATGTACTGGATATGTTCCGCAAGCTCATTGAGCGCCACCTAAAAGAAGGAACACAGGAGGAGCAGGAGGAGAAGGCCATTGCCCTTGCAAGCGAGCTGGATCTCACCCGCCTTTATTTCTTCCCGGACCTGGATACCATTATTTCGGCGGCCCGTGTGCTGAAGGATTATTACACAGGGCAGAATTCCCTGTACCGCCTGGTGCGGGACTGCAGCTACTGCCTGGTGATCCGCAAAAGCGGCCATACCCCGGAAGAGTTTAACAAGGTTTCCAACATTCTTTCCGAATACGGAACCAGTGAAAAATATACTTCCGCCTGTGAAGCCTATCTGGAAGAACATGAGGAACTGATGGTAAAAGGAGAAGCACTTCAGAAGCTGGCGCTTCTGTAAGACAAAAAGGATGCCCGCCGGCATCCTTTTTCGCTGTATCCTATTACTCTACCGCCTCCAGAAATGCGTTGAGCCGGGCAGTCAGTACATCCGGATCCATTCCATGGACCAGAGCCGCCTCCTCCAGGGATTCAAACTGATGGGACGGGCAGCCTACGCAGTGCATTCCCTCCCGCATGAGAATTCCTGCCATATTTTCATCCACCTGCAGAATCTGGCCCATAAGCATGTCCTTCGTAATCTTTGCCATTTGAAAACTCCTCCTTTGATCTATATCCTTTCTCTTTTAGTATCTGCACAACTGCAAAACTTATTATAATCTAATTCCGAGTATTTTGCAAGGAATTATAATCCCCTTTTTACAAATTTTTCACTTGTATATTTAGGCCTTTTATATTAAAATACACGTAAGGTCCAATAAGGATCGCAACCAGAGAATATAAGGAGGATTTATACTATGGCTTATGTAATCAGCGATGAGTGTGTAGCTTGCGGTTCCTGTGCGGCTGTTTGTCCCGCAGAGGCTATCAGCGAGGGCGACGGAAAGTACGTCATCGACGCAGACGCCTGCCTGGATTGCGGAACCTGCGAAGCAGAATGTCCCACCGGCGCTATCAGCGCAGAATAACGCGAACATATAAAAGGACAGTCCTAAACGGCCTGTCCTTTTTTCTGTCCAAAAAATCCCCGTCTCTTTTTCTCCTCTTTCCCAAACAACGCCCGTTCCTTCCGGGATTTCTGGGAACTGCGGATCACTTCATCCAGACGTTTAAAACGCTCGTCCTCCCGCTCCTCCTTCATGCGGAGCAGGTAATCCATCTCCTTGATCACCTGGCCGCTGACCTGGCTGCTGATCTCGTACCCCATTCTCTCCGTGTGATCCTCCAAAGCCTCGGAAATCAAGCGGCTCATAATGCACTGGAACTGCTGCATTTTCTCTTCACGGGCCGCAGCCTGTCCGTCTGCAGGTGCCTGGAACTTGTCCACCCTGGCAATCAGATGGGTCATCTCCGTCTCGCCCTGTTCCAAATCTGGAATCAGCATCTTAATGGCCTTTAACTGCACTCCCTGTTCTTTCAGCTCCTTAATATGCCGGAACAGCCGGATATTTTCTTCTGTATAATAACGATGGCTCATTTCGTTGCGGCCGATGGGCAGCTCCAGTTCCTCTTCCCAATACCGGAGGACGTGAGCCTCCACATCCACCAGCTTCGCCGCATCGGAAATCATATAGCGCACCTCGCTCATACCTGTCCCTCCGATTTTGTAAATATTTTACATCTAATATTATAACACCTTAAGACAGGATTGCAAGTATATTTTACATTTTATTCCAACAGTTTAGTCGGCATAGCACAGGCTGAACGAAGCACAGCCATTCCCTACATCGGCGGACCCGCTTTAAAATTCTTAAAGGTAGTATATTCCGGCATCCACAGAAGATTGATGGTCCCAATGGGGCCGTTTCTCTGCTTGGCCACAATCACCTCAGCCAGATTCTTCATCTCCGAATCTTTATTATAGTAGGCATCCCGGTACAGAAACATGACCATATCGGCATCCTGCTCAATAGCTCCCGACTCCCGGAGATCCGAGAGCATAGGCCTGTGATCCGGTCTCTGCTCCACCGCACGGCTCAGCTGGGACAAGGCCACTACCGGCACATTCAGCTCCCTGGCCAGGCTTTTCAACCCTCTGGATATATCGGAAATCTCCTGCTGCCTGGAATCCGAAGACCTTCCGCCCCCTGACATTAGCTGCAAGTAGTCTATCATAACAATTCCCAGATTATTTTCCAGCTTATATTTCCTGCACTTGGAGCGCAGCTCCGCCAGGGTAATGCCCGGCGTATCGTCAATGATCAGATTGGAACCGGCCACCCCTTCCGCACCTTCCACCAGGCGCTCCCAGTCTGCGTCGTTTAAATTCCCGTTCCGCAGCTTCTGGGCATCCACCCCGGACTCCATGGAGAGCAGACGGTTGACCAGCTGCTCTTTGGACATCTCCAGGCTGAATACCGCCACCGTCTCATGATTCCGGAAAGCCATATACTGGGCAATATTTAAGACAAAAGCCGTCTTTCCCATAGAAGGACGGGCTGCAATTAAGATTAGATCCGAAGGCTGGAAACCGGAAGTCTGGAAATCCAGATCTTTAAACCCTGTGGCAATGCCCGTCACATTTCCATTTGTCCGGGAAGCCGCCTCAATTTTCTGGATGGCACTCAGCACCACCTGTTTGATAGGTACAAAATCTCCCGTATTCCGGCGCTGTACCAGATCAAACACCCGCTTCTCCGTCTGCTCCAGAACCTCCTCCAAAGGTTCCGTGCCACCGTAACAGAGATTATTAATCTCATCGTTTACCCGTATCAGCTTCCTTAAGGTAGACTTCTCTGCCACAATATTGGCGTAATATTTCACATTGGAGGATGTATAGGTATCATTCAGCAGATCCCGGACAAACTCCATGCCGCTGATTTCCTCCGGAACACCCTTCGCCCGAAGGCGGTTTTGGAGCGTCACCAGATCCACCGGCTGTTCCTCATTAAACAGCTCCGTCATGGCCTCAAAGACCACGCCATACTGCCGCTGGTAGAAATCTTCCCCGGTGATGATCTCCGATGCGATCATAATGGCTTCCCGGTCCATAAGCATAGAGCCGATGACGGACTGCTCTGCCTCCGGGCTGTGAGGCATCACCCGTTTGATAATGGCTTCTTCCATGCTATGCCTCTCTTACATTCACCTTTAACTCCACCGTCACCTTGGGATGCAGGCGGATGGGAACCATATGGGTCCCTACACTCTTAATGGGGCTGGGGATCTGCATCTTTTTCTTATCCAGTTCTACCCCCAGCTGTTCCTGGGCAGCCTGGGCAATCTCCTTGGAGGATACGGAACCAAAAATCTTTCCGCCCTCTCCTGCTTTGATGCTTACATTGACTTCCATTTTAGAAAGCTGCTCCCCGAAAGCCACTGCCTCCTGGTAAATCTCCTTGGCCCGCTTCTCCTCATTGGCCTTTTTCAGCTTTAAATCATTCAGATTCTTGGGGGTTGCCTCCAGGCCCAGCTTCTTCGCCAGAATATAGTTCCGGGCATAGCCGTCGTTTACATTGACCAGCTCCCCTTTCTTCCCCAGGGACTTTACATCCTCTATT
>CAJUMM010000024.1:0-23720 GCA_910586955.1 uncultured Lachnospiraceae bacterium | reverse complement strand
ATTACAATTCTCCTTCCTCGTGCATTTTGTCAATGGTATGCTTTACAATCTCAGAAGCTTCCTCCACACCGCAGTCCAGCTGGGCCCCTGCCACATTCATATGGCCGCCGCCCCCCATGCGCTCCATCAGAACCTGTACATTTACCTCGTCAATGGAGCGGGCGCTGATGTAGGTGCGCTTCTGATAATAGGTCAGCACAATGGACGCCTTTACGCCAATGATATTCAGCAGCTCATTGGCTGCCTGGGCTCCTACAATAGTGGGACTCTCAATATTTTCATTGGGACACACGGAAATTGCAAATCCGTGGTAGACTTCCGCATGGCGTACTGCCTCCGCCCTGGCCTTATACTCTGCCATTCCGTTCCGGAACATCTTGCGCACCCGGGTCACATCGGCCCCGCACCGGCGCAGGAAGGCCGCCGCTTCAAAGGTGCGCACTCCCGTCTTGCCCATAAAGTTATCCGTGTCAATAATAATTCCCGCATAGAGGCAGTCCGCCTCCACCGCCTTGATCTTAAGGCCTTCATCAAAATACTGCAGAATCTCCGCCACCATCTCGCAGGCAGAGGAAGCATAGGGCTCAATATAGGAGAGCACCGCATTGCTGATCTGCTCGTTGGTCTGCCTGTGATGATCCAGAACTACAATGGTAGGCGTCCGGTTCAAAAGCTCACTGCACTCCGTATAGCTGGGGCGGTTGGTATCCACCACCACCAGAACCGTATTGGAATCAATCATTTCTATGGCCTGCTCGTTATTCAAAAACATATCAGGCTCATAGGCCGGATTGTCCAGAAAACACTCCCGCATGGGCCGCACGGAGCTTGTCACCTGGTTGAGAACAATATAGGCCCGCTTGCCCAGGACCTTAGCTGCCCGGTAAATTCCGATGGAGGCCCCAAAGGAATCGGCATCCGTCAGCTTATGTCCCATGACCATTACCTTATCCCGGCTCTCAATAAACTCCTGGAGGGCATGGGCTTTCACCCTGGCCTTCACCCTGGTAGCTTTCTCCACCTGCTGGGTCTTTCCTCCGAAATAGGAAATATTCTCTCCCTCTTTAAGCACTACCTGATCGCCGCCCCTGGCCAAAGCCAAATCAATGGCAATCCGGGCATAATCATAATTTTCCGCAAAGGTCTTCCCGCTCATTCCCAGGCCGATACTGATGGTCACGGCCATCTCATTTCCGATATTCACGGTTTTCACGTCCTGCAGAAGCTCAAACTTGCTCTCCCGCATGACAGGAAGATCTTTTTCCTGGACAGCAATAAAATACTTATCTTTCTCGATTTTCTTCACGATTCCGCCGAAAGCCCCGATATACTTGTTGATCTTCCGATCCACCAGGGCCACCAGGAGGGAACGGCGCACTTCCTCCACCGTATCCAGGGCTTCCTCATAATTATCCAGATACACCAGGCCGGCCACCAGCCTCTGCTCCCGGGTCATGCGGATATACCGGTTGATTTCCGTCTCGTCAAAGAGATACACGGCAATGAGAAAGCTCTCTTCCTCCGTCTCCACAAAGGCCCCCGTATCCAGCACCTCATCCATGTAAACCCGCCGGACATCCGCCCGGTAATCCCGTTCCTCGCAGGAAAAGCGGACCATCCGGCTGTCCTCCCACTCCTCCGCAGACAGGATATCCTTCGTAAACTCGGGGAAAAACCAGGAAATGGACTTGCGCAGGTTTTTCTTACTCTTTCCGCTCACCTGGAAGAACGCCGTATTGGCCCAGATAACCTTTCCGTCTTCCTCCAAAAGGGCATAGGGAATTGCCAGTTCTTTCAGAAGCTTCCTCTGAATCTGCCCATACTGGGCAGCAAAAGAAACCAGATCGCTGTAAATCCGGGAACGGCCGTTTACATACAGCATCACCACGATCCCCACATAGACCACCAGAAACACGGACATTAAAATTCCGGCTTTCACGGAAATGGGATACATGCAGAGATTCATGATCAGCAGTAAAACGCTCAGAACCAGCGGCCACTGTAAATAGCTCTTCAGCTGTCCCTTCAATTTCACCTTTTTCTTCATATCTTTTCTCCAATTTGATGGGGATTCACAACTTGATCAGGCAATAACACTCCGGTTCCCCTGCTGTCATTGCCTTTTCGGACATTATATCATACCTTATGTGTATTTTCCATAACTTTATTGGCCGGCGGGAATTCTGTGTCAAATACAAAGTGCGCAGTCCCTTCTTCTGGGTCTGCGCACTTTGCTTTAAAAGGTGATTGTATTGTCTACAGCTGCCCTTAAGCGGCTGCTTTTCCCTTCTTCATTTTCAAAACCGAAAGCAGAATAAAGACTGCGATAATAATAGCGATTCCAATCCATACATTCTTCATGGCAAGCATCAGCATCATGGCGTCAATACAGTCATGTCCGGTTCCCTCTGCACCCACGGCTGCAAAGTGGCCGAAGATCTGGTAGGTAAGGCCTGACAGGAAAATCAGCTCAAAGCCGTATACAAAGCCCGCAATCATGGCTCCCCTGCGGCCGCCCTTGGCATTTCCGAATACGCCGGCCACGCCGCCGGTAAAGAAGGCTCCGATAATGGATACCAGAGGAACTACGCCGAGAACGGCGGAGCAAACCACCATGGCAACCAGCATTCCTGCTACTGCGAAGATAAAGCCCAGCATCAGGGAATTAGGAGCATAAGTAAACAGCACGGGCACGTCCAGGGCCGGAATGGCATTGGGTACGATCTTATCCGCAATTCCCTTAAACGCCGGAACCAGTTCGCCCAGCAGCATCCGGACGCCCTGAAGAAGTACCAGGATACCGGCCGTAAAGCCCAGGCCCTTTAACAAGCCATAGATAATGTAATTCGTTCCTCCAGCATAAGCAGCCACTTCCTCGGGACCTGCCGCAATTACCACAATAAGATAGAATACCACCATTACTGCTGAAATGGACATGGCGGAATCCTTAAAGAACGCCAGCTTCTTGGGAAGCTGCATATCCTCTGCGTTCTTTTCCTTATTTCCCAGAAGGCCGCCGATGTAGCCGGCAGAAACCGTACCGAGAGTAGTCAAATGGCCGATGGCAAAGTCATCGCTTCCGGTTACACAGCGCACGATGGGCTGGGAGATAGCCGGAATCAGAGTCAGGAACGCACCCTGAATCACCACGCCGATGGCAATGATCATTCCATTGCTCAATCCCGCCGTATACAGGCTGTAGGCAACTGCAATAGAGCTGATCCACATCATATGTCCGGTAAGGAAGATATATTTCAGCGGCGTGAACCGGGCCAGCAGAATATTTACCAGGAAGCCGCCGCCCATAATAACGGCGGAAGTGGAGGCTATGGCCGGCACCGCCTCAGACATAGCGCCTACAATTACCTCGGATCCGGTGGCAAAACCGTCCAGGCCGAACACGGTCTGGAACAGCCCCACAAAAGGCAGGATCTCCGTTACGATCAGGCTGGAGCCTGCGGCAAGTACCAGATAGCCCAAAGCCGTCTTTACCGTACCGCTAATCACATAGGACGCTCCCCTTTTCTGTACAATCAAACCAATCAGTGACACAAGTGCAAGAACAATCGCCGGGGTCTCCAGCAGTTCCAAAAAGAATCCTAAAAATTCCATACAATTTCCCTCCTAATTGAGCTATCCTTTGTTTTCCTCCAGATACGCACGAAGCTTTTCCTTCGCCTCCTGTGCATTCAGCACGTTTTTCAAGTAAACTACGTTCTTCTGATCTGCGAAACGCTCCGCAAAATCTTCACTGGTCACGATGAGATCTACAGACTTGCCGCCTACCGTGCCTGCGTCCCAGTGCTCGATATCCGCTTCCACTCCCAGGTCTCTGAGAGCCTTATCCACCGTCATCTTCATAATCAGGCTGGTTCCCATTCCCATTCCGCATACACACACCACTTGCATTTTGAACCCCTTTCTACTGCTATCCCATACCCGTCTTACAGGCAGGATACCAGCTTTGAATAATTCTTAATATACTCCGCATTAATTGCATCACCCTTATCCAGATTGGAGCTGACATAAACCGGCGGACAATACCCTTCTGCCATACAGTTCTCTACCGTCTGGGCAATGATGGACTCCATCACAGACATTCCCAGCACGGTGGAAGTACCGCAAAAACTTGCATCCATTCCCTCTATACTCAGCGCTGCGTCCCCGGCAACACATTTAATGTCAATCACGGTATCGGCCACATCCCTCAAATTCTTTCCGCTGGAATGGCGGGAAGTGGTAGCCTCTGCAAATGCGCCGGACACCAGGGCTACTACCTTCATCCCAATCTCCTTTGCAGCCAGCGCCATATCTACCACCCCTGCATTGCGGCCCGATATGGAAACGATAATCATGGTATCCCTGGGATCCGTATTTTCCAGTTCCAGGTAACCCTTGGAAAATCCCTCTACCCTCTCCTGCATGGTACTCAGCTTTGCCTTGGGGAAAAGCGAAAGGTGGGGAATCAGAAGGGCATTCACAGGCACCAGCCCTCCTGCCCGGTAAAATACTTCCATGGCAAACATCTGGGAGTGTCCGCAGCCGAACACGTGAATCACACGTCCTGCCATCACCGAAGCCGCACAGTACTCTGCCGCCTGGCGGATCTGATCTCCCTCCTCCTTAAATTCCTGTTCCAGCTGTTTTGTAATTACCTCATAATATTCCTGATATTTCAAATCCGTTCTCTCCTTTTGTCATTTTGTCTAGTAATTTGTCATTTCTTATCTCCATTCTATACAAAGTGTAAAAAATAGCAAGGCCTTAAGGCCTTTTTAGCCCAAATTGCCCAGTGGTATCGTAACAAATACCGTACCAATCGGTGAAATGGTTTGACGGACTGCTCCCCCGGGAGTATACTAAAAAAGACAAGAGAAATACACATTTATGAAAGGCATCCCCATGAGCAACACCCCTTTGTACCAGGATATCTATCATGATCTTCAGAAGAAAATCATGTCCGGCTACTATTCGGAAAAAACTTATCTTCCCTCCGAACGGTCCCTCTGTGAAATGTACCACGTAAGCCGTGCCACCATACGGAGGGCCCTGGAAGATTTGTACCGGGATAAATACATAGAGAAGAAACAGGGAAGCGGCAACTTCGTCAAGCCTCAGATGTACGAACAGACCCTCTCTAAATTCTACTCCTTTGTGGGTTCCCTCCGGGCCCAGCATATTGAGATTACCAACCGGATCTTAGGCTGTGATATCATTGTGGAAGACCGGTATCTGGCAGAAGCAGTTCCTCCGGAAGAAAACTGCAAGCTCTGGCACAAGCTGATACGTCTGCGAAGCGCCAACGATTACCCTTTAATGCTGGAAACCACCTATCTTCCCAGAGACCGCTTTGCCCGCCTGGATCTGGATTATCTTAACTCCGGCTCTCTGTACACCTACCTGGAACTGCATTATTCTATGGAAATCGACAATGCCAACGAACTGCTTTCCCCCATTATGCCCACGCCCCAGGAAGCCAAATACCTCCAGATTTCCACCCAGGATCCCTGTATGCTCCTGGAACGGTTCTGCTATGAAAATGAACGGCTCATTGCCATTCACAAAACCATTGTGCGGGGAGATAAATACAAATTCCGGGCTTTCTACTATGTAAACGCCGATACGATTCAATAACCGGCCGGCCCGGCAGAATGAAAAAGGCATCCGGGGAAGACAGAATCTGCCCGGACGCCTTTTTATTTTCGATCTCTTTTTCTGTTTTTATTTTTCAAACAATTCCCCAAAAGAAGCCCTGCGGGCCACTGCCTCGGTAAGCTCTGCCATTTTTCCCGTATCACCGATTAGGATGACGCCGCAGAGACGGTTGTTCCGGAAATAGTATTTCTCATACTGTTTTCTGGAAACATCCCGGAACTCTACCGTGCGGTAGATGAGATTGGGATTGCTGCCGTTGTCTCCTATAGCAAAAAGCGCCGTATTCATTCCATGGAAGGTAAGAGCTGCCGGGGAGGGCAGATATTCCAAAGCCTCTCCCGCTGCATTGGCTCCTGCAACTTTTCCCTCTTCCACAGCCTGGGGCCAGATTGCATAATTCATCCCTTCGTACTGGGCGCAGTCGCCGCAGGCAAAAATCCCCTCCACATTGGTCTGCATCCGGCTGTCCACTACCACGGAGCGCTCCACGGAAATTCCCGCTTCTTTCGCAATCTCCGTATTGGCCCGCACGCCGCAGGAGACAATCACCATCTGCGCCGGAATCACCTCACCGTCTCCAAGCTGGACGCCGGCCACATGGCCTTCTCCCTGGATAGCCTCGATGGTTACACCGGTGCGGATCTCGATGCCCTGAGCCTGGCCGATACTCTCAAGCATCTTCCCTGCCCCTTCATCCAGCTGGCGGCTCATAAGCCGGGGCGCCAGCTCCAGCACCGTTACATGGCAGTGGGCCTTTTTCAGCTCCCAGGCCGCCTCCAGGCCCAGCACGCCGCCTCCGATGACCACGGCATCCTTCGTATTCTCCAAAAGCTCCGCCACTTTCCTGGTATCGGACAGCCGCCGGATAGCCGTAACCTCAGGAAGATCCGATCCGGGGATAGGAGGAATAAAGCTCTCGGAGCCAAGAGCGTAAATCAGTTTGTCATAGCGGAATTTTGCCCCGTCCGAGGTATGAATCTCCCTCTCCCCGGGATCAACGGAAACCACTTCCTTTCCAAGGATCTGGCAGATATTCTGCTCCTCATACCAGGAAGCATCCTGAATGGCAATCTGCTCCGCATCAAGGCCTGCCACCAGGGATTTCGTTAGCATAGGACGGTTGTATGCCGGATATTCCTCGTTGGATATCATATAGATGGATCCGGTCTTATCCCGCTCCCGGATGGCCTTGGCCGCTGCCACTCCTGCCGCTCCGTTTCCCAGAACTGCATAAAGATTCCGGGTATCCTTCCGGTAAGAAGTCTCCTCCGTCTCCACAGGTACAAAATTCTCAGGTCCTACGCCGCAGACCGGACAGACTTCCAGGGAAGAATCAAAAATTTCCCCGCAGACCAGGCATTTTACCAGGGAAGTCTTCCCCTTGCTCTTCTTGGGATTCTCCTTCTCCAAAAGCCGGCATCCGAAATCATAGCCGTAATCATAAGCATTCAGAAGATCCACGCTGCTGGGTTTAAAACGTACGGTAAAGCCTTCCACTACCCGCATCTGGAGCTGCCGCAGCCGCTCCGTAATGTGGGGAACTCCCTCTCCGCTCCAGCCGTAGCTTCCGAAAGCCCCCGCAAGCTTTCCTCCATGGGTTCCTGCAAAGATAGAAGTGGTCAGATCCCAGATAGGCTTTAAGGCCTCCCCCACAATGGTAGGAGTTCCGAAGAGAATACCGTCCGCAAACCCCAGCTCATCCAGAACCTTCCCTGCATCCGCTGTCACCATGTCATATTTGCGCACCTCAATGGGACCGCTATCCCGGATTCCCTTCTCAATCTGCTCCGCCAGCTGCCCCGTATAGCCGTAAGCACTCACATAGGGCATCACCACCGTCTTCCCGGAATTGGGATTTACTACCGTACACCATTCCTCGTAGGTGTTGAGCATTTTATCTATATCCGTATCCAGCACCGGGCCGTGGCCGGTACAGATCATGGAGATATCCAGATCCCGGATGCGGGACAAAGCCTTTAACATAAAGGGCTTAAAGGGCCCGATGATACAGTCAAAATAGTAGCGGGTTGCTTTCCAGTAGTCCTCCCGGCTGGTAATTTTACTGGCCAGAATCTCCGGAAAGGCATAGTGGGAGCCGAAGGAATCGCAGGTTACCAGGATCTGCTCCTCCTCCAGATAGGTGTACATGGTATCCGGCCAGTGAAGATTCGGCACATGCAGAAAGCGCAGAACGGCATTTCCTATCTTCATTGTCTGGTTATCTCTCACGGAAATGCTGCAGAAATCCCGGTTTACGATGCTCTGCAGGAATGAAACCGCCGTTCCGGTAGCAATAATTTTCAGCTGTGGATTCAGCTCCAGGAGCCTTTCCACACTGCCTGCATGATCCGGCTCCGTGTGATTGACTACCAGATAGTCGATCCGGGTTACATCCACAACCTCTTGAAGCTCCTTTACATAATCATCAAAGAACTTCTCTTTCACCGTCTCAAAGAGGATTACTTTGTCCCCTGTCTTGTATACATAGGAATTATAGGTAGTTCCAAATTCCGTGTACATGATAATATCAAATACCCGGAGGGTATCATCCAGAATACCCGCCCAGTAAAAGTTTTCCCTTAATTTCAATGCCTTTGTCTCCATGCCGCCTCCTGTTAAAATGTTGTAGTTTCAATTATCCTGGAAATAGTATACGCCGATTTGCCCTCTGTTATTTTACAAAAAGGCCGCCGGAAACCCGGCAGCCTTCTTAAGCAAACTTTAGTCCATTACATAGGGCATAAGAGAAACGTGGCGGGCTCTCTTGATCGCCACGGTAAGGGCCCTCTGATGCTTTGCGCAGTTGCCCGTGATTCTTCTGGGAAGGATCTTTCCTCTCTCAGATACGTATCTCTTTAATTTATTTACATCTTTGTAATTGATCTCGTTATTCTCTTTGCCGCAGAATACGCATACTTTCTTCCTTCTGCGTCCCATGCCTCTTCTTCTCATGGGAGAATCGCTCTTATCCGATTTTGTGTAAGCCATGGATGTTACCTCCTTCTAAATTTGTCTTTCTTCTTTCCACGATTGTCAGCTAAACGGCAGTTCCTCGTCAATTCCGTCCGGGATGTTCATGAAACCGTCCCCTGCCGCCGAAGAAGGAGCCGGGGTACTCTGGAAACCACCCTGCTGCTGGAAGCCGCCGGCATTGCCGCCTGCCGCCGCTTTGCTCTCCGCAAACTCCTGATCCTCTACCACCACATCGGTGGTGTATACCTTCTGTCCGTCGCGGTTGGTGTAGCTTCCCGTCTGGATCCTTCCGCTGATGGCAATTTTCGTCCCCTGGCGCAGATACTTCTCTGCAAACTCCGCCTGGCGGCCGAAGGCCACACAGCCGATAAAGTCCGCACTCTGATCTCCGTCCCTGCGGAACCTGCGGTCTACCGCCAGCGTATACCTGGCTACTGCCGTGGCGTTCTCGCCCTGGGAATAGCGCACATCCGGATCCCTGGTCAAACGTCCCATTAAAATCACTTTATTCATACTAACAATCCTCTACTTTCCGGTTAACCCTAAGTCTATGCGTCTTTGCGAACACACAGATAGCGGATGACATTTTCCATAATACGAACATGCCGCTCCACTTCTGCCGGGCAGGCTGCGTCAGCTTCGAACTGGATGAAGTAGTAGAACGCTTCTCTCATGTGCTGAATCTCGTAAGCAAGTCTCTTCTTGCCCCAATCTTCAACTTCCGTAACCGTACCGCCGTAGCGCGCAATGTATTCTTTTGCCTTCTCTACGGTAGCCGTTCTCACGTCATCCTCTGCCTTTGCATTCACAACAAGTGCTAATTCATATTTGTTCATGCTTTACCTCCTTTTGGTCTCTGGCTTCCTCTCTGTGGGGGAAACAAGGAAATTAAAATAATATATCACGGGTTAATATTATAGCCTATTTGGAAGACAAATGCAAGAACTTTCTCACGGCGTCCGCAGCCCTCTTGTATTCTTCTCCACCAGCTTCCTGGCGATCATAATCTGATGTCCGCACCCCAGGCATTTCAGCCGGAAGTCCGCCCCTACCCGCAGGATCTCCCACTCCTGGCTTCCGCAGGGATGCTGCTTCTTTAAGCGTACAATGTCTCCTACCTTATATTCCACTTAGCACTTCTCCTATATTGTCCTGGATCAGCAGATCCGCATGTTTATCCCTGGGGGTAGCCGCCCTGTTAATCACCACCAGGTATTTTCCCGTAAAATAGTCAATCAGTCCCGCCGCCGGGTAGACGGCCAGGGATGTTCCGCCGATAATCAGAAGATCCCCGTGGGCGATTGCCTCCACCGCTCCCTGAATGGTCTTCTGGTCAAGGCCCTCCTCGTAAAGGACTACATCCGGCTTGATTAACCCCCCGCACTCACAGCGGGGCACGCCTTTGGCCTCCAGCATATGGCGGGCATCGTAAAATTTCCCGCACTTTTGGCAGTAATTCCTATGTACGGACCCGTGAAGTTCATAGACTTTTCTGCTTCCTGCCATCTGGTGCAGGCCATCGATATTCTGCGTTACCACTGCGGACAGTTTCCCCTGGTCCTCAAGCTGGGCAAGCTTCTTGTGAGCTGCATTGGGCTTTGCCTCCAGACAGAGCATTTTCTTCTTATAAAAACGATAAAACTCCTCCGTATTCTGCAGGAAAAAGCTGTGGCTTAAAATCGTCTCCGGCGGATATTTCCACTCCTGATGATACAAGCCGTCCGTGCTGCGGAAATCCGGGATTCCGCTCTCCGTGGAAACGCCGGCCCCGCCGAAGAACACAATAGAACTGCTCTCCTGCACATAATCCCTAAGCCGTCTCAATTTTTCTTCTTCCATCACACAGCGCTCCTTTCTACCAAGCCTTCTTTGCGTGCACCAGGAAACGGTTCGTCCCCGTGTTGGTACAGGTGGACAGGGTGATGATTTCATCATCCATGGTCACCTCCACCCCCGTATCATAGGCTGACCGCTCTTTGAGTTTTTTCAGGAAATTTACATACATTTCATCTGCCTTAAAGCCGATGGTATAGCTGTCGCTCTCCGCATCCACCCGGTAACAGGAAAAAATCTTGTAAGCGTGGGAGCCCTCTTCCGTATCAATAAAAATCAGAGGATGGGCCACCAGATAAGAGGGAGACTCATATTCCATCAGGGTTCCGAACATGGAACCGTTCTTCATGTTATGCCCGTAGAGAATCGTGTGCATATCGGAGAAATCCGGACTGCTTAGGGTTTCCATAAAAATACTGCCTGCACTGTTCTCCGTTCCGTTGAAGGTGTGGGTCAAATAATACACATCATCTTCTCCCTGCACGATTGGGTAGCTGATGGGGGTATCCGGGATCTCAATCCAGCCGATGATTTCGTCATTTAGGGCTTTCAGCTCTGCAAAATCCACCCTGGGCTCCGCCTCTTCCTCCGGCGGCTTAGGTTCCTCCCCCTCATATTGAACCTCCGGCACCTCCGCCTTCACAAACTCCCGGAGGGCATCGTACTCATCGGTTCCCTTCTTATATTCCATGTAAATTCCCGCCAGCTGGAAAGCGCTGAAACCCAGAAGAGCCACACACAGAACAAGGGCGGCTATCAAGGGCGGGGAAAGTTTTCTTCTCTTCTTTTCCATCTCTTTTCACCTCTCAGTTATTTTACCAGACCCCCGGGGAAAAAGCCAGATCATTCTTCCGGCAGGGAAACCCAGACCGGTTCCGGGGGAAGCTCCGGATCCCGGGAACAGACTGCCAGGCTGCAGGCTTCCTCCCCCATATCATACAGAAGATAATAATATGGCGCTCCCGGCTGCTCCTGCCGGACGCTCCCCGGGGTTCCCGGTTTCACATCCATATAAAAGGAATCCAGAGGCAGCCCCAGGCCTCTTCCCTCAGCTTTCATAAAACTTTCCTTCAATACCCAGAGATTTAAGAATCGCTTTTCCCGTTCTGCCTCATCCGTCTTCCAAAGGTCTTCTCGCTCTTCCGGATGCAGTTTTCTTGTGATTCCTTCCCATCTGGACCTCTTTTTCCAAGCCTCCACATCCACTCCCACCGGAGCCTCACCCAGAGCGCAGGCGGCATAGGGGCCGCTGTGGGACAAATTTACATAAATTTCAGGGTGTTTTTCCAGAAACGGCTTCCCGTTCTTGTCTTTTCCCAGCGAAAAAGGCCCACGGACATTTGGATACTCCCTCTTAAGGACCGTCTCCAAAAGCCTGTGCGCCCGCCGGGACTGAAGGGTATAGCCCCTTTCTTCTTCCGAAAACTTTGCTATATAGACCCGGACCATGCTTTCTACTCCGCAAACAAAATCTCTTCCACCAGGGCCGCCGCATCCTCGATGCAGCCGTCGCAGGAACGGAGCACCTGCTTGGTCTCCACGCCCTTTAATTCCTTGCAGACCACAGTGGTGTTTTTCTTCCGGAATCCATCCACAATCTGCTTGGACAGCCGGTAACTGCCCCCTTTGGTCCTGGGATTCTCCAAATCCCCGCCGCTGTTCTTAAGGCCTGCCAGAAGAACCGCCCCGGATACGGCTCCGCAGGTGGTCTCCATCCCGCCCATGCCTGCGCCGAAAGCCTCTGCCGCCCGGAACAAGGTGGCCTCGTCCATTCCTACCAGATCGCAGTAAGCGCAGGCTACCGCCTGGCAGCAGTTATATCCTTTCTTATGATTCTCCAGCGTCTTCGCAACTCTGCTTTCCATCTCTGTACATCCTTTCTATTTTTTCTGCTTGTCCAAAAGCTCCATCAGCGCCTCATCGCTGTCGGAAATCCAGACATCCTCTTCTTCCTCATTTAAGCCCAGATATTCCCGCAGGGTGCAGGGCTCGTCGCTCTCACCCCACTCCTGGATGTAAATATCAATATCCTCGAAGGGGATCTGGTTTGACAGGTATCTTTCTTTGAATTTCATTGAGTCCTCCCGGGATTGGTTTCTCTGCTTTGGTTTTATTGACGATTCTTTAAATAATTTTGTATCTCTTTGAACAGTTCTTCCGCCCTGTGATACTGCTCTTCTGCATCCTCTTTTGAAGCAATATAAAAATCATCATAGTCACAGCTATTCCGTATCTGAAAAGCCTGCTGTATATATTTTGAATATTTGACAGGAAATTTTTCAGTTTTAATAAATTCTTTTTGAAAGTATGCTATTACAGCACTATGTTTAGAAAAATCTTTTTCTTCTACCGCAAGTACTGCTCTCACCGCAGAAAAAATTGCATAATATGATCTTCCGATGGAATCTTTGTATTGTCCTTCATCTAAAAGAATTTTTGATGATTTGAGTTTATCGGCTGCAGTAATCAATCTATGTTTTACTAAATCATCCAATTATTTTTCCCTCCTGTATAATATTACGATAATATGGAAGAATTTTGTTATATTTTAAGAACTCATCTTGTGGTATGACCATTGGCGATACGATAACATCATTCTCCAATCCTATTTCTGCGGACATATCCCAGACCATTTTAAGCTTTTTTTGAAGGGTGAGTCTGTCACCCTTTACGATTGCAACAATATCTATATCTGACTCCGGCGTATAATCGCCCCTGGCGTAGGAACCATACAAAATCACTTCCACAATGTCATCGCCATAAACAGATTTATAGCATTCCTTTATTTGTTTGCTAATTATATCAATCTGTCCTGTCATATACATGAAATACCTCTCTACTGTAACGCCTATACGTGAATTATTTCCTATATTTGTTTCATTATAGCAACTCTCTTAGAATTCTTCAACTTATTAATTTTTAATGTTCTTCTCCCCCACAATTAAAAGGAGGGCCCAAGCTTTCGGCTCCTGCCCTCCTTCTAATCTCATCCACTATTCACACTTCCCCAAAGCCGGAGTGAATCAGCTCGGAAAGGGCTTTTACCGCCCGCTCCTCGTCCGGTCCCTCCGCCTCCAGGCAGATTTCGGTTCCCGCCGAGATTCCGGCAGACATAATCTGGATAATAGATTTTCCGTTGATCTCTTTCCCGCTCTTTTTAATCCTAAGGCTGCTTTCATATTTTTTTGCTTCCGCCACAAATTTTGATGCAGGTCTTGCGTGAAGACCTGTGGGGTTCACCACAACTACCCTTTGAGAAATCATTCCAGGCCTCCTCCGCTCACGCCCTGCCGGCAGAACCGCAGATCTCAACCGCATGTTCCGCAGCTTCTTGTATTCCCTGGCCCAAAAGCCTGTAAAGCCCATAGGCTCCGTTGCCTGAGACATCGTGGGCAAGCAGGTGATCGATGCCTCCCCGGTAAAGATCGTAGGCAATATTTAATTTGCAGATTCCCATTCTGCAGGCTTTCGCCAGATTTTCGTCACCGGTGCCGGAGCCTCCGTGGAGTACCAGGGGAACCTGTACTTTCTCCCTCAATTCCCGCAGAAGATCAAACTGCAGCTTTGGCGTTCCCCGGTAGGCCCCATGAGCGGTTCCGATAGACACGGCCAGGGCGTCTATCTGGGTCTCCTCCACAAAGCTCACCGCTTCCGCCGGAACCGTAAATACACTGTCTCCCGCACCCTCTCCGTTCATTTCCGTTCCGGCCGAACCGCTGCCCACATGGCCCAGCTCCGCTTCCACTCCTACACCCACTGCATGGGCGGCCTTTACGACCTCCTTCACTTGAGCCGCATTCTCCTCGTAGGGCAGTGAGGAACAGTCAATCATAACATCCGTAAAACCTGCCCGTATAGCGGAAACCGCATGCTCATATTTCGCCCCGTGGTCCAGGATTACGGATACCGGAACCGCCGCCCTGCGGGCCAAATCTGTGGCTATCCGCCCAAAATATTCTATATCCGGATTATTTCCGTACATTACCAGCAGAATAACCGGAGAACGTTTCTCCTCCGCCGCACTTAAGCAGGCACGGAGATTGTGTTCATTTCCGATGCCAAGTGCCGGAACACAGTATCCCTTTTCCCTGGCTTCCTTTAATGTATGCTTCATAGAAATCAGCATTCCAAATCCTCCTATTATAAGTTCCGCAGTTTCCCTTCCGGCACCCTACTTTGAGAAGGATTTGCGGCCGCACACGGCCGCAAATCCTTCTAGGCGCCCTACGGGAATCTGCTGTTTAAGTTCCGCAGCTTCCCTTCCGGAACCGCTTTTTATTCACTCTCAAAATACCGCTGCACAAAGCTGGAAAGGCCGGCGTCGGCCTCTTCCTCCCCCGGGCCGTCACAGCAAAGTTCCGCAGGTTCCCCCGGCTCCATGCCGGCCTCCAAAAGCTGAAGGCCGGACTTGGCATTGAAGATCCCCCGCCTTGTCTTTACCGTAATTCTGCAAGGGTAATTCTTGGCCTGCCTGGACAATTCGTAGCAGGGGCCTATGTGTAATCCCTCTCCTGTTTTTACCCTTAAAATCCGCCTGCGCATTACGAAAATTTCACCACCACCCGGAAGGTATCCGGACGGATGGCTGCTTCGAAGGCCTCTGTTCCCTGATGGTAGTCAAAGACGCCGGATACCAGCCTGCCGGTGTCAATCAGCCCTTTGGAAATCAGGTTTACGGCCCGGTCAAAGGAGCGGATGCTGGGACTCACTGCCCCGGTAATTACCGTCTCCGTCTTGTGAAGCCAGTTGGGGCTTATCTCCATGGGCCGGTCCGGATGCTGGGAAGAATACATGACAACCCGCCCCATAGGTGCAGCCATGCCTGCTGCCTGTGCCGCTACAGCGGATATGGGCGTCGTGTTAAAAACAGCTTCCGCCCCAAGCCCTTTCGTAATGCTTTTCAGGAATGCAGCCGGATCCGTCTCCATGGGATTTACGGTAAAATCGCAGCCCAGTTCCTCTGCAATCCTCCGGCGTTCCGGGTCCGGCTCCGAAAGGGTGACCCTTGCTCCGGAAAGCTTTGCACACATCACATGCAGCATTCCCATAATGCCTCCGCCAATCACTGCCACGTCATCCCCCAGCTGTATCTGCCCTTTCTCAATGCTGTTCAGCACACAGGCCAGAGGTTCCGCAAAGACCGCCTGCTCCACCGGAAGATCCTGGGGAATTTCCCACACCTTCCCCACAGGAACCGCCACATACTGCCCCAGCCCGCCGGAGCCGGGAATTTCCGACTGCCTGCTTTTTCCTCTGCTGATATCCGTGCAGAGGTTTTCCTCCCCCCGCCTGCAGAAATAGCATTTTCCGCAGCTGCTGATCAGGCGCACCGCCACCTTTTTTCCTGCCGGATATTCTTCGGGACTCACACCGCTCCCAACTCCTGCAATCTCGCCTGCGATTTCGTGTCCGCCCACTACCGGAAGAGGCGTGGGCGCCTGCCGGGTAAACATCCTCTGTTCATAGGTGCAAAGGGCGCATCCGCCTATTTTAATCAATACCTCCCCTGCTCCGGGCTCGGGACGTGTCACGGTCCGCACCTCACACCGGTGGCTGTCTGTAATCGCCAGGACTTCCATTTTTTCCCTCATACTCATTCACCCTTCCTCTCATACACGCCTGTATAAAACGCCTGATAAAGCTGCTCCAAATCTTGCTTCTTTGGATCTTTGGGACAATTTTTTATATTGGTATCCGGCAAAGCCCGCTCCACATAAGAAGGGATATTTCCCAGATACTCTTCCTTGGGAACCCCGGCTTCTTTGAGCGTCACCGGCATACCTATCTCTTTGTACATGCCAAATATTTCCGAAATCAGGCGTTCCTGCTTTTCTTCTTCCGTCCCCTGGAAACCCAGCTGTTCCGCCACTTCCGTGTAAACGGGCTGGGGCATGAGATACTTCATGGTATAGGGCAGTGCCAGCCCTGTCATCAGCCCATGGGGCAGATGAAAATCCCCTCCTGCCTGGTCCATTCCGTGAGCCATGCCGGTTCCGGCATTTCCAATCCCCATTCCCGCCATAGAAGCCGCAATATGTACCTTTTCACGGGCTTTCAGATCTCCTCCGTAGGACAGCCGCAGATTCTTGAGAATCACAACCGCCGCCTGGATACAGATCTCTCTGACCAGGGGATTACTCCGGATGGAAACGGCGGATTCCAGCGCATGAGCCAGAGCGTCCGTCCCGGAATAAGCAATATTTTTCAGCGGCAGGCTGCGAAGCAGTGTAAAGTCCAGAATTGCCTCCGAGGGAACAATCTCCTTGGAAAGAATCATGCGCTTCCGGTTATCTTTGTCCTTTAAAACCGAGCAGCCGGTGGTCTCCGATCCGGTACCGCTGGTAGTAGGTATGACCGTAAGCTTGATCCTACCGCCGGTCTTAGGAATCCGGTAAGGCGTCAAAGCCTGCTCCCAGGTTAAATCCGGACACTCCGCAAATACCCAGAGCGCTTTCGCCGTGTCCATCACGGCGCCGCCTCCAATCCCGATGATACGGTCCGGTGCAAATTCCCGGGTCTCCCGGATAGGTTCCTCCAGCATGGCAATGGCAGGCTCCGATGGTACGTTGCAGAGCACCCGGTATTCGGTATCTGCAAAAATATCCCGGTAAAGCACCTGATCAAGGCCCAGGGCTTTCACAATGTTTTCATCCAAAACCAGCCCCACCCGTTCTTTTTGATAATCACGCAGTTTTTCTATACTGCCTTCCCCCACCGTATAGAAAGCAGCGCTGAAATTCGAGACAGACATTTTCATATTCCTCCTCATAAATCCTTCTCTAAATAATTCCCAGCAATCCCAGCACAGTACCTGCTATCACCATAACCAGCATAATGTACATGGGTTTCTTCCCTTTATCCAGCAGCTTCATAACCCCCATAGTAAGTGCCAGGGGCAGCATTTTCGGAAGCAGAACGTCAAAGAGCTGTGTCTGGATACTGAACACCTCTTCTCCGTAAGGAATCCCTATTTTACAGGAAAGCCCCACATATTTCGCCACCAAAGCTCCAAGCACTACGCAGCCCATAATTCCCGCTCCGGAAATTACCTTATTGATAACGCCGCTTTCCAGCATATCCATCAGGGCATCCGATCCCTTCTTATATCCCATCATAAATCCAAAATAGGAAATCACCAGAATAATTCCCGTAATCACAAGGCAGTACAATATCGGGCCTGCAATGTTCCCGTCTGCGGAAAAGTCAATGCACAGAGCCAGCAAAAGGGGCACAATTACACCCTGGATCAGCGTGTCGCCAATACCGCTGGCAGGCCCCATCAGTCCTGTTTTAATGGAGGTAATGGCATCCTCGTCCAAGGCTTCCCCGGAGGCTTTCTGCTCTTCCATGGCTACCGTCAGGCCAACGATAGGAGATGCCAGGCAGGGTTCGCAGTTAAAGAAACCTGAATGCCGTTTCATAACCTCTTTGCGGCCTTCCTCATCATCTTTATAAAGCTCCTTTACTACGGGATTCATGGCATGTAAAAATCCTGTTCCCATATAACGCTCGTAGCTGTAGTTGGACTGATTCAAAAACAGCCAGCGGATATAGGCGCCAAGCACGGCTTTTTTCGAAAGTTTCTTTTCTTTTGCTGTTTTTTCCATGATTATTCCTCCTCCTTCTGTCTCGAAATGATCTGCATGTAAATTACTGCCATGACTAAGCCAATCAATCCAATGGCGATCATGCTGAGTTCAAAGTATACCAGCAGCAAAAATCCTACGAAAAAGAAAATTTTGGCATCGCCTTTGTAAATGGCTTTTAAGTTCAGGGCAATACCAAGAGCTGGCATCATAGAACCGATACTTGTAAGTACGCTCAAAATTTTTCCTCCCAGCACTGCAATGATTCCCTCTACTGCCTGGGACCCAAAGTACGCTGCCAGGAAACAGGGCACAGCAGTGAGCAGGAACAGGAATATCTGAGGGAGCAGCACATCACCGATCCATACGGTCCCTGGATCTCCCTTCTCTGCCGCCTTGTCCGCCACGTGGGCAAAAAGAGAATTTACCGTCATCTTTCCCTGCCAGATGATGGTTCCGATAAGGCCAATGGGAACAGCCAGGGCAAGGGCCGCCTCGGTGGTAATTCCGCCGGAAACCGCAAGAGCCGTGCCCAGAATCCCGGCCAGGCACATATCCCCGGGGAGCGCTCCTCCTGCTGAAATAAAACCTATGTACATCAGATTAATGGTTGCTCCTACCGCCATTCCTGTCAGCGGATCCCCCAAAATAATTCCCACTACCCAGCCTCCGATCACAGGCCGGTATATGGTATAATATCCCACCGGCCCGGCCAGAAACGGACTTCTTCCAAGATAATAAACAAGCGCAATAAGAATTGCCTGAACAATAGACATGTGATACCCTCCTTTTCATCCTTTAAAACTCATACCAGCTTTGCAACATCTACAGGCGTCTCCTCCGGCACCAGCTGGAAAACCATCTTTGTTCCCCGTTCCATAATGCGTCTCATGCAGGCCACTTCCTCTTCGCTTGCAGAGACATTTTTATTAAATTTTTTTCTCCCTGCCTTTGCCGCCATTCCTCCCAGAACCACCTCATCAAAGACAAGCCCCGCCTTCTGCATATCCTCCACTGCCTCGGGCACCTTCACCAGGATCATAATGCGCTCCCCGCCTTCCCCTTCCTGAAGGAGCCACTCCGAAGCATCCGCCCTGCTCTTGGCCTCCACCGGCATCTTAGGCGGTGCGGCCGCTTTCAAAAGCCTCTGCATAAACGGATCCTTTGCCACCTGGTCATCCACTACCAGAATGCGGCTGCAGTCTGTTTTCCTGACCCAGCCGGTCACCACCTGCCCGTGAATCAGCCGATCGTCAATGCGGGTCAACACCACGTTTTTCATTCACTCAACCTCCTCAAAATATTTTTTTGCATCTTTTATAGTCTCACTTCCCACGTTCAGGCTCATTTCCACCAGTTCGCGGGCCGAAAGCTCATCCCTGTTTGACAAAATTTCCAAAAAGAGCGGGAAATTGATTCCTGTTAAATGCTCAAAGGAAAACCGTTCCAGAAGGGAACAGGCAATGTTGAAGGGGCTGCCGGATATCATATCCGTAATGACAAGTACCTCCCCTGCCTGACAGGCCTTCTCCACTGCTTCCGAAACCTTCTCCCTCAATTCGTCGATGCTTTCTCCAAGCTGCAATCCAAAAACAGTTATGTGTTCCTGCTCCCCCAGCAGCATCTCACTGGTTTCTTTCAGGGAAAAACCCAGACTTCCATGAGTAATGATTACAAGTTCTACCATTTTATATATCCTCCTCATTCTCCCGCAAAGAACGGGTTAATATTTCTAAGGCTTCCTCCCCGCTCTCCGCTGCAAACAGCCGCTCCCGCTTTTGGGGAGAGTCCAGGGCTTTGCCGACAATAGAAAGAATTTTGAAATAGTTACTGTTCCGGCTGGAGACATCTCTGGAATGAATGGCAAACAGCACCACTATCCTGACCCGGATTACTTCACCCTCATGGATTCCCCAGGAAACAGGAGACGGCAGAACCGCCATAGCCAGGGACATAACCCCGGCCTGTCCGTGAGGCATGGCCACATCCTCCTCAATGGCCGTAATCCCTTCCATTTCCCTTGCAAACACATCGCTGCAGAAAGCTTCCGCATCCGTTATCGCCCCCTGCCGGAACAACAACTCTGCCAGGCTCCGGATCACATCATTCTTTGAGCCAAAATGCCGGCCGGTGATAATCCGGCTGTCCGGCAGGACGGAACGCAAAAATTCACGCTCCCTGCAATAGCCCTCCAGCCTGTAAAAGTCAAATTCTCCAGCCGCCATCTGGTAACAGCCTGCCAGCAGAGGCAGAATTTCTTCCGGACTCCGTCCCTCAATCACGGCCTTTTGTCCCCGGCCGTCCTTCCCCGGGAAAATATACATCTTTGTCCCGGCAGCCCCTCCGGCAAGTATTGCATCCAGGAAACCGCCGGATATATGACAGAATTCCTCCGCATCCCCCTGGGCTGCTTTCTCTTCCCAGTCATTCCACCTCTTCTGCTCCCGGATCACCTCCAGTTTTCCCTCATAAAACCATTCCCGGATTTTTTCCCCGCCGTCTTCCTCTTGTCCTCTCTCCGAAAGAAGACCGGAAGCCTGTATTTTCCGGATATCCTGTTCCGACAAAAGGGGCGAAATCACAATATGAGGAATGGGAAGAGCCTGAAGGCGTACCGTGGAAATCAAAAAACTATAGTCCGACAAGTCCGTCTCCCGAAGCAGCCGCACAGACGTTACACCGGCTATCTCCAGATAGGGAAACGCCTGGGCAAACCGTGTCTTCAATACCTGGGAAGTTCCGTATCCGCTTTGGCAGACAATCAGCACTTTTGGACGCTTTTGGGATGCGGCAACTGCCGCCTGGCAGTACATAGAAATATAGGCTGTTTCATCCTGGCTCACCCTGCCAAATCCATATGAATAGCCTAAGCACCAGATAAGCCCTTCCACATATGCCAGGAGCTCCGGGTAAAGCTTGCGGATTCCGGACAGAAGATTATTTTTAATCGGTATATGATACCGGATACGGTTCAGCATGGAACGGATATAAAGCTCCAGTTCACTCTTAAGATTACCGTCGGAAACAAAGTCAGCCGCAGCGGCTTCCCCAACCCACCGGATAATTTCCCCTGCCAGTTCTCCACCCTTCTTCCAATCATTTCCGGCCGTATTTTCATTGATTCCGATTCCAAAGGAAATAAAATACCGGTAAATATAGCAAATTTCTTCTTCTCCCATCTCTATGCCAAAATGGGCTTCCATCTCGCCCGCTATCTTTTCTGCATACTTATATGCCGGGGTACAGCGCCATTCCCTTCCCTCCTCCCGGGAAAGCTCCTCTGTTTGGCAGCCACCGGATACACGCTTGGCAACAATCAGCAAATGCGTAAGCAGATTCAGATAATATGGCTCGCCTATGACATATCCGCACTGCTTTTCCAATAAATTAAGCAAGCCTTCCAGGAAATGGATCGCCTCTTCCGGGAAAAGGTTTCTGAGATTCTCCACTGTCATACGATCTAATTTCTGAGGGTCAAGGGCCTGAAGCCGTACTCCATTGTCAAACCCTTTTTCTTCCACAAAAGCAGCCATAGCCCTGCGTATTCCTGCTTCACTCCCCTGGATCCTGGTCCCCCCGGAGTCCCGCAAAAGTGCCACTCCATGGGAGACCAGCCATTTCTCCACATATTTCAGATCGTTCACAATGCTGGCGGGGCTTACATAATACTGCTCTGAGAGCTTTTGGATGGAAAGATGACTGTTTCCTTCCCACAGCAGCACCCGCAGAATTTCCAGACGCCGCCCTCCCGGCGTCGTATAGGGACTGCGCCTGCCGTTCCCCTGGAAAATCCGATCAAGCGCCTCTTTTTCCCGGGCACCGTCACTCAAATAAATCCCCAGTCCGCTTTTCCGTTCCAGATTGATACCAAGCTCTTTTAAATCCTGTTCCAGCTTCTTCAGATCTGTCCTAAGCGTCCTGACCGTGACATTCATCTTCTGTGCATAAAAGCTTAGGGGTCTGTACCGGGTCTCTTCTGACAAATATTGAAGAAAAACAAGTTCCCTTGGATTTAAATCCATTCTTTAATCACCTTTCTCTTTATGGCTTCATTATAGCAACAGAGGTTTTATGCAGGAATACCAAAACGCGTCACAACTCCTGCGGAAAAATTTTAAAATTGCACATATCTTTATAGTCTTTCCCATTCCTATTTTTTATATTTCATCTAAAATCTTCTTAACTCTCTTCATTATTTTCTATATTTTTACAAAAGCAGAAAGCAGGCTCCGAAGAACCTGCTCCTATCTCTGCAATTCCATTATTCAATCTCAATATCCAGGGGCTTATCCAGCTCCTCGGACACATATTTCCCGTTCTTTTTTCTCTGGCGTACACACTCTGAGAGAAGGTACTCTATCTGCCCGTTCACCGAGCGGAAGTCATCTTCCGCCCAGGCGGCAATTTCCCCGTACAGCTTGGCGGAAAGGCGCAGGGGAATCTGTTTCTTCTGCCCGTCTGCCATATTAATACAGGCTTCCGGAATTTACCACCGGCTGCGCGTCGTGGTTTCCGCAGAGAACTACCAGAAGATTGGATACCATGGCCGCCTTCCGCTCCTCGTCCAGTTCCACCGTATTTTTTTCGCTTAATCGCTCCAGGGCCATTTCTACCATACCTACCGCACCGTCCACAATCATCTTCCGGGCATCTATGATAGCCGACGCCTGCTGCCTCTGAAGCATTACGGCCGCTATCTCCGGCGCATAGGCCAAGTAAGTAATCCGGGCCTCCAGAATCTCCAGTCCGGCATCTGCCACTTTCACCTGAATCTCATTGCGGATCCGGGAAGCCACAATCTCGCTGGATCCCCTAAGGCTCCCCTCGTCGGCTACGCCGTCCCCGGTAGTATCCACATTGGGAGCTACATCGTAGGGATAAATCCGTACAATGTCCCGCAGAGCGCTGTCGCACTGCAAAGAGAGATATTCCTTGTAGTTGTCTACCTGGAAAACGGCCTTGGCCGTATCCACCACCCGCCAGGTCACGGCAATCCCGATCTCCACCGGATTACCCAGGCAGTCATTGATCTTCTGCCTGCTGTTGCTCAGGGTCATAACCTTCAGAGAAATCTTTTTGCCTGCGGCCTCCGCACTCACCGTATTGGCTCCCCCTGCAATCACCAGGGTCTTTCCGGAACCTCCATCCACGTCCCCGCTCTGCCCAAGCCGCGTCCGGGCCGCCGGATTTACACCGGTGGAGAAAGGATTCACATAGTAAAATCCCTCTTCCTTTAGGGTCCCCACATAATTTCCGAACAATGTGAGAACCAGGGCCTCCTGAGGCTTCAAAATCTTCAGGCCCATAAGGGGAATCCAGCCTGCCCCCAGCCAAAACCCTCCTACAATGGCCATGGCCACGGAAAGTACCGTTGTCTCCCTCTCCGACAGGATGATACCGTATACGAAACAGGCCACTCCCGCCGCATAGATCAGGAGAATCAGAAACAGCATGGGCAATCCGTTCTTTTTCTTATTTAATATCTTTTCCTTCATTTGTGTTCCCTCCATTTATTTTGATATCAAAATCATATCGTATTAATATTGTTTTGTCAACACATTTTTCAGCCAATCCAAACAAAACCCCCGGAAATCAAATTCAGATTTCCGGGGGCTCCGAGAGGCGACAACCAGATTTGAACTGGTGATCAGGGTGTTGCAGACGTAAGCCACT
>CAJUMM010000023.1 GCA_910586955.1 uncultured Lachnospiraceae bacterium | reverse complement strand
CCGGTCCGGCGTCCGCAGAAAGCCAAATCTTCTTTTTATCATAATATAGAAAAAACAAAAATGGCTGAAAGGCCAGTATCTATGCGGGCTTGAGAGATTTTCAAAAGCGTTACATATCAGTAAACCAAATAAAAGATTTAGGTTAATATTGAATTTTCCCACGAATAGTGATATATTGAATTTGCAAAAATTTTTACAACTATTCTTATGAAGGAGGAAGTGTTATGGGAAGAGTACAGCAGAGAAACATCGCCCTTTGCGTGATTCTGTCACTGGTTACCTGCGGCATCTACGGACTCTATTGGTTCGTGTGCATGACAGACGACACAAACACGGTGGCGAACGAAGAGGGAACATCGGGAGTGATGGCTCTTGTGTTCACAATCATCACCTGCGGGATTTACGGCCTTTACTGGGCTTACAAATGCGGTGACAAGCTGGATAAGGCAAAAGTGGACAGAGGCATGCCGGCTTCCAACGGAGGCATTCTCTATCTGATTCTCTACATCTTTGGCGGAATCATTGCCTATGCCCTGATTCAGAACGAGCTGAATAAGCTGGCGGAATAAGAAGATGGATGGCAGACGGCTCGGGAAAGCAGGACTGGCGGTTTTGCTCCTTGCCGGATATTATGGATTTGTAAGACATACCGGAATAGGCATTCCCTGCTTGTTCCGGTATATTTTTCATCTCCAATGTCCGGGCTGCGGCATTACCCATATGCTGCTGTTCCTGGGAAGAGGAGATTTCCAGGAGGCCTTTCACAGCCACCCGGTTATCTTTGTCTTCCTGCCCTTTCTGGGATGGGTAATCATAAAATCTGTCTGGAATTACCTATTTACGAAGAAAACAGTCTGGAAAAAGTGGGAATACGCCGGAATGCTGCTGTTTTTGACGGTTTTGCTTTTGTTTGGAGTGATTCGGAATTTCCGGTAAAAACCGGATTTACCGGGCCTTTTCGTTTACCATACAGCGGAGATCCGTGACAAGCTTCGTAAAATAGCGGGCGATGGGGTCCAGCAGCAGGCCGCTTACGTATTCGGCCCCTGGAATGTATTCCCCGGCCAGAAGGGCCGTCAGGGCCACTGCGCCGTAGCCGATGCAGAGGATGGCCATTTTGTAAAGGCCGATCTCAAATTTTTCCCTCTGGAACCCTTCTTTCCAGGTCCCATAGGTGGTGCCCATGATCTGGTTGACCGTCATCAGGCCCATAAGTACAAAAAACAGTTTCAGGCAAATCACTGTTCATCCCTCCTTTCAATTTGGGTTCCGGCGGGGACAGATGCCCCGCCGGGTTTCAGAGATTTTTAATCAGGCTTCTTCCTCCAGAAGAATCAGATCCAGAATGTTGTCATCCTTGTCGGCCATGAGGTCGCAGGTGATGGTGATGGTTCCCGGATCACCGGAGTTGGTGAAGCTTAAGGACATGGTGGACTGGGGCGCGGCCTTGTAAGCAATCAGGCGGTAGGGAAGGACCTGGTCGTTCTCGGTCTTCATAACGGTATCGCCGTATACGGTGAAGGCTTTGGGAATGCTGGTGGATTTCACGGAAATGCGCTCTGCCTTGTCCGTTACCTCCGCCATGTAGTAGACGATCACCGGGGTATTTTCCGCCACCGGGGTTTCCAGGGTGATTTCCTTACCGGACAGGCTGCAGGCCAGCTCCGTGCCGCAGTCGTCGGAGGCTGCGTAGACGTTGATATTTCCGTTTGCAGGGATCTCGTCCAGGGTGATGGTGCTGGATTCCGCGCCGGAAGCGGTTTTCTGGACCCGCTTGACGAAGCGTGCCGTCTTGGACAGTTCGCCGCCGGTGATCAGCTGCCACAGCTTTACGGACTGCATCTGGGTCTCAATGGTGAGAGTACCGCCCCGCTCCCCGTTGAAAGCGACCTTCTTGGGATGCCCTTTTCCGCCGTAGGCGAACAAGGTTTCTCCGGTGAGTTCCGTGGTGGTTACGTTGGCATAGTCCAGATTCAAAAAGGGTTTTCCCGTGGAATAATCCAGGAAAATCAAATCGCAGACTTCTCGGTTGGCCATGGTTGAATTGGTTGACATAAATAGTTCCTCCTTAGGTGTTAGATTTTTAATACTTGATACCAGGATGCGGCATCAAAGCGTTTGTGTTTGTCCCCCCAGACGGCAACGCTGGTGGTCTGAAGATCCAGGATCTGATTGGTGCAAAGGCGGTAAAAGGCATCCCACAGCTGATAGACCGTAATGTCCCAGATGGAGCGGATATCAAGCCCCGGGTGCCGGCTGGCTACGGCGGAGATGACATTGCCCAGCTCCAGGCGGGCGTCCGGTGTATCGCCTTTTTGTTCCGCCCGGCCCTGTTCCAGTTTTTTCAGAATGGAGAGGGCGCGCTTGCCGGCAGACTGTTGCGGGACCGCCGGGCGGGGCTTTAAATGGTTGCGCAGAAGGATGGCATCGCAGATTCTGCCGTACATATCCCTGTGGATGGCTCCGGTGGGAAGAAGATTTCCTTCCGGATCCCGGGTTCCGTCGTAGGTAAAGAAGGTTTGATAGGCCTCCTCAAAACGGACGGTTTCTACAAAGAAGAAATCAAGGGCCTCTTCCACAGCCGGCAGCAGGGAACGGTCTGAGAGAATCAGATCGTAGATGGAGAGAGCCGCCTGCTCTTTGGCAGAGAGAGCTTCGTATTCGGCTCTTCTGCCCAGGAGCCGGCAGAAGGCTCCCGGTGTCAGCGACAGCACATTCAGATGTGACATGTACCGGGCGTAACCGATTTTTGCAATGTCCTTCAGCAGAGGAGAGATAATACTTCCTGTGCATGGAAAACGTACAGGCTCGTTGGAAAGCAGCTCCAGACTGCCCAATGAAACGGTTTCTTTAAATGGTTGCTTTTCTCTTGGCATAATCTTTTTGTTCCTTTCCTAGTCTTTGGATTATCTTTCATAATACAGAAAAAAATGAAAATGCTCCAAACCCTTGTAAATACTGGGCTTAGAGCATTTTTCAAAAGCGTTACATGCCTTATGCGGCTTTCCGCTCCCGGTATTTGCGGATGCGCAGGCGGCCGGCTTCCCGCCCGGCGTCTTTGGCGCATGCTTCGCAGCAATAAATCTGCCGGTTGCTTCTGGGGCGGAAGGGCTGGCGGCAGGCGCTGCACAGCCGGATCCGGGGCCGGTCGTTCAGATAGTCGAAATACCAGCCGCAGGCGCTTAGGTTCCGGATCCGGAGAGCGGGAAAGGCCTGGTCCGCATTTTGGGAAAGCTTCTCCAGTTCTTCCAGGAAGCACAGCCGGATCATGCCATTGAAGAGAATCTTAACCAGGCCGGCCCGGTCAAGAAGGTGGATCAGGGTTTCGTGGAGGGAAACGCTTTCCGGGATTTTGGCCGTCTTTTTAAGCTCTTGGTATCGCTTTTTATCCCCTTTAAAATAGAGAGGCAGGGAGTTGGTCCTGCAGGCCGTCTGTACCAGGCGCATTTCCACCAGAAAGGCGAAGAGGAGCTTCCGGCAGTTGTAATCCTCAGGCAGAGAGGCGCCGTCTTCGGCAGTCAGGGGAACTTTGCGGATGTAGTCCAGTTCCTCCTGCCAGACGGGAACCTCTTCGATCTGGATAAGCCGGCTGTCTTTGGAAGCTGTCTGTCTTAGGGCCCGGTTGACCAGTGGATAGTATTTCTCCGGCGAGTAGTCCGGCATCTGCCTGCGGAGAAACTCCTCCAGCCTTTCCCGGACCTGGCGGGGCCTAAGGTCTTGGACGGTTTTCAGATAGAGGGCCAGCAGGCGCAGCTCTGAGGGGAGGTGGTTGGTCTGGAAGCCGTGGCGGTAAATCTGTTCTGCCAGATCAAGTTCCCGGTATTTGTATTCGTTCATAATGTTACCTCCTTTAAGGAATAGCGGTAGCCAAGGTAGAAAATGCTGCCCTCCGGATCGGGGAAGGGGAAGCGGGCCGTGGCCAGGTTTTTGTTTTTCTTGAGATTTTCATACATCCGCAAGCCGTAGGCGTTCCACAGGAAATCTTTGCCCGAGGCCGGGCGCTCCCGGTAGAAATAGTCCACCAGGCAGTTGACCAGGATGTCCGGATCCGGGCAGGCGGCTTCCAGGCAGGCGGTTAAGGAGCTTTTGCCGCCGGTTTCCAGGATCTGGTCGATGTGTTTCTGTTTCAGCAGCTCCCGGAGGGCTTTCACCACCGGTTTGTAATAGTCTTTGTAAGGTTTGGGAGACTGGTAAAGCCTCCAGATTTCCTGTTTGGTGTCTGCCCGGGTGTGGGCGGCAATGTTAAGTCTAAGGGACTCCATATAATGGCACAGCCGGTTCATGGTGCTTTCGCTGTCTATCACGGGACTGTAGCGGTCGAAATTTTCCAGGAAGAGTTCTTGTTCCCGGGTCTTTTCCGGAAGGGTTTCCAGTTCTGCCAGGGGAAGGAGAAACTTCTGCCTGCAGGTCACATCCGCCTGGTTCCGGTATTTTTTGTATTTCCGGTGGGTCTCCGGGTAAATGTACCGGAAGAAGTAGGGATAGCGGTTTAGAAGGACCCGGTTGAAAAGAGGCGTCTCTTCCCGGTAGGTGGTCCATACTTTGGGAATCCCTTTCACCTCCCGGCCGATTTTTGCCTTGTCAATCTGGGCGGACTGGGCTTTGCAGCACTGCTGGAGCCGGGACTTCAGCAGCCGGTATTCCGGGCTGTCCCTTCCGTAGGTTTCCTCAATCCTGGGAAGCAGGGCGTAGGCGGAGCTGGACTTGTTGGTGATGGATCCGATGATGGATCCGAAGGCAAAGGTATCCGCCTGGTACAGGGCTTCTTCGGTCAGGGGGATCCGGAAGGGCTTGGGCACGTCGTAGACTACGGGAAGCTCATCCGGGTAAATGCCTTTCTTCATAATGGGGTTGGGCGTGGTGGCAATGATGTCCATATCGAAATCTGCCCCGGCAAAATTCACCGTCTCGTGTCCGTGGTAGCTGAGGATAATTCCTTCCCTGCAGTAGCGGTACCATTTTTCCGTCTCCTCCGTCTTTATAAAATGAAGAAGCACATGTTCGGAGAGATAGGTTAAGGGAGAGCGCATGGCGTCCACCTCCGTAACGCCCTGTTCATTCCAGTAGCGGGAGTAGGACCTGCCGGGAGGCAGAAGCCCTGTGACGGGCAGTCCGCACACATGCTGCATAAAGCCGAAGGGGTCGGAGACCAGCACCTGGAAATTTCCTTCCACATAGATATCTCCTTTGCAGGCACAGTCCAGCTTGTGGCGCAGGAGCTCCCGCACTTTGCCGCGGATATAGCGGTCATTTTTAAGCTCCGGCCAGGCGGCCAGGGCTTTGAGCCAGTATTTGTCCTCCCGGGCAAAAAAGGAGCGGATCTTTTCTTCGTTGTTATTTACCCCCAGGAGAAACAGCAGCATATAGAAGGGGTCCTCATAGGAGACCTTCCGCAGCCAGTCTGCCGTGGGTTCGGCCAGGGCTTCCACCTCCTCCCGGGATAAGTTCAGGGTCTGGAGAAACTGGTAGTTCAGCTTCAGCATGTGTTTGGGCTCCCTGGAGGCGGTCAGGGACACGCCCCAGGAGAGGCCGTTTCTACGGCAGTTTGAGATGTAGACATCCAGGTTTTCAAAACTGTCCCAGAGCTTGAACTGGGATTCCGTGAGGATCACGTCGTATTCCCGCAGATCGGCTTTCACAGGGCGGCCCTGCTCATCCTGGTAGATGGTGTCCACCAGATAGTTTCCGCCGTTCCTCTCTTGGCAGAATTCCAGAATGGGAAAGACGCAGAGCATTCCCTTGATAAAGTTCTGGCGGATGCAGAATTGGGAAGGCACATAGTCAAGTCCCAGCTCCCGTGCCCATTGCTCCGCCTTTTCATAAGTAATTAACCCGCAGCCGTCGGTACGGTTCATGGGAACCTGCTCCATCATTTTTTCTATGACCGTGTCGTCCTCATCCGGACCCTTTTCCATCACGTAATAGGCGGGGAAGGATACGGTATTTACATAATCCTTCACCACAATAAACCGGGGCTCGCTGACAGTCTGGGTAGCAGAGCCCGCCAGCCCGAAATAGGCGTTGAATTTGCTGGGGGAAAGTTCTTTCCCCGGGTCCCGCCCGTTGTTCAGACGGCTCCGCACCTGCTCAAGAATCTCCGTATTGCAGAAAACCACGGTGGAGACTCTGGCCTGTCCGGCCGAACAGCTGAGCCTCCGGTACCGAGCCCCGTTTAAGAGGAAGCCTTCCCGGAAGAGGGTTTCATACTGTTTGGGCGTGTCCATGACAACCACTACGTAGTCTAAAAGGCGCGGGGTCTTTGTAAGACCCCGGATCTGCCGGATAGTCCGGAGAATCTGATTGTCAAATACCTGTATCACCTCCCCCAGGGCCTCCGACTCCTCCCAGGTATCGGAGAGGCTGTATCCAAACTCTTTCAAACGTCCGGAGTGGAATTTTCGTATTTGGAAAAGGGTGCGTTCCATAATGATAAGCCTCCTGTGCATAAATTTTAGTGTTTTTCAAAAATCGAATATATGTTCTTATTTGTGGGATAAGAAAAGAATAGCAAACATACGTTCTAATGTCAATACGGAAAATAATTTTTCTCTGCATCCATTTCCCTTCTTGATTTGTCTAATAAGTGAATGTACATTTAAAAAGAGGAGAACAGCAGAAGCCCGAACAATGCCCAGAAGGATTTACAGGCACAGTTACATCGTGACTGGAAAACCTTCTAGTGAAGGGGCATAGTGAGGGCGAATGCGGAACTGGAATCAGCAGAAGCCCGAACAACGCCCAGAAGGATTTACAGGCACAGTTACATCGTGACTGGAAAACCTTCTAGTGAAGGGGCGTAGTGAGGGCGAATGCGGAACTGGAATCAGCAGAAGCCTGTACAGAACCCAGAAGGATTTGCAGACGCTTCAGCGGCTGAAAAACCTTCTAGTGAAGGGGTTCTGGAAGGGCGAATGCGGAACTGGAATAAAAGGTGGGATATGAGATGAAACGGGATGGAACAGAGCTTCTGGTCCGGCGGGCCAGGGAAGGAGATGCAGACGCCTTTGTAGAGCTGATGGAGAGAAACAAACAGTCCATGTACAAGGTGGCAAAAGCATATCTGAAACGGGAGGAGGATGTGGCAGACGCCATATCGGAGACCATTCTGGACTGCTTTGAGCATATGGAAAAATTGAAAGAAGAACAATATTTCGGGACCTGGCTGGTGCGGATTCTGATTAACAACTGCAAGAACATGTTAAGGCGGAACGGCCGCATGGAGTACACGGACCGGGCGGAGATGTTCGAGCAGAATATTTCCGGAGAGGAGGAGAAAACCAGAGAGTTCCTGGCCTATTTAGAGCCCCTGGAGGAAGAGGACCGGATGCTGATGATACTATTTTATGTGTGGGGCTTCCGGGTCAGGGAGATAGCAGAATTTCTAAAGGTAAATGAGGCGACGGTGAAATCCAGGCTCCAGCGGGGCCGGAGGAAAATCAAGCAGGCCTTTTTCCCCATGGTGGTGTGATTTTAAATCAGCAGTAGCCCGTACAGAATCCAGAAGGATTTGCAGACGCTTCAGCGGCTGAAAAACCTTCTAGTAAAGGGGTTCTGGTAGGGCGGATGCGGAACTGGAATCAAAGCGGAACTGGAAACAGCAGGAGCCCGAACAACACCCAGAAGAATTTACAGGCACAGCTACTCCGTGACTGGAAATTCTTCTAGTGAAGGGGTGTTGGAAGGGCGAATGCGGAACTGGAATAGGAGAATATGAGAATGAAAAAGATGAATCAGAAAATCCAGGATAGAGAAGAAAATATTTTGCAGCAGGATCTGTCCATTCCGGATGCTACGGAAGACAAAATCCAGGCGGCCTACGACATTGTGCGGGCCAGAAGCAGGCAGAAAGGAGAGAGCAAAGTGCGTCCTATGAAAAAACGTCCCCTGCGGCGGGTTTGGGCAGCAGGCTTTGCGGCAGCCCTTATCGCAGTCTCCGGTCTTGGCGTGATGGCGGCTACCGGATATTTTTCCAAGACGGTGAACCAGGAGGGCGGCGAATTAAGCTATGCTTTTGAGGTAAATTACGATCTCAAGCCGGTAGAGGTACAGGCGGTTCCCGGATACCTGCCGGAGGGCATGAAGGAGTTTGAAGAAGGCTCCGGCAAGTACTGGACGGAGGAGGATTACGGCCACGGAATCACCATTATGCCTATTACCGTGTTCAATGTGGACTGGGCCAAGGGCCTTCTGGATTTCAGCCATGTGGATCAGGTGGAGAAGACCACCATTCATGGAATGGAGGCCCACGTGATTACTTACCAGGAAGAAGAAAAATATGAGCGGGGTAAAGATATCCTTCTCTTTAACCCGGAGGAGGGCTATGTCCTGCGGGTGTACGGAGATTTCGTTGTACCTATGAAAGAAGTGAAGCAGGTAGCGGAGAATTTGGAGATTACCGTATCTGAGAGCAGCCTGGAGTATGCGGATCTGAAAGGTATGGATGATGCGGAAAAGGCGGCCCGGGAGGAGGCGGATGAGGAGTTCTGGCGCCTGGCGGACAAGGGCGTGACCATCGATCAGATTGCGAAGGTGGGAGAGAGTATAAAGGTACCCGACGGAAATGAAGTGACGGTAAATAAGGTGCAGGTTTATGACAGCCTCTATGATATTCCCGGCTACACAGAGGATGGCGTCTATGACCTGGAGGAGCTGAAACCCTGGCTTAATGCAGACGGAACCCACAAGCCCTATCAGCGGATTTGTACGGATGGGGCCACAGGGGAAGAGAAAGAGGAGAAAACGGAGGTCAAATTCCTGATGGTGGAGGCTACCATGAAGCAGAATGTAGAGCCTGCGCCGGATGGAGACACGGCTCTGGATGCCTGGCTTGTGCGGGTGGAGAAACGTGCGGACGGAACTTGGAACCGGATCAAAGACGACTATCTGCCGGTTCCCAGCGAACATTACAGCCTTCAGGTAGATGGCGGATGTTTCTTCATCAGTGTTCCGGAGAATCTGGAGGGGACAAAGCGGGCCCATTCCTTCTTCTGGAGGCATTTAGAGCAGGGCGAGAGCATTACCTATACCCTGATCTTCGCGGTGGATGCGGATCTGGTGGAGGATGGACAAATCAAAGATGCGGTGCTTAGTTTCAATGCCACAGGAAATTCTCCCATTGAGCCGGAATTTAGCGCTCTGGGTGAGCTGGAGTAAACGGGACGGACGGTACAGGAAATAGAAAAGGGGAGGCTTCGGTAAGCCATAGGGTTTACCGGGCCTCCTCTTTTTCTGCTTTAAGTTTTTCCTGACGGCAGAAAAGCCTGCATCTTGTGGAAAAGCTTACATCTTATAGCGGAAGGACTGGCAGTCCGTACACTCTACCTTGGTAGGGTTGGGCTCGTGGGTTCCCACCTGGATTTTGTCCAGGGTACAGTAATTTTCCTTCTGGTCATGGTAAGTGCAGTTGTTTACGGTACAGGCAATGCTCTGATTTTTCTGGTTGTTCATCGTGCGCCTCCTTGTGCTTGGTGTGTTTTCATGAATTGCCAGCCAAAATGCGGATTGCTTTGGCTGTAACTTTAGTATCTGTAGAAGTGGGAGCTGTATGAGTGGGAAAAAATGTTTGAAAATATTGAAACAGCGGAAGGTTGAAAGATGATTGCTTTTATAGGGTGAATCCGAATGAAGGGGAACAAGTTTAAATGCAGGCATTGTTAGCTATGGCAAAAGGGTTGATTTGAAGGAGAAAGCTCTCCATATAAAAGCTCCGGAAATCCTGCATGGAAAGCCGGACAGCTTTACAGGATCGCCGGAGTGTATGGAAAGGAGTCGCCTCCGCTATGGTTTGTCGAAGCTGGTCAGCACCCGTAAGCACCGGCAGCCTCTTTTGATTAATTCTATTCTACTGTGAGAATGTGTCTGATATGTGTACCTGGTCTTAAAAAAATGTGAGGGCTTTCTAAAATATTTATAAAGATGTCAGTATGAGGGAGAGAACATTTTTATAAAGGGTGCAGGGATTGACGGAAAGGCAGGGGAGGGGTATGATAGAAAGAAATCCGATCAGGAAAGGGAGGGAATGTGTATGAAATCGCTGCTGCTGGTGGTAGACATGCAAAATGATTTTATTGACGGGGCTCTCGGTACCAGGGAGGCTCAGGATATTCTTCCGGCGGTTATTAGGAGAGTGCAGGAGTTTGATGGAGATGTGCTGTTTACCCGGGACACGCATTTTGAAAATTACCTTGAGACCCAGGAAGGGAAGAACCTTCCCGTTCCCCATTGTATCAAAGGGACGAAAGGCTGGGAGCTTCAGGAGGAATTAAAAAAATTTTGTGAAAGGGAGGGCTGTGCCCTGCTGGACAAAGTTACCTTTGGCTCCAAAGAGCTTCCCGCATATCTGGAAGCCCATTATCCGGAAGGTGTGGAAAGTGTGGAGGTTGTCGGCCTCTGTACGGATATCTGCGTGATCTCAAACGCCATGGTTTTGAAAGCCTTTTTCCCGGAACTGCCGGTTTCGGTAAGGGCTTCCTGCTGCGCAGGCGTTACGCCCCAGAGCCATGAAAATGCCCTGGAGGCTATGAAAATGTGCCAGATTGCCCTTCTGTGACAGGAGAAAGGCAAATCCGGAACGCAGCTGCGGAAGGCAGTATAAGTTTTTATTCCCTCGTAATTCCGAAGAACTCGTCCAGGCCGTCGGCCATGCCCTGGGCGAGTTTTTGCTGGTAATCTTCCCCCGTCATTTTCAGGTCTTCTTCGGGATTGGTCATAAATCCCATTTCCACAATCGTCACCGGGATCCGGCACCAGTTGATGCCGCTCATGGTATCGGTTTCCCAGACCTTGCGCTCCTTTGCGCCGGTTACACGGACCATATGGGAGAGAACAGCGGCGGACAGTGCCCGGCTGCGCTCATAGATGTCAGGGGTATAGGGATTAGAGGCTGTGGGACAGATGGTCATAATGCCGCTTGCCGAGCTGTCTGCAGCTCCGTCCGCATGGACCCGGATAAAGGCGTCCGCCTGGGCTTCATTTGCCATCTGGGCCCGCTGGGCATTGCTGATATTGACGTCGTGGCTTTCCCGGATCATCAATACCTGATAACCCCGGTTTTCCAGCTCCTGCTTCAGCTTCATGGATACCTGCAGGGTCAGCTCGTATTCCCGGAGGCCGCTGGCAACGCCGGAGGTCCCCCCTGCCACCTTAGCCTTGGTCTCGGAAGCCCCTGGCCCCACGGGCTCCTGCTCGGAATTTCCTTTTGCCTGGTGTCCGGGATCGATGGCTACCAGATAGCCGTTTTCACCGGCGGAGGTGTCTGAAGTCGAAGGACTTCCGCTGTTTTCCGGTGCCTCCTGTTGTGCGTCTTCCTGTTCCGCCTGGGCTCTAGCCTCTTCCAGGGCTTTGGCTTCCTGCCGGGCAGCCGCAAGCTTTGCGGCTTCTTCCTGCGCCCAGATCTCCTGCTGTTCCAGAAACTGTTCCTTTGCATCTTCGGAGGCGTTCATTATGAGGGCGTTTCCAGGCGTTTCCCCTGCCTTGGGAGCACATCCCTGCACCAGAGCCAGAGATGCCAGGAGCAGGATGGGAAGGATTTGTCTCTTTTTACCGAATTTTAACCGAATCACAAAAATACCCCTTTACAAATTCTTTTTTTTCGATTATAATATCAAATGCTGATAAGCGCAAGCTGGAATAGCTCAGTCGGTAGAGCACTTCACTCGTAATGAAGGGGTCGAGAGTTCAAGTCTCTTTTCCAGCTTTCTTTTTTTTGCTCAAAACGGAAGAAGCAATTTCTAAAAAAAGTATAAAAACCCCATTTTCTGTTGACATAAGATGGAAAATCCGTTATATTCCTGATTAGGAGAAAACATAACATTCGGACATTCGGAGGCTCTCCTCCCCGTCCCGGATGCGTTTGATCCGGTATCTCAATAAATTCCATGAATGACCAATAATTTAGAAAAAGTATTTGACGGCTATCTGTTTTTGTTCTTTAAGGGCTGCGTGAAAAGGTTCACACTGGTTTTCCGACAGCTTCGTCTAAGAAAATCTTTTATCTAGGATTCTTCATTCATCCCACCCGATTTAGAAAGGAGCGATCGGATTGAAAAAAAGTAAATCTGTTAAAAAAGGAACCCGGAAACTGGGAAAATTGATTTTGCCAGGCGTATTTCTTGCATTTTTATTTGGGATTTGTGTGCAGGCAGCAGGACCATCCCCGGTTCCTGAGGAAAAGGCTGTCCAGGATCCGGAGGCGGTTGTGGATACGATTACGAGAACTATACAGCTTCCGGCAGGCCAGGTGACGCTGATTCCCCGCTATGAGGACGCAGGGGAGATTTTATATGTGCTGGATGAGTCTTCCATCCGTATCCGGGCCACAGGTACCAAGGAAGCGGAGGGTGCGGATGTCTGTACCTTTACAAAAATCCTTACGGATCTGCCGGACAATGATTTGGAACGGATTCCTATGACTGCCAGCCATGAGGGAAATTCCTGCGATCTGCTTTATGTGATTTATACGGTAACTGCTTGGGACGCATATGAATTGCCGGAAATATACCAGGCAGTCTGTTGTTACGGATGGCTGGAGAAATATTGGATTTCTTATGATTCCCAATGGGAGGCAGATATGACCTACCTGGGTTATCCGGTGGGAGGCCGTATTACATCTACCTTAGTGGAGTACCTGTACGATTATGAAGAACTGCGGGAGAGTGTCTTGTCCAGGCCTCAAGACCCAGAGAAATTGCGGAAGATGGGCGGAAATATTCCTTCCCGGAAAAAAGAGCTTCGCCGGGAGGAAATCGGGGAAGAAGAGACGCCTCTTGGGGGTCTCGGATATATGAAAACTCCGGTTATCATAGCTGCTATGGCTGTATCAGCCACAGCCTTTGTATTTCTGCCGGTGTTCTTCTGCCTTTTGACGGTACCTCTCTATGAAGTATTGTATACCGGGAATTACCGGCGGCTTGGGCGGGTACGGCTCCGGAGGGGAGAAGACGGCTATGAGGCCTTTCTCACGGAAGCTCTGATGAAAAAAGCCAGGACGCCTAATTTTATGATTCGTATACCGGAATATCTGCAAAGACAAAGCCCCAGTGGTTTTCTGGAAATCCGCTGCCCTTCCGGTGTGGTCCTCACCCGGAGGCTGAAAAGGGAAGTGCGGTTCCATTTTCCGGAAGAAGGATAGAAAATGGATTTTCTATGAAAAAATTGAACTTTGACAAGGGAATAAAGCTGATAGGGAACTTTGTGAAAAAGTTTTATTTAAATTATCAGCAAAATTCAGTTGATAATCCTTAATTGAAAAAATGGAAAGGAACGTTTTCTATTAGAAAAAGGCCTATGGCCTGTAAAAATCTGCGTTATACTGGAAATATAGAAAACAGGTCCTTTCCGTCAGACCCATACAGCGCAAGATGGAGAGGAGGAACTGTTATCGAGAGAGGATAAGAGTGAACCAAGATAAAGAAAAATTTAATAACGAGGAAAAGACATTTGATTGCAATTCCCATGATGTTCTTTGGCATGTGTCTTTTGGCAGGGTGTTCCCATAAAGTAATGATTACCGCAGAAACCTACACCCTGGAGGCCGGAAGGGAGCTTCCTGGAAGTCCGGAAACCTATGCGTCCTTTGCAAATGCAGAGCTGGCGGCGGAGGCAGTTGTCCAGGCGGAGCAGGTAGATGCAGGAAAGGTCGGGACCTATGAAGCAGCGGTAGTGCTTAAGGGGAAGGAATATCCCTTTACGGTGGAAGTGGTGGATACTATGGCGCCGGAGGTGTTACAGGCTTTCGGAATGCAGAGCGTGTGAAGAGCTTGAAGCCGTGTTCCAGGAGGGAAACGTGCTGGCAGAAAGCATGTCCCCTTACTAGTATGAATCTTTGTGGGAACCAGATTATGGTGGAGCAGGCCTTGGAGATGAATGTGGGAATTCAAGGTCGGTGGATGGCGCCGGGAAGTCCATCTTTGCCTTCTGCTTCTTCTGTGGCGGAAGGGTATCATCAGGATATGGCACGGGAATCGTTTGATTACACAAATTAAGCTTTACCGGGTGCAGCACTTTGCCTTGTGAAATAGAAATGTCTTTTCCTATCACCTGATAGGATTGAAAAAGAAGGCTGGTTGTGGTATGCTGAATACCAGAGGAAGCAACCGTGTACAGGGTGGTAGCCTCCCAACTTTTGAAAGTGGCATTTGCCATGCTCATCCCGTTACGGGAAACACAAAAGAGGGAGGTGTGTGATATGGAAACGTATGAAATTTTAAGTCTGCTGTTTTTAGGCGGAACGTTTTTAATTGCATTGCTTGCCTACATAGATAGGACTAACAAGCGAAAATAAAATGCCTACCCTGTCGGCCAACAGGATAGGCGTTTGTCCGTTTGGACAGATGATTTAACCTAGAGGATCCACCTTGTACCCTTAGGGCATGATATGGGCGGTTGCTTTCTCTATTCTTATTATAACCAGAGCCAGAAAAAATGCAAGTATTTTAAGACTATCAGCGTGAGCTGGTAGTTTTTTATTGCAAAAGAGGCATGGAAAAAGCCTCTGGAAAGGATTGTTATGAAAAAGGAATGGAAGAAAAAGCTGAAACGGATGGGAGCCGTGCTCCTTCTGGCTACGCTTCTGGTGCAGACGGCAGGCTCTCATGCTTATGCGGCAGATGCCGGAGAGGCCCTTAAGGGGAAACCAGGGTGATTTATACAGAGAAATAGAGTATTTATGGAAAGGACAGTTTTCTATTAGAAAAAAGGTCTACGGCCTGTAAAAATCTGTGTTATACTGGAAATATAGAAAACAAGTCCTTTCCATCAGACCCATACAGCGAGAGATGGAGAGGAGGAACCGTTATCGAGAGAGGATAAGAGTGAACCAAGATGAAGAAAAATTTAATAACGAGGAAAAGACATTTGATTGCAGTCCCCATGATGCTCTTTGGCATGTGCCTTCTGGCGGGGTGTTCTCATAAAGTAATGATTACCGCAGAAACCTACACCCTGGAGGCCGGAACAGAGCTTCCGGAAAATCCGGAGACTTATGCGTCCTTTGCAAATGCAGAGCTGGCGGCGGAAGCAGTTGTCCAGGCGGATCAGGTAGATGCGGGAAAGGCCGGGACCTATGAAGCTGCGGTAGTGCTTAAGGGAAAGGAATATCCCTTTACAGTGGAAGTGGTGGATACTACGGCGCCGGAGGGAACTCTTGGAGAATGGTTTGCGCTTGCAAAGGAAGCCGTGAAGCCGGAGGATTTCGGCTGGGAATATACGGATGCGTCGGAGGTGTTTACAGGCTTTCGCAATGCGGAGCTTGTGAAGGGCCCGGAAGAGCTTGCGGCCGTGTTCCAGGAGGGAAACGTGCTGGCAGAAGGCATGACCCCTTCCGAACTTCTGGGGTTCTCCTGGAATGAGGAAGAGGATGCCTGGGAAGAAACGGATGCAGGGAAGGAAGATTTAACGGCAGCCTTTGAGCCGGAAGAGGACGGGCTTTACTGTCTGGAGCTGGTTTCCGTGGATGCTTATGGGAATGCTTCCGTGGCCAGGTGTTATGTGCTGCTGGACCGGGAAGCGCCGGTGATTTCCGGGGTGGAGGATCTAAATATGTCCATAAACCAGAGTAGTGACATGGATGGGCTGATGGGCGATCTTGACAGCATTACCGTGACGGATAATCTGCTGGGCGACATTACGGACTTTCTGGAGATGGATTTTGAGACTTTGGAAGAGAATGAAAAGACCCTTCGGATGAAAGTAACTTATGCCAGTACGGATCTTTGCGGAAACCAGGCTACGGCGGAGCAGACGCTGGAGATGAATGTGGGAGGTCTGGGACAGTGGATGGTGCCGGGAAATACGTCTTCGCCTTCTGCCTCTTCAGTGGCGGAAGGGTATCATCAGGATATGGCACGGGAACTGTTTGATTACGCAAATCAGGCTAGAGTGGCGGAAGGTTTGTCTCCGTTAACATGGGATTCGACTTTGGAAAATACGGCTCTAATAAGAGTTGAAGAGATCGTTATCTCTTTTAATGCAGAACATACAAGGCCGAATGGACAACCATGGTATACAGTTGCAGAAAGATATACTGTAAATGGTGAGAATTGTGGACGATATGGGGCAAGTGCTACGATTGCACATAAAGGTTTTATGGATTCGCCCGGACATAGGGCTAATATTTTAGATGCTGATTTTACTAGAGGTGGTTTTGCGTGTCTTTATAAAAATGGAAATTTTTACTGGGTACAGCACTTTGCCATGTAAAATAGAAATGTCTTTTCCTATCACCTGATAGGATTGAAAAAGAAGGCTGCTTGTGGTATGATGAATACCAGAGAAAGCAACCGTGTATAGGGTGGTATGGCCTCTATTCTACATAGGATGGAGGTGGTGCTTATGAAACATTTTGATTTTAAAGACTTAATGTCTTTTGGAATGTTCATTATAGCATTGCTGACGTTCATTTTTTTGAACTTAAAGTAGTGTTTTAAGCATAGAAAAACCACCCCGAAACTTTGACCGAGTAAGAAGGGTGGATTTTCTATCCAAACTTATGAGGCCAACCCACCTTGTGGGCGGTTGCTTTCTCTATGCTTATTATAACCAGAGCCAGAAAAAAATGCAAGTATTTTAAGACTATCAGCGTGAGCTGGTAGTTTTTTATTGCAAAAGAGGCATGGAAAAAGCCTCTGGAAAGGATTGTTATGAAAAAGGAATGGAAGAAAAAGCTGAAACGGATGGGAGCCGTGCTCCTTCTGGCTGCGCTTCTGGTGCAGACGGCAGGTTCCCATGCTTATGCGGCGAATGTCGGAGAAGCTACTAAGGAGGAAGCGGTTGTTACGGAAACGCCGAATGAGGCGGGAGAGACGAAAGTTCAGGAGAGTGAGACGCTTCCGGAGCAGACGGAAATTCAGGAAGACGAAAAGCCGGATGCAGGGGAAATACCCAAGCAGGAGGATAGCGACACAGAAGAACTGGAGGAAACAGAGAAGCCGGAAACCGGGGAAGAAGAAAAGGAGCTTTCCGGTGACTATGGCGTGCGCTTGTCTTGGAAGGAAGAAGGGGGCAAGGCGGAACTTCTCACCCAGGGGGTGAAACCTGGTGATACGGCAGAGCTTTTGGTTTCCCCTTATGAGTGGTGGGAACTGGCGGATATTTCTGCCGTTTCCGGTGAGGAACCGGTGGAGCTTCAGGAAAAAGAAGGGGAAGAAGATATCTATGAGTTTGTCATGCCGGAAGGGGATGTGGAGGTAGAAATCACCTTTCAGGATACCCTGTTCCACTGGGAGGAAGAGGATCTGGATGGAGCCTATGAATGGGTGGATCGCTATCTTCCCGGAGGCTTTGAGGACGTTCTCCAGTATGGGGATTCCTGGTGGGACGCTCTTCATGACCATGAGCGGGAGATTGCTCAAATGTGCAGGGATTCCATTCCGGAGGCAAAGCCGGATCCTAGCCGCTATACGGATCAGAGCATGGAAGAATGTCTAGCTGTTCTGGAAAGCGGCGTTTCTTCGGAAGAGTTCTTTTCCGGAACCCTCTTTGAAGGATTGGAGGCGGAAGATCTCCAGGCTCTAAATGGGGACGGCTGGACCCTGGAGGACGTGCAGGAATTGTTTACGGCGTGGCTTCGGGAGGATACGGAATCAGAGCTCTATGCGGCCTATCTGGAGGAGGAGCCGGAGCATTACGAAAGTCTTCTCTATGCTGTAGGAGTTGCTATGACAAATGCCGGGGTGTCGGTTACTTATGATGGCACAGAGGGAGGAAAGGAGGTAGCAGTCCTGCGCCTGGTTCCCACGGGCTTCACAGGAATCGGCCACGGCCCTATTCACAACCTGGTCCTGGGAGGCGTGCGGGGAGCCTGTATGGCTTTTGGAAAACCTGCTAGTACGGGGGCACTCTATCATGCGGCAGAAGGAACTTATGAAAAGAAATCCGGTCCAATCGGTTATTTGACAATGCTGCTGGGTTCCTACAGCTTAAGTGCGGAAGATTACGCTTGTCTTCAGGTGGCGGTCTGGGCACTGTGTTCTTCCACTTCCTATAAAGAGGTCAATGTGAAGGTATGGGCGGCTTCTACTATGGGTGGGACGGAAAATATGTCCAAGGCCAAGCGGGACGCTTTGTTTGAAAAAGTGTGGGTATATTATAAAACTGCGTTGCAAAATACGAGACCGTATTACATATTTTATCCTGTAAATTCGAATCTACAACCGACAAGTTTGAAAGATAAACCGGAGACAACTCCTTATGATCCTGATAACCCCACACCGCCTCCCGAAGGCATAGACCCCGAGTTCGCCAACTACGAAGACTCCATCACCGTCACCTACTCTGTGAATGTCAAGAAATCCGACTGGCAGACGAAAGTAGGCTTAAAAGGCTGCACCATCGACATCTACGAAAACGGCTCCAAGGTAGCCTCCGTGACCACGGATGCCAATGGCAACGCCTCCTGGTCCACCAGCAAGTCCGCCTCCGCCAGCGCAGACTACTGCGTGAATTATGACCAGCTTTCCCCGGAACAGCAGGCAGGGATCACAGGGTGCAAATCCTTGGACGAGGCAGTGGCCCAGGTCAATGCGGAGCTTGCGGCCTTTGCCGCCACCCGGTATACCTACCGCATTCGGGAGGTGACGGCTCCTACGGGCTATGTATGGGCAGCCAATGAAAAGGAACAATCCATTGCCGGAAACGAGACGGCCAGCTTTTCCGTCACCAACGAGCGGACGTTGGGATCCGTGGAGCTGGTAAAATACGACACGGAATCCGAAAGCGATTCTGTTCAGGGGGACGCCACGCTGGAGGGCGCCGTCTACGGGATTTATGCTAAGAAAGACATTCTCCACCAGGACAAAAAGACCGGAGTGGTAAACCGGGACGGGGTGCTCTGGAAGAAGGATCAGCTTATCCAGACCCAGACCATAGGGCGTTCTCCCAAATATGACGGAAACGGCTATATGCTGAACACCGACGGGACCCGGCACATTGCCAATTCGGGAGGTACCCTTGCCTATGAGGACACCCCGGGGAGGACCCGGTTCGGGGACCTGGAGCTGGGGGAGTATTACATCCGGGAGCTCAAGCCCTCGGAAGGGTACATGCTGGACGAGGCCTCCTATGACGTGACCTTCACCTACAAGGATCAGATGGTCAAGGTGGAGGTCCGGGATGAGACCGCCGGGGAGGCGGATAATGAGCTCACCGCAGACGACGGAAGCGCCTCCAAAACCGTTTACTCCGGGGACTATGTGATCAAGCAGGGGATCCGGTTTGTGAAGACCTCCGACAACGCCTGGCAGACGGAGCTTCAGCCCATAGAGGGAGCCGGGTTTTCGATTTATCTTATCAGTGAGCTTTCTAAGGTTCGGGACGGGAGCATGACGCCTTTAAACGGAACCTGGGGTGCGGACGACATTATGGCTTTTTACGACTACGACTTCAGCGGGGAGGAAAGGGCAACTCTTTACAAGCGGACGGACCATGAGGAATGGACGGAAGGGGACCGGAAGTGGCTTGCGTCCCTGGAAGGAAACAAGTACCAGGTGGCGGAAATGTTCACCGACAAGGAGGGCCGGATCGAGACCCCGGAACTGCCCTACGGAACCTATGTGGTGGTAGAGACAACCACCCCGGAGCATCATGTCATGGCCAAGCCCTTCATTGTGTATATTACCCGGGACGGAGGCGTCCTCTATACGGACAGCACCAAGCAGACGGCAGAGAAAACCTACACCCCGGAGGAGGGCATCCGCTACGGGGATCATAAGGACACCAAGGACCGGGAAGGCCGCATCCCCCAGAAGCAGCGCATTATCAACAACACCATTACGGAAACCTATCTTAGGGTGGTGAAGGCAGACGAAGAGTTTTTAGTCCAGCCGGGAGCTTACATTTCCCCGGAGGAAGTGGTGCGGGGAACAGTGTTAAAGGAAGGAGCCCGGTACCGGCTGCGTTGCCGGACCCTGGAGTTAAGCCAGGAGAGCTTAAAGGCCCTGAACTGGTACTATGATGGACAGGGCTATCTAAGCTACTATGCCCCTGGGACCAAGGAGCTGACGGGGACGGCGGAGCATCCCTTTACCACCTCTTTTCTCCGCATGGGCGGAAAAATCTTGGATTGCTACATTACCCTGCCCCAGGAGCTTCCCATCGGCACCTACGAGCTGGAGGAGCTGACGGCTCCGGAAGGCTACGTGGTAAACGGAAGCGAACAGGCGGTGGTGGATACCGGATCCGGGCGGGTGAACGGTTATGAGATCCTGGACGCTCCCAAAGAGAAGACGGTTTTCACCATCAATAATGGCTCCGTGTACCCGGACGGCCAGATGGGGACTAACAAATACGCTTTGAAGGATGCTTATGGAAACCTGACGGTGACGGTGCTCCAGAAGAACCAGGAACAGAAAGGGATTATTGAAGTTTACAAGCATGGGGAACAGGTATCGGAGGCCGGAAAGGGCGGCGTAACCCTTTTGGAGAAGTTAAAGGGAGAACCCTTCCGGTATCTGAAACTGGAGGAAATTTCCGGGGAACCGGATCTCATCTTTTCCTATGAGGACGCTCCCGTAGAGGGGGCGCAGTTCCAGGTGATTGCGGCGGAAGATATCTACACCCAGGAGCTTGACAAGGCCTTGTTTGACCGGTACCAGGTAAATCCGGAAGACTACCGGATCTATCACAAGGGGGATGTGGTTTCCACAATCACCACCGACCGGAATGGCTGGGGCTACGCTTCCGGCCTGTACATCGGAAAATACAAGCTGGTGGAGACTGTGGCGGGTCCGGGCTTCGTTTTAAATACGAAAGAAACCTTTTTTGAGATCACGCCCCAGGAGCAGACCGTAAATTTTGACTTTCACAGTGCAGACTACGAGAACCGGCGGCAGAAATTAGAAATCTCCGTATCCAAGAAAGATGGAGAATCCGGGGAAGCCCTGGCAGGGGCCGTCTACGGCCTCTATGGGGCGGAGGATATTTACACGAACATTGAATACAGCCAGGAAGCCGGGAAATGGGTGGTCCGGGACACGCCGGAAGTCCTTATAGGCAAAGATACCCTGATAGCCACCTGCATGACGGATGAGGTGGGAAAAGCGTCCTTCGAACCGGACCTGCCCTTAGGGAGGTATTATGTCCGGGAGCTGGAGGCCCCTCTTGGGTACCTCACCGCACCGGAAGATGTTTCCATAGACGGAAGCTATACGGGAGAAAAAGGCGGACAGGACAAGGAAATCCAGCGCCACCGGGCGGAGTTTGGAAATATCAAGACTACGGCCCGGATTTCCAAGCAGGATCTGACGAACCGGAAGGAGCTGCCGGGAGCCTCCCTGGAACTCTATGAGATTGGAGTGAATGAAAAGGGAGAGCTTCTTAAGAAGGGTGATTCCTATGTGATGGCGAAAAAGGAGGCCTGGATTTCCGGGAACACCTCGTATGAGCTCCGGGGCCTGAAGCTGGGCCGGGCCTATCTCCTTAGAGAGCGGAAGCCTGCGGATGGGTATGTGACTGCGGAAGACCTCTTGTTCCGCCTGGTGCAGGAACGGGATGCGGAAGGAAACCTCCTGGAAGCTGCCGGCATGTATGTCCTTGAGGGAGAGGAGTGGAAACGCTGCCAGGAAGACCTGCTGGTAATGCTGGACGATGTGACGAAAGTGCAGATCAGCAAGAAAGACATTACCACCAAGGAGGAGCTGCCGGGAGCCCTTCTGGAGCTCTACAATGAGAAGGGGGAGCTTCTGGAGGACTGGATCAGTGAAGAAGAGCCCCATTACATTGAAAAGCTGCCCGTGGGTACATACCGTCTGGTGGAGCGGGAAGCTCCCTATGGCTATGGTTATGCGGAGGACGTGGTATTTGAGGTAAAGGACACCGGGGAAATCCAGAGGGCAGAAATGCTGGACGACGTGCAGAAGGTCCAGGTGGAGAAATCCACCATTTCCCTGACCCAGGCCGGGGACGTGTACAAGAATACGGTGGACACCGTGCGGAACAACACGGATGTGAAGCTTGATCATTTCACCCTGACGGACAGCCTGCCGGAGCAGGTGTGGCTGACAGAGCTGTGGACGGGAACCTACAACCAGGAATTGACCTACCGGGTAGAATACCGGACCAACGAAAGTAAGGACTGGGCGCTCTGGGAGGAAGGCCTTGATACCAGGACCAACCACCACCTGGAGGTGCCGGAGGAGCTGCTTAAGAAGGAGAAGCATGTCACCTCCTTCCGGATACTCTTCGGAACGGTGGAAGGCCGGTTTGAAAATGAGATCTGCCCGGCATACCTGGTGAAGGTAGACCCGTCGGCCCAGGGAGGGATGTTAAACCGGATTGAGCTTAAGGCGGAGCAGGACGGGATCCCCCACCGTGACCGTGCGGAGACCATAACCCGGATGTTTTTCCGGATGATGCGGGGGTATGCCCCTAGGGGAGAGGCAGAGCCCGCCTATAAGGTGGTAAATACGGCAGAACCGGAGCAGGCGGACAAGGTTGAGAGGAAGGTAGAGCGGATGAAAAAGCTCAGGGAGCTTACGGAGGAAATGCCGGCTTATGAACCTGGGGAAAGGGACCTGGTTACTCCGCCTACGGGAGACGGTGCCCGTCCTCTTGTCTGGCTGTATCTTTTGGCGGCATCTCTGGCAGGGCTTTTGAGAGGTTTTCTTCTATACCGGAAAAGAAGTAAAGAAGCAGATGGAAAAGGGTAATTCTGGAAGGAATGATATGATACCAGGGTCAAAATACCTTTTGCCTCCAACATCATGATATTAGAAAAGATATAGGGTGCAATTTCTTTCCTATAGGTGTATAATAGGAAAAGTAACGATAGAGATACGGGAAGAAAGAAGGGAAACCGAAAAGAGAGCCAGCCAAAAAAGGAGTGCCTGGAAATGGGGATGGAGAACAGCAGGATTCTGACAATGACGATTGACATGCTATGGGAAGAACTGGAGGGCCGTCAGGAGCAGCTATTTTATACGGCGAAAAATCTGCCCTTTACTTATGAGATACGCGGTGGGGAGATGTTCGTGGACCGGCGTTCCAAATCGATTACCAAGGCAACTTTTCAAAAAGCGCTGGAGAAAATCCGGCAGAATCCGGAGGAGATTACCGGGCCAAAATCCCTGAATGTTTTTGGGGCGCCCTATATTATGGCAATTCTCCGGGGCTTGGAGGAATAGAGGAAATAACAGGAAAAATTTAAGCATCCGGAAAGTGTTGAAAACAGGAAGGGATCTGTGGTATACTGGAAATGTTAGGTTTAGGTTGTTTTTCACCTTATCCCAAAATAGGACGAAAATTAGAAAAGGAAGGTATGCACCATGCGTAAAAGCATCAAAAAGATGGTTGGGATCCGAGTGGCTGCCGCACTCGCTTCCGTGGTCCTGTTCAGTGTAATGATGACCATCAATATTCTCAACATTGAACACACACAGGATGTCAGTGCCCAGGCGGCTGCGGTGCTTGACAAAGCACAGAAGGCAGAGACAGCACATTATAAGTGGTCCGGCAATCTGAGCAATGCGCTGTATGCCGGTACGGAATTTACCGGAAGTATTGATCCCACCACCTGTGTTTTAGGGAAATGGCTATATGGGGAAGCAGGTACGGAGGATTCGAAGATTGTAAGCCTGCGCAAGCAGCTGGAGCCCCTGCATAAGGAGCTACATGAGTCTGCGACTCTGGTACTGGATATGTTAGAAGACAATCCGGAGCAGGCGCAAGCCTATTATCAGGATACCATTCAGTCCAATTTAAACGTTCTGGTAGGACTTTTGGACGAAGTAGTGGAACAGGGGACTGCTTTGAGCAATGAAAGTATAGTCCAGATGCAGAGGACAATCGTGATTATGCACATTACCTCCATTGTAGGCCTTTCCCTTGCCTTGATCTGCCTTATCAGCCTGGTACTCTACGTGGTCCGCAGAATCGTGAAGCCGATTCTGATGATCACCCAGAAGAGCAGGCCTCTTCAGGAAGGGCTGCTGGATCTGGATTTGAATTACAAGCAGAATGACGAGATGGGAGATTTGGCAGAGACCTTGGAGAAATCCATGGGGCGTATCCGCAGTTATGTAGAGGATATCAACCGTATGATGGGCCAGCTTTCCATGGGCAATTTTGATGTGGAAGTGGGAGAGCCTTATATCGGTGATTTCCGTTCCATTGAGGAATCCCTGTCCAGCTTTACCTCCAGCATGTCTTCGGTGCTTGCCAATATCGGCCATGCAGAGCAGAAAGTGTCGGGAAATGCAGCCCAGCTTTCCGGCGGTGCCCAGGCTCTGGCCCAGGGAGCTACCCAGCAGGCCAGTGCGGTGGAACAGCTCTATGCTACTCTGGACGAACTTTCCAAGGGAGCGGAGGAGAACGTAAAGACCGCGGCTCACGCCCAGGAAAATGCACGTCTCACAGGGGATCAGGTTACCTTGAGCAGCCATCAGATGGAAGATATGGTAGCAGCTATGGAAGATATTTCGGCTGCATCCAGTGAGATTGGCAAGATTATTGCTACCATTGAAAATATTGCCTTCCAGACCAATATCCTGGCCTTGAATGCGGCCGTGGAGGCTGCCCGTGCAGGTGCAGCGGGCAAAGGGTTTGCAGTGGTATCCAGTGAGGTCCGCAGTCTTGCTACCCAGTCGGATCAGGCGGCGAAAGCTACTAAGGAACTTATTGAAAATTCCGTTCAGGCGGCAGAGCGGGGCAGCAGGATTGTGAGCGAGGTGTCCCAGACACTGAAACAGACCCTGGAGCTGGTGATGCAGTCCAACAAAGAGATTCGCGTGATTGCCGAGGCCGTAGAGCGGGAGGCTACTTCCATCGCCCAGGTGACGGACGGAATCAGCCAGATCTCTTCCGTGGTCCAGACCAACTCGGCCAGCAGCGAGGAATCGGCGGCTGTCAGCAACGAACTGTTCGATCAGGTGAAGATTCTGCAGGAGCAGACCAGGAGATTCCGCCTGAAACAGAGAGGATAAGATACATAAAAGGATTTTGAATGAAGGAATAAGTCCGGATGCCGGCGGAGAAAAATAGATATTTGATATGTATTCCAGGAGGTGCCTTGTGCATCTCCTGTTTTTTGTTCCCCCACAGAAAGTGCTTTTCAGAACCGCTTCAGACAGTATTTCTCTGCCAGGTTAATTCCCTGGTACAGGATCATAGCCATGATGCAGAGAATCACGATGGACATGAGCACCATGTCAAGCTGGAAGACCTGGCTTCCGTAGATAATCAGGTACCCAAGCCCCCGGCGGCTGCCGATAAACTCTCCAATGACCACGCCTACCAGGCAGAGCCCGATATTTACCTTCATGGTATTGATAAAGATCGGGATGGAGCTGGGAAGGACTACTTTCCAGAGGACATTCCGTTTGGTGCCGCCCAGGGTGTAGATGAGTTTGATTTTTTCCGGATCCACCTCGGAAAAGCCTGTGTAGATGGTCAGGATGCTTCCGAAAATAGCCACGGACATTCCGGCTACAATGATGGTTTTCATATTTGCTCCAAGCCAGACAATGAGAAGAGGGGCCAGGGCAGATTTGGGCAGGCTGTTTAACACCACCAGGTAAGGTTCCAGGATCTTAGACAGGCTGTGGGAGAGCCACAGCAAGACGGCGGCCAGAAGGCTTAAGACAAAGACCAGCAGGAAGCTTACCAGGGTTTCCACCAGGGTACTGCCTATATGCAGGAAGACGGAGCGGTCTGATACCATGGAGACAAACATGTGAAAGACCCGGGAGGGACTGCTGAAAATAAAAGCATCAATAAGGTGGGTTCTGGCGCTTATTTCCCAGAGAAGCAGGAAGAGGAGGAAAATAAGAAGGCGGGCAAAGGTAATAGCCCGCAGTTTCCGTTTCCGCTTTTCCAGAAAGCTTTGTTGGGCGAGAGAAGGTTCAGCCACCTGTGTTCAACTCCTTCCATATAAGATTAAAATATTCTTTAAATTCCGGTGCATTCCGGGATCCCATGGGGGTGCGGTTTTCCATGGCAAAGGAAATGGGTACAAGCCGCTGGACGCATCCCGGCCGCCTGGAGAGAACTAAAACCTCATCGGCCATGCTGATGGCTTCGGACAGGTCGTGAGTCACAAGGATGGCCGTTTTTTCTTCTTTTTTGATAATGGCGGAGATGTCGTCGCAGACGGAGAGCCGGGTCTGGTAATCCAGGGCGGAGAAAGGCTCATCCAGAAGCAGAAGATCCGGTTCCAGGGCTAAGGTGCGTATAAGGGCGGCTCTCTGGCGCATTCCGCCGGAGAGCTGGGAAGGCCGGGCCTCCTTAAATGAGGAAAGGCCGTAGGCTTTCAGCATGGAATCCACGTTGGAAAGTCTATCCGGCGTCATTTTTTTCTGTATTTCCAGTCCCAGAGTGACATTGCTGTAGACGGTGCGCCATTCAAAGAGGTGATCCTTCTGAAGCATGTAACCGATGTTTGCCCCTGCTTCTTTCAGAGGCATTCCCTGGAAGGAGATGGTTCCCTCTTCCGGCTGAAGAAGACCGCAGATCAGCGAAAGCAGGGTGGATTTGCCGCAGCCGCTTGGCCCCACAATGGCAAGAAATTCACCTGTTTCCAGGGAAAAAGAAATGTTGGACAAGGCCAGGGTCTCGCCGTTTACATCGTGGTAAGAGTAGCTGACATCTTCCAGTTTCAGTAACGGATTCATAAACATTCCTCCCGTGGTGATATACTGTATTTTATGACTTCCTGTGGGAATGGTGCAATTTTGATGCAAATATGATACACTTTTGTTATATGGTATAGTCTGGAACCATAGAGAGAAAAGAGACATCCTGAGGAAAAGACTATGATACAGATTTTAGTAGTAGAAGACGAGAAACCAATCTCCAACCTGATAGCTGTAAACCTGCGGAAAGCGGGTTATGCCTGTGACTGTGTGTTTGACGGCATGGCGGCTGCAGACGCCCTGGATAGAAATACTTATGATTTGATTCTGCTGGACGTGATGCTTCCAAAAGTGGATGGCTATGAGCTTATGAGCTACATTGCTCCTTTGGAGATTCCGGTGATTTTTCTGACTGCCAAGGCCTCGGTAACGGACCGGGTGAAAGGGCTGAAGCTGGGAGCCGATGATTATCTCACCAAGCCCTTTGAGATCATTGAGCTTCTGGCCCGGGTGGAGACGGTGCTGCGGCGCTATCACAAGACGGAGAATATTCTCACGGTGGATAATCTGGTGATTGATACGGCCTCCCGGACAGTAAAAAAGGAGGGCGTATCCATTAACCTCACAAAGAAAGAATTTGAACTTCTGCTCCTGTTTGTGCGCAATAAGAATATTGCCCTTTACCGGGAGACCATCTACGAGCGGATCTGGGGCGGCGAGTATATGGGCGACAGCCGCACGGTGGATCTCCATGTACAGAGAATGCGCAAAAAGATTGGCTGGGAGGACAAGATTGTGACGGTCTACAAAGTAGGATACCGCCTGGAGGGATAGGGACGGATGAAATTTTCCTGGAAAATCTGTTTTTCAACGATTCTGCTCAGTCTGATTATTTTTAGTATCGGCGGATATGTTCTGATATCCGCCTTATTTCAGTCTACCTATGATCGGGAGATACTAAATGCCGGGGAGGAGAACCGGATGCTGCAGTATTCTTTTGTGGCCTACTGGAATACCAGTGTCCAGGGGACGGAGTTAAGTGAAGAAAATATCCGCCGGACAGCGGAGAATATGGTAAGCGGAATGACGGACAGCGCCCTGAAAATACGGATTCTGGGTCCGGACAGGAAAGTGCTCTATGACAATACCAGAACGGGGAAGGGGTTTGCAGGGGAGGCGGAGGAGACCCTTTTGGAGAATGTGACGGGAACGAGCCGGAGCCATATGCTGCAGATGACGGAAGAAGGATACGAAGTGTGGACGGCCAGCATGGTCTGCCTGGAGAATGGGGAGAACCTGTATCTGGAAAGTGTCCGGGATATAACGGAGGTATTTGCGGACCGGGAATCCCAGTACGGCATTTACCGGCAGTGGATGCTGGGGCTATTGGCGGCCCAGAGTGTCTTCTGCTATCTCATGGCAGTGTGGCTTCTTAGGCCTCTTAGGCGTCTTTCCCGATCGGCTAAGCGGATTGCCGGAGGAAATTTGAGCGCCAGGGCCCGGGTGGAGAGCGGGGATGAGATTGGGGATCTGGCAGCGGATTTCAACCATATGGCTGATAACCTGGAACGGCAGTTCCAGGAGCTGGAGGATGCAGCCAGGCGGCAGGAGGATTTTATCGGAAGTTTTGCCCATGAACTGAAGACTCCTTTGACTTCCATGATCGGTTATGCGGATATGCTGCGGACCCACCAGGTGACCCAGGAGGAACAGTTCCAGGCGGCCAACTACATTTTTAAGGAAGGAAAGCGTCTGGAAGCCCTCTCCTTTAAGCTGCTGGATTTGATGGTGGTGAAGAACCAGGAGCTGGAGCTGCGTCCGGTGAAAATCCGCTGGATGGCGGAGGATATCCGGGGAATGCTGCAGCCCAGCCTAAAGAAGGCGGGAATTGTCCTGAAGGTAGTGATGGAGGACGAGCAGCTTCTTCTGGAGCCGGATTTGATGAAAACCGTGCTTTTAAATCTCCTGGACAACGGCCGGAAGGCCATAGACGGGGAGGGAACCCTGTACCTTCTGGGCCGGAAGGAGGAGGAGGGCTTCGCTCTCTATGTGCGGGATACGGGAAAAGGGATTCCCAAAGAAGAGCTATCCCGGATCACGGAGGCTTTCTATATGGTAGACAAATCCAGATCCAGGCAGCAGGGGGGAGCGGGGCTGGGGCTTGCCATCTGTGCGGAGATTGTGAAACGCCATGAGGGGACCATGAAATTTAGGAGTATTCCGGGTAAGGGAACCATGGTCCGTATTTTTCTTCCCAAGGGAGGTTTGGTATGAAAAGATATGGGATTGCAGGGATTCTTTTGGCGGTGCTTCTGGCGGGAAGCCTGTTTCTGCCGCCCCGGATGATGGAGTGGCAGGACCGCCGGAAGATTGGCACCAGCCAGACGGAGGAAGTACAGGAGGTGGTTCTGCGGGAGCAGGTCTCTATGACGCTGACCCAGAGGCTTTCCCTTCTGGATACGGAACGGGAGGGAGTAGATACGCTGGTACTGTTAAACGGAAAGAATTTTACCCAGGAGACCATCAAAGCCCAGGTCCTGGGAGAAATCCGGATTCTGGCAAAGCAGGGGATTCTCAAAGACATGGATCTGAAATCCCTGTCCTTCCTGGATGCGTCCGTGTCCTTTTTCGTAGATCTGGAGGATACGGAAAAATCCATGATGCTGTGGTATGGGGAAGCGGTTACGGAAAATTATCAGCTGGACTTCCAGCTGGATGACGAGTCTGGAAAAATTATCAGCATTTCCCAGAGAAGACGGAAAATTTACGGCGTGTATACGGATGTTGTGGATGGGGAAACAAGTGCAAATACGGTAGTGATGGAGAGTGTTGATGCTTTAAGCCAGGAAGAGCTCAAAGAAACCGGGGAAGGATGGGGGGAGTATCTTGGCTGCAGGGTTACGGATATGGGACCTGGCCTGCTTCCCTTTTATATGAATGACAAGGAGGAGCAGATCTTTCAGGAAGAAGTGAAAAGAATGATGGAAAAAGGGTATTCTGAGGAAGAGGCCTATTGGAAGACCTTGTCTGCCTGGGGGATTGCAGACCTGGAATGGGGAGAAGGAAGAAAGGCTCTTTTAACGGATGATGGCGGGGAGACGGAATATCATTTTCACTCCGGCCAGGAGGAGGTTATCAATATTTTTCCGTAATTAAAAAAACTATCGAAACTGATGCTTTTATGATGCAAAGGGCCTCTATGATGGATTTCAAGAGGTGATGATAAATGCGTAGAATCGAAGAAAGAGAACAGGAAATCAGAAAATCAAGAAGGAGACGGCAGCGGGAGCTGCGGAGAAAAGTATTCGGATTTTGTGCCTTTACCTTCCTGTTGGGTGTTTTGTTTGGAAGGATTGTATTTGCGAAAGACCCGGCTCTGGATTTGGTAAATTCCGATTTTAAGGAGGAGCTTGGCTTAGGGGATTCGGAAATGCAGGAAAACGGCAGTGCCGGAAACCTTTTGACATCCCAGGATATTTTGGGAGGCAGGCAGGAGGATTCCTGGAAGATGGTCCTGGTGAACCGGAACCATGCTGTGGAGGAAGGATACGAACCGCCTTTGGAAGAAATTGAGAACAATTACTATTTTGATGCCCGGGCGGTGGAGTATTTGCAGAAGATGCTGGCGGACGGGAGAAAAGAAGGACTTGACTTCTGGGTCTGCTCGGCGTATCGTACCATAGAGAAGCAGACGAATCTCTTTGAACAGCAGGTGCGGGATCTGATGGCCCAGGGATACGGGGAAACCGAGGCCCGCAAAGAAGCGGCTACTGCGGTGGCTTATCCGGGCACCAGCGAGCACAACCTGGGACTGGCTGTGGATATTGTGGCCAGGGATTACCAGATTCTGGATGAAAAGCAGGCGGATACGGAAGAGGCCAGGTGGCTGGAAGAGAACTGCTGGAAATACGGCTTTATCCTGCGCTACCCTACGGACAAGACAGAGATTACCGGGATTATTTTTGAGCCCTGGCATTACCGTTACGTAGGCGAGGAGGCAGCCAAGGAGATTATGGAGCGGGGAATCTGCCTGGAAGAATATCTGGGTTCTGATTGACAGCAGAAAAGGCCTCCCGGGAAAAGGGAGGCTTTTAAGAGGGGAGCTTGGAAGTGATGAATCAGAGAAACTATCAGCGGGAACTGGACAGGGTTTTGGAAAAATTGAAAGAGGAAGGCAGGACGCCCAGATTGTTGCTGCACAGCTGCTGTGCACCCTGCAGCAGCTATGTGCTGGAATATCTTTCGGAGTATTTTTCCATTACAGTGTTTTATTACAACCCAAATATTTTTCCCCGGGAAGAGTATGAGAAAAGAGTGGCGGAGCAGGAAGACTTTATGAAGCGGCTTCCGGTGAAGAACCGGATATCTTTCCTGGAGGGGCCTTATGAGCCGGAGCGCTTTCTGGAGATGGCAAAAGGGCTGGAGGATGTCCCGGAAGGGGGAGAACGGTGCTTCCGCTGTTACCGCCTGCGCCTGGAGGAAGCGGCCCAGATGGCCCGGGCCTGCGGTTTTGACTATTTTACCACCACCCTCTCCATCAGTCCTTTAAAGAATGCGGACAAGCTGAACGAGATTGGGGAGCAGCTGGCCAAGGCCTACGGAGTTCCTTATCTGAACAGCGATTTTAAGAAGAGGGATGGTTATAAAAGGTCCATCCAGCTTTCGGCGGAATACGGGCTGTACCGCCAGAATTACTGCGGGTGTGTTTATTCCAGGAGAAAATCAGAGCTCCCGGTTATAGACGGACTGGATTAAGGTGAATTTGTCGGTGCGGTAATACTGGCAGCCAAAGTTGAAAGGGATTCCGTTTTTCATGTAGACAGTTAATGACATAAGGATCACGGGAAACCCCGGTTCGATTTCCAGGGAACGGGCAATATATTCGGGACAGGCCACAGCCTCCAGTTTCTGATCAAGGAATGCGAAAGAGATCCCTTTCTTTTCCAGATGATTGTAGATGGAGGTATACACGATCTCTTCATTTAAGTCTTCACAGTGGAGATAATTGTAATATTCGTTTACGTATGCAACGGGAACGCCGTCTGCGCAGCGGACCCGGGTTACATGCCATACTTTGTCTCCGGGTTCCAGGTTCATCTTTTCCATTACGGTTTTATCTGCGGTGCACAATTTGAGAGAGACATTTCTGGTGGAGGGGACGATTCCCCTTTTCCGGGCTTCCCGCGCGAAGCCTACGCCGTACTGAAATTCGGCATACCTGGGCTGTCTGGCTACAAAGGTGCCCCGCCCTTTTTCTTTGAAGACAAGACCCTCCTGGGTTAAGATATCCAGGGCTTTGCGGACGGTCATTCTTGAGACCTCCAGTTTCTTTGCCAGATCGGCTTCGGAATCTATCATCTGTCCGGGACAATATATTTTTCTGTGTATTTTGTCAAGAATATAATTTTTGACGGCGTCACACTTATTTTCCATATACAGCCATTCCTTTCCTTATTACCCAGGCGTAAAATCTTGTGAAAATATTATAGCAGAAGATCTTGGTTAAAACAATTTAAATCATTTTTTTCATAAAGAGCAAAATTGGTATTTACAACATGTATATACATGTTGTATAATCAGGTTAAATAAGAGCTCTTATAATAAATACAAGGAGGGAATAAAATGAATTCTGTGTTGGAACAGATCAGGTATCGTATGCTTGTTTCCTGTCAGGGATACGATGAACGGACGTTTCATACGGCAGCAGATATGCTGGCAATGGCCAATGCCGCATATTTGGGCGGATGCGCAGGGTTTCGGTTAAATTCTCCGGAATATGTAAAACTGGTGAAAAAGCATTTTCCAGATGTGCCTGTGATTGGGATTTGGAAGCAGAAAAGGGAAGGATGCGGCGTGTACATTACACCGGATATGGAGTCCGCCCTGGCGCTTAAGGAGGCCGGGGCCGATATTGTGGCTCTGGATGCGACTTTTCAGAAAAATCATCTGGGCATGTACGGATATGAAACGATCCGGATGGTGAAAAGTGAGCATCCGCACATGGTCCTGATGGCGGATTGTTCTACCTTTGAGGAGGCGGAAAAGGCTGTCGAAGCAGGCGCAGACATCGTTTCTACCACTCTGTGCGGCTATACGCCCTTTAGCAGGAGAACAGAAGGGCCCGATTATGAAATGGTGAAAAAATGCAGCAGCCGGCTTTCCTGTTTTGTAATCTGCGAAGGAAGGATATGGAGCAGGGAAGATGCGCTTCAATGTTTTAAGAGCGGTGCCGATGCCATTGTGGTAGGGACTGCCGTGACAAATCCCAAATTGATTACGGAAAGGTTTGTCTTACATTTGAAGGAGGAAAACATATGGCAATCGTAAATGCGAGGGTAGATGACCGGCTGATTCATGGGCAGGTTGCCACCAGCTGGATCCGGGGACTGCATGTAGAAGTTGTAGTGGTAGTAGATGACCGCATTGCAAAGGATGAGATGCAGAAATCCATTTTGAAAATGTCTGCTCCGGCGGATACACGGGTATATGCCCTGAGTATCAACGGTTTTTTGGAGCGGTACCAAAAGGGGATTCTCGACAAATACCGTGTCATGCTGGTATTTGAAAATGTGCATGCGCCTTATGATATGGCCAGAAAAGGCTTTCAGATGGAAACCCTGAATCTTGGAGGAATGCGGTTTAAGGAAGGGAGAAGGCAGATTTCCAAGGCCTTGTCCCTGAGCCGGGAAGAGGAAGAGCTTATAAGAAAGATGGCGGAAATGGGTATCAAAATCGAACATCGGCAGCTTACGGGAGATGATTCCCTGGATGTGCTGTCACTGCTAGAGAAGTAAAGGAGGGATATGATTTATGTTAGTAGAGGCATTATTAGTCAGTGTTTTGGCATCGGTTTTGTCTATTGAATATATGAACGGGCATTTTGGGTTTTCCCGCCCCCTGGTTGCCGGAGCCTTAACCGGGCTTCTGTTGGGAGATATGACCCAGGGGATTATAGTAGGCGCATCCCTGCAGCTGATATTTATGGGGATCGGCGGCGTGGGAGCCGCAGTTCCGCCGGATCAGACCATCGGTTCCGTGGTGGCCACGGCCTTTGCGATTCTGAGCGGCCAGGGGACGGAAATTGCCCTGGCTCTGGCGGTTCCGGTTGCCATAGGTGCCCAGGCTCTGGATATATTCGGACGGACCTTTACCACGGTCTTTATCCATATGGCGGACGGATTTGCGTCAAAGGGAGAATACCGCAAGCTGGAAATGGCCCATTATGCCGGCATTCTTGTGCACTTTGTCAGGGTATCGGTTCTGGTATTTCCAGCGATTTATTTTGGAGTAGGGGCTGTGGAGTCTTTCATTGCAGTTATCCCGGAAGCGGTTCTGAGAGGACTGGAAGTATCAGGAGGCCTTCTTCCGGCCGTAGGTTTCGGAATGCTGCTGACTATGCTTAACATTCCGCATCTATTCCCGTTTTTCTTTATCGGATTTGCACTGGCGACCTTCGGCGGCTTTTCTACGGTAGGCATTACCATGGTTGCAGTTTGCATTGCGCTTGTTCTGGATTACTACAAAAAAGGCAAAACGGCGGACATTGGGGAACAAAAGATGGCATCGGCTCCCGATGAGCTTGATTCACTGATGGAAGAGAGGTAGAATATGTCTGAACAGAAAATAACGAAAAAAGATTTGGCACGCATTTGCCGGCGGGGGATCGGGATGCAGTTTTCCTGGAATTATGAGCGTATGCAGGCTCTTGGCTATTGCTTTAGTATTCTGCCGGCACTGAAAAAAATACATCAGGATGATCCGGAAGGACTTAAGGAATCCGTAATCCGTAACCTGGAATTTTTTAACACCCATCCCTATATGGCAATGCCGATTATGGGAGTATCCGTAGCCATGGAAGAAAAGCTTGCCCAAGATCACACGGTGGACGGAAATGCAATCAGCGCCACGAAGGTGGCAATGATGGGACCTTTGGCCGGAATCGGAGATTCTTTCTTCTGGTTTACCTGGTTCCCCATCTGTGCGGGTATCGGCGTTTCCCTTTCCCAGGGAGGAAATATTTTAGGCCCCATTGTATTTCTTCTTCTATTTAATATACTGAACCTGGGAACCCGCTGGTTTGGCCTGAAATACGGATACCATTTCGGCAGCGGATTTGTTGATAAAATATCCGGCAGCAGTATGATGCAGCGGCTGAGTGAAGGTGCAACCCTGGTAGGCCTGATGGTTTTGGGGGTTATGACGGCTACCATGGTATCGGTGCCCCTTGGTTTCGTGGTTGGAGAGGGGGAGCAGGCAATGACTCTTCAGGCAATTTTTGACGGAGTGATGCCCAATCTGGTTCCGCTGCTTGTGACCCTGGGCGTATATAAACTGATTAAGAAAGGCGTGTCAACGACGAAAGTATTGTTTCTTGTGATTGCCCTTGCCATTCTGGGCGCAGTAGTGGGTCTATTTTAAAGGGAGATAAGATGATTCGGATGATTTTGACAAGCCATGGTCCCATGGCAGAGGCAATGCTTGCCTCTGCCGCCATGCTTTATGGAAGAAAGGAAAATGCGGCTGCGCTGACGCTTGAAGAGGAGGACGGTCCGGAGGACTTTTACCTTCGGATGGAAGAACTGCTTCACACCAAGAAGGGAGGGGAAGGGACCCTTGTTCTTTGCGATATACCGGGAGGGACCCCCTGTAATACAGCAGTGAAGCTGGCAAATAAGCATGAAAATGTGATTGTGCTGGCCGGTATGAATCTTGCTATGCTTCTGGAGGCCCTTTTATGGGAGGAGGGAGCCGGACTGGAGGGATGTGTGAAGCTGCTTCTGGAGAGCGGGAAGGAAAGTGTGAAAAGGATGAATGCTCCGGGGGAAACAGAAAAGGATCCATTGGATTCTGCTATGGACGAAGATTTCTAAAAGAAACATTTGAAAGGTTTTAAATTTCGAGACAGGAGGAAGAACGCTTTGAAAGCAGGATTTGCAAAGAAAAAGATTACGCCCCAAAGGCCCTGCACACTGTCCGGCTATGCCGCTGTGCGGGAAATGGAGGGTGTGCATGACGATATCTATGTGAAGACGCTTTTCCTTTCGGTGGATGGCAGGGTGTACGGATGTATTTCCTACGATCTGCTGGCTGTGGACAGCCTGCTGATAGAACGGGCGGCAGCTTCTCTAAAGGAACAGGGAATCCCAAGGGAAAATGTGCTGGTTGCCGCCATCCATACCCATTCCGGTCCGGGAGGAATTTTGGAGACAAGACAGGGATATCTAAGGGGCGCCCGGGAACTGCTGGGGGATATAGATGAGGCCCTTATCGGGGATATTGCCGCCGCCACCGGGGAATGTATCACGGAAGCCCTGGAGAATATGCAGGAGGGCAGGCTTTTCCGCATGTATGGGAGGTGCTCCGGACTGGGGAGCAACCGGGACGACGAAAGCTTGAAGGGGAATGATTCTCTATTGTGTTTTGAGGTTTGGTCCGGGCAGAAGAAGATGATGCTGGTGAATTTTGCCTGCCATCCCACGGTGCTTCATGAGGATAATCATCTTTGCAGTGCAGATTTTCCGGGAGCTTTGCAAAGGCATCTTAAGGCGGAAGGGTATGAGATGGTTCTTTTTCTCAACGGCAGCTGCGGCGATATTTCCACCCGCTTTACAAGAAAGGGCAGCGGTTTTGACGAAGTGGAGCGGTGCGGAAAGCTGCTGGGAGATAGCTGTCATAGGCTTTTGGAGAAAAAGGTTCCCTGGGAGATAGAGAGGATCCGGGTCCGGCAGAAGAACGTGAAGCTCCGCACAAAGGAGGCGGTTTCCCTCCAGGAAGCCCGGGAAACGCTTTCCAGGCGGAAACAGGAGTATGAGGAGGGGATAAGGAAAGGCGTCTCCCCTGTGGAAAAGCGGCTGCTGGAGAACATGATAGAGGGAGCGGATGCGGATCTGCGCTATGCGCAGAATTATGACGGCCAGACGGAGTACGAGGTGGAGCTGAATTTCTGCCGGATAAACGAGGACGTTTTTGTTGCGGTTCCGGGAGAGCTGTTTTCACAGCTGAGCAATCCCTTGCAGGATGAACAGACCCACTTTATCGGCTATGCCAACGGCTATCTTATGTATTTCGCAGACAGGAACGCATATCGGCAGAGATACTATGAGGCGTTGAGCAGTCCCTTTGCGGAGGGCGAAGCGGAGCGGATGATGGAACTGGTTAAAAATGAGATTCAGGAATGGAGGAATGAGAAATGAGTATTGCGGCAGATTATTTATTACATGTGGAAGAGATTTTGAAAAAGACCATTGCTACCCAGGAGGAGGCCCTGGAGAAAGCGGCGGAGATGGTGGCGGAGTCCTGTCAAAAGGGCGGCAGGTTCTATGTGTTCGGATCCGGCCATTCCCATATGGTGGCTGAGGAAATCTATATCCGTGCCGGCGGACTGGCCTACGTAAAAGCAATTCTGCCGCCGGAGCTGATGCTTCACGAGATGCCAAACAAAAGTACCTATCTGGAGCGGCTGGAAGGCTATGCGGAGGCCATGCTGAATCTGTATAAGGCAGATGAGAAGGATACGGTTATGGTAATTTCCAATTCGGGAAGGAATGCAGTGCCTGTGGAGATGGCTCTCGGCGCAAAGGAACGGGGCTGCAAGGTCATTGCCATGACCTCTCTGGAGCATTCCCGGAACACGGATTCCCGCCACAAGAGCGGGAAAAAGCTCTACGAGATTGCCGATGTAGTGCTGGATAACGGGGCATGTAAAGGCGACGCAGGATTCTATATTGAAGGCTTTGACGTGCCCACAGGTCCCACAAGCGATTCTATCGGGATTGCCCTTGCACAGGCCCTGATTGCCCAGACCATTCACAATCTGGTGCAGAAGGGCATACAGCCGCCGGTATTTAAGAGCTCCAATGTAGACGGAGCGGATGCTTACAACGATGCCCTGTTTGATAAGTATTATGGATACTGGAAATAAAACAGCCGTCATTTTATGCAGTGGGGCTGACAACAGAATTTTTCCTTTTGTCCGGGAGGAAGGGAACAGCCTCCTCCCGGTGGGAAACGAGTCTCTCCTGGAGCGCAGCATCCATATGTTGAAAAAACAGGGCTTTCAGCATATTTATGTGCTGGGCGGGAAGAGCGGGGTATTCAGACGCATTGCGGATCAACATGCCTGTGTATTTGCGGAAATGCAGGAGGAAATCTTTCTCCAGGTGTCCGGGCTTGGAATTGCAGGGGGAGCTTTGGTAATGTACGGGGATGTTTATCTGGAAGAGAGGGATCTCTGCGGGCTTTTGGCTTATCTGGAGAGAGGCGAGTCTGCAGTTCTGGGAAGACCCTGGAGGGAGCAGGAAAGCGGTTTCGGTGCACGGCCGGAGAGCGGCAGGGTGTATGCGGTGTACGGACATCCCCGGGATCACTATGCGGACACAAGAATCTTCGGCGTATGCGTGCTGGGTGAGGAGTGGATAAAGGCTCTGGCCTTTGCGGAGAGAGGCGCCGGAAAGATCAACTGCGGGCAGATGCCGGACAGGCAGTACTATCTAGAGAGCGCCCTTGGGCAGCTGGTGCAGCGGGGAATGGAGCTTTGGGTGCAGCCCTGCCTCCGTCCCGTGATACAGGTGTGCTTTCCCTGGGAGCTTTTGGAGGCGAACCGGTGCTGCTGCCGTGCTCTATCGGAACTGAAAGAGGATTCTGTGGGGGAAGGCAGCCGGCTTGAGGATGTGAAACGGAAAGGG
>CAJUMM010000022.1 GCA_910586955.1 uncultured Lachnospiraceae bacterium | reverse complement strand
GCTTTTGTGTGGGCGTGCTATTCCATACTGACAAGGAAGATCAGCAGCTTTGGCTACCCGATCGTACTCACCACAAGGAGGACATTCTTTTATGGGATTTTGTTTATGGTTCCGGCATTATTCCTTTTTGATTTTGAAATGGGGCTGGAACGGTTTGCGGATATGACACATCTGCTCAATATCCTGTATCTTGGGCTGGGGGCGTCCGCACTCTGCTTTGTCACATGGAACCTTGCGGTAAAAGTGCTTGGTGCAGTCAAGACCAGTGTCTATATTTACATGGTTCCCGTCATAACGGTGGTGACCTCCGTGCTGGTGCTGAAGGAGCCGGTGATGTGGGTTTCCGTTATGGGGACGGTTTTGGCGGTTGCGGGGCTTTTCCTTTCTGAATATAACGGGAAGGGGAGTGGGAACAGTGAATGAGCCTGCGATAAGAACGGAGGAGCAGATCATCAGCCTGTTCCCGGCTTGTAAAATCAGGAGGTTTGTGGTAGTATGGAACTACGAAAACGAAAGGGAAGGCAGGTGGGGATATTGACAGCGACAGAACAACAGCACCAGAAGGATTTACAGCGCCTGTGTGACTTACGGCCTATCGATGATGATTTTATGCGCTGCCTGTTCAAAGATAATATTCCACTGGCAGAATTTGTGTTACGCATTATCACAGGTAAGCAGGATTTGATTATCACTGACTGCGAAACACAGAAGGACATGAAAAGACTGGCTGGGGCACGCTCTATCTGCCTGGACGCATATGGAAAAGATTTAGCCGGGAAAAGATACGATCTTGAAATCCAAAGGCAGGAAAAGGGGGCAGACCCATACCGGGCAAGATACCATTCCAGCATGATGGATGTAGAGAACCTCCATTCCGGGCAGGAATTTAAAGAATTGCCGGACACCTATACAATTTTCATTACCGAGAAAGATTTTTACGGAAAGGGTGAGCCGCTCTATCCGATTGAGAGGATCGACCTTGCCACGGGTAAATCCTTTGAAGATGGGGAACATATTCTGTATGTGAATGGGGAATACCGGGGTGAATCCAATCTTGGAAAGCTCATGCACGATTTTAACTGTACACAAGCATCTGATATGTATTTTGAACTGATGGCAGACCGGACACGGTATCTGAAAGAAAATCCGAAGGGAGTGAATGAGATGTGCCGCATCATGGAGGATATGAGAAATGAATCCCTGAAAGAGGGAATACAGGAAGAAAAAAAGATGACAGTATTCCGAATGTTGGAGGCGGGGAAATACTTGCTTGAGGAAATTGCGAATATTTCAGGGCTTTCCCTTGAAGAAGTAAATCAACTGAAAGCAGAACGAAACGTATAAGGCACAATCATAGAGCCAGGAATCCTAAAAGCAGGTTCCCGGCTCTAGTTTTCCCTGGCGCACTTTTAATTTGCCGTCAGCTCCCCATGATTTTGTGGTCTTGTTCACTGCTGCTCATTCAAAATATGCTGGATGGCGGTCCACTCAATCACAGGCGTATTCTTCTGGGTAACCCCGGCCGTCTGCTTCTTTTTGTTCTGCATTTTGGTCACATTTATAATAAGGAAGACGGCTCCCACGGCGATACCGATTCCGATGCAGGCCAGGGCGATGATCAGGTTCTCCTCCACGCCGCTGAAGAAATAGCAGCCTGCGCCTGCAATGAGGCCGACAATGACAGAGACAATGGGATTGGTAAACATATCGTCTTTGATGCCGCTGACGGCCCAGGACTGGGGCTTGTGGCAGTAGGGGCATTCGTCTTTAAAAGCTTTGGAATAGATCTGTTTTTCCGTGGCATTGGTGTAGGCTTCCTTTGCTGCCCTCACCAGGTTTTGGTGGGCATGTTCGTCCAATTTCTTTCTTTTTTTGTCCTCCAGCTGCTTGTAATTGCTGTTGATCTCCGCCTCCATGCCGGCAATGGTAGCCATCAGGGTTCCGCTCTCTTTCATGCACTGTTCGCAGCGGAAAGAATACGGCACGTCAATGGTCTCTGTTTTCCGGTGTCTGTAGTAAGTACCCAATTTAAATCCCCTCCTGAAAAGATATAAATTTTTTAAACAGTTTGATTATAGTCCCGGCCTTTGATAAAGTCAATATTTCCTCCGGACAGAAAATCCGGTTGTAACCCCTTTCCCAATCTGTTATGATAAAAGAGATGATAGATATGTCCGGAAGGAGGAAATCGGAATGGCAGAAATGCGGATATTGGAAAACGAGAGGCTTTGCGTCCGGGTCAGTGATCACGGTGCGGAGCTGTGCAGCATCTATGATAAGAAGGAAGACCGGGAGGTGATCTGGACGGCAGATCCGGCCTATTGGAACCGCCATGCGCCCGTGCTCTTTCCCTTTGTAGGGAAGGTGACCGGGGGCTTTTATACTTACCAGGGGATCAGATACCCTATGGGCCAGCACGGCTTTGCCAGGGACCGGGAATTTCTGTGTGTGGAGACGGGGGAGGATAAAGTGGTTCACCGCCTGGTCTCCGATGAGGAGAGCCGCAAGGTATATCCCTTTGATTTTGAACTGGAGATTGTGCATATACTAAAAGGAAACTGTGTAACAGTAGAGTGGAAGGTGAAAAATACAGGGGAAGAGCGGATGTACTTTTCCATCGGCGGCCATCCTGGCTTCTGCGTGGAGGAGCAGATTGGGGCCCGGCTGGTCTTTGAGGGGCAGGAGAGCCTTACAAGGGTGGCCATTGACCTGGCAACGGCAGGAGTGGACACAGAGCACCCGGAGACGCTGAAGCTTAATCAGGGGGAATACCGGGTGGAGGAGCATACCTTTGACCGGGATGCCCTGATTTTTGACGGCGGGCAGGTGAAGCAGGTGAGCCTGGAAAATCCCGACGGAAGAAGACTTGTGACCATGCGGTGTCCCGATGCCCGGTCTGTGGGAATCTGGTCGCCGCCGGGAAAGGGGGCTCCCTTTATCTGTCTGGAGCCCTGGATTGGAAGATGTGATAACAGCGGCTTTGCCGGGGAACTGAAGGATAAGTTTGACGTTCAGCTTCTGGAAGCCAGGCAGACCTTTGAGACGGCCCTGGATTTGGTGATTGGAGAATAGGAAAGCAGAGGTAAAGATCATGAGAGCGGCGAGAGAATTGTTAAAAGACCTGGACTATGAAGTCTTACAGGGAACGGTCAACCGGGATGTAAACGAACTGGTTTACAATACGGCGAAAGTCACCAAAGACTGTATGTTTGTCTGTATCCGGGGGGCTTCCTTTGACAGCCATGAAGCTGCAGGGCAGGCAGCCGGAAGCGGGGCTTCGGTGATTGTGGCGGAGCGTCCGGTGGAAGTTCCGGAAGGGACTGCAGTGGTGCTGGTCCCCGATACCAGATATGCCCTGGCAAAAATTTCCGCCGCCTATTTTGGATATCCGGCGGAAAAACTCCGGATCATAGGAATTACCGGGACCAAGGGAAAAACCACCGCTGCCTATATGATACATTCCATTCTGGAACATGCGGGGATTTCCACCGGGCTTATCGGAACCATTGAAACCATTATCGGAGAACAGAAGATTCCTTCCTGCAATACCACGCCGGAATCTTATACCATCCAGGAAGACTTTGCCCGTATGGTGGAAGCAGGGTGCCGGGCGGTTGTGATGGAGGTGTCCTCCCAGGGGCTGAAACTCCACCGGACGGCGGGGATACCCTTTGAGCTGGGTATCTTTACGAATCTGGCTCCGGATCATATCGGCCCCAACGAGCACGACAGCTTTGAGGACTATCTGGAGTGCAAGAGCCGGCTTTTCCGCCAGTGCCGGGTGGGTATTGTCAATGTGGACGACGAACACTGGAAGGAAGTGCTGGAAGGCCATACCTGCGGGATTGAAACCTACGGTTTTTCCGAGGAAGCGGATCTGCAGGCATCGGATATGAAGTTTTTGAGCCGTCCCGGATACCTGGGAGTGTCCTGCCGGGTGTCGGGCCTTGCGGATATGGAGGTGGAAATCGATCTGCCGGGTAAATTCAGCGTGTATAATTCCCTGGCTGCCATTGCAGTGTGCCGCCATTTTGAGGTTCCCCGGGAGATTATGAAAAAGGCTTTAAAGGAGGCCAGGAGCAAGGGGCGGATCGAGAAGGTACCTGTGTCGGAGGAGTTTACCCTGCTTATTGATTACGCTCACAATGCCATGAGCCTGGAGAGCATTCTCACCACCCTGAAAGAATACCGCCCCGGCCGTCTGATCTGCCTCTTTGGCTGCGGCGGCAACCGCGACAGGCAGCGGCGCTTTGAGATGGGGGAGGTCTCCGGAAGGCTTGCGGATCTGACGGTTATCACATCGGATAACCCCAGGTTTGAGGAACCCCAGGCCATCATTGACGATATCCGGAAGGGAATGGAGAAAACCAACGGGAAGTATGTGGAGATTCCGGATCGGAAAGAGGCTATCCGCTATGTGATTGCCCATGGACAGCCGGGGGATGTGATTGTGCTGGCGGGGAAAGGACATGAGGATTACCAGGAGATTAGAGGTATCAAATATCCCATGGATGAGCGGGTGCTGATCCGGGAAGTGCTGGAAGAACTGGAGAGAAGCTAGATGCCGGAGTATGCAGATGTTATCGTGGATATTTCCATGGAAAAACTGGACAGAACCTTTCAGTACCGGATCCCGGAACATTTAAGGGATACCCTGGCGGAAGGAATGCAGGTGATTGTGCCTTTCGGTGGGGGGAACAGGACCCTGAAAGGCTTTGTAACCCAGGTGACGGATGTATGTGAGTTTGATCCCGCCCGTATCCGGGAGATTTCAGGGATTGCCGAGAGGGGAGTCTGTCTGGAGGGACAGATGATATCCCTGGCTGCCTGGATCCGGCGCATCTACGGTTCCACCATGAACCAGGCCTTAAAAACCGTGCTGCCTGTGCGGCGAAAAATCCGGGAGAAGACCAGGCGGCGCCTGGTGCGGACAGTTTCCCTGGAAGAGGCCAAAGAATATCTGGAGCTTTTTGAGCGGAAACACCAGACAGCCCGGTTCCGCCTGCTGGCGGCGCTTATGGATCAGGAAGAAATAGATTACCGTCTGGTATCGGAGCAGCTGCATTTGACGGCCCAGACGGTAAATAAACTGGAAGAGATGGGGATTCTCCGGGTGGAGACGGACACGGTTTTCCGCAACCCGGTAAAGAGGACGAAAGAAGGTGCCGCTCCCGTGGCTTTGAATGAGGAGCAGCAGGCGGCGGTCCGGGGGATTCTCGAAAGGGCAAAAGCAGGGGATCTGACACCCTCCCTGATTCACGGTGTCACAGGGAGCGGGAAGACGGAAGTGTATATGGAGCTTATTGCCTCCGTGTTGAAGGAGGGAAAAGAGGCTATCATGCTGATCCCGGAAATTGCCCTGACCTTCCAGACGGCTCTTCGGTTTTACCAAAGATTTGGAGAGCAGGTGACGATTGTAAACTCCCGCCTGTCGGAGGGAGAGCGGTACGATCAGATGGAGCGGGCCAGGAAAGGGCAGGTGCGGATTGTCATAGGGCCCCGCTCCGCTTTGTTTACGCCTTTTGGAAATTTGGGGATTATTATTATAGATGAAGAGCATGAGGGGAGCTACAAGAGCGAGACGGTTCCCAGGTATCACGCCAGGGAGACGGCCCTTCGGCGTGCTCAGATGTGCGGGGCCTTCGTGGTCCTTGGATCGGCTACACCCTCGGTGGAGTCCTATGCCAGGGCCTTGGAGGGAGAGTACCGGCTCTACCGGCTGGAAAAACGGGCTTTGGAAAAGCCCTTGCCGGAGACGGAGATTATCGATCTAAGGGAGGAGCTGAAAGCGGGCTGCCGTTCTGCCTTAAGCAGGCGGCTTCGGGAGCTGATGGAGGATCGCCTTAAGAAAGGCCAGCAGACCATGCTTTTTTTGAACCGTAGGGGATATGCGGGCTTTGTTTCTTGCAGAGCCTGCGGACATGTGATAAAATGTCCTCATTGTGATGTGTCCATGTCCCTCCATACAGGGGGCAGGATGGTCTGCCACTACTGCGGCTATGAGGAGAGGGCCGGAAAGATGTGTCCGTCTTGCGGTTCCTCCTATATCGGAGCTTTCCGTGCGGGAACCCAGCAGGTGGCAGAGCTGGTCCGGAGGGAATTTCCGGGTGCCCGGGTGCTGCGTATGGATCTGGATACCACAAAAAATAAGGACGGGCATGAGAAAATCCTGGAAGCCTTTGCCGAGGGCCGTGCGGACATTCTGGTGGGAACTCAGATGATTGTCAAAGGCCACGATTTTCCCAATGTGACCCTGGTGGGGGTGCTGGCGGCGGATCTCTCCCTCTATGGGGGGGATTACCGGGCTTCCGAGCGGACTTTCCAGCTTCTGACCCAGGCTGCGGGAAGAGCGGGCAGGGGCAGGGAGCCGGGGATCGCCGTGATTCAGACCTACAGCCCGGATCACTACAGTATTGAGACAGCGGCGGCCCAGGATTACGGGGCATTTTTTGAAAAAGAAATTGCCTACCGGCGTCTTATGGAATATCCGCCTGCGGCGGAAATGATGGCCATCTATCTATCCGGGACGGAACAGGAAGCCCTGGAAGAGGGAGCCATGATTTTAAGACAGGTGATATCCGGAGAAAACCAGGAGGCCCATGTCCGGGTGATCGGGCCGGCGGACGCCCGGATAGCCCGGGTCAATGACCGCTACCGCAAAGTGATTTACCTGAAGTGCCGGGACAGGGACCGGCTTACGGAGCTTATGGAGCGGCTGGAGCCTGCCCTTCGGGAAGCGAAAGAACTTAAGGCCTTGACTGTACAGTTTGACCGGAATCCCATGAACGGGTACTGAATATAGAAAAGAAAAGGAGTGTGCTTAAGACAATGGCAATTCGAAATATCAGGGAACTGGGAGATGACATTCTCCGAAAGAAAAGCCGGGAGGTTACGGAAATGACTCCCAAAATCCGGGAATTAATTCACGATATGTATGACACTCTGTATGAGGCCATGGGCGTGGGCCTGGCGGCTCCACAGGTGGGGATTTTAAAACGTATTGTGGTGATTGACGTGGAGGAGGGAGTACCCTATACCCTGATTAATCCGAAAATTCTGGAGACCAGGGATACCCAGACAGGGGGAGAGGGGTGCTTAAGCGTGCCGGGCAAGGCGGGAAAAGTTACCCGTCCGGCCTATGTGCGGGTGTGGGCCCAGGACGAGAATATGCAGCCCTATGAGCTGGAGGCGGAAGGCCTTTTGGCCCGGGCCGTCTGCCACGAGGTGGATCATCTGGAGGGAATCCTCTATGTGGACCGGGTGGAGGGAGAACTTTACGATGCGGAAATGGAAGACGACGAAGATTAGAATGGAGTGAAGTTCATGAAGATTATATTTATGGGAACTCCGGATTTTTCCGTGGGCACGCTGGAGGCCTTGATTCAGGCGGGGCATGAGATCATGCTGGTGGTATCCCAGCCGGACAAACCAAAGGGGAGAGGGCATGAGCTGTCGCCTACGCCTGTGAAAGAAGCGGCTCTTCGGCATAATCTCAATATTTATCAGCCCAGGCGTCTTCGGGGAGAGGTGGCGGAAGCCATGCTTCGTGGCGTCCAGGCGGATGTGATTGTAGTCGTTGCCTTCGGTCAGATCATTCCGCCTTCTATTTTAAAGATGAAACCTTACGGCTGCATCAATGTCCATGCTTCCCTGCTCCCCAAGTACCGGGGCGCTGCGCCTATCCAATGGGCGGTGATTGACGGGGAAAAGGAGAGCGGCGTCACCATTATGCAGATGGACGAAGGCCTGGATACAGGAGATATGCTGCTGAAAGGCTCCGTTCCCCTGGAGGAAAAGGAGACGGGGGGAAGCCTGTTTGACAAGCTGAGCAGCTTGGGAGCATCCCTCTGTGTGGAGGCCCTTGGAAAACTGGAGGAGGGAACCTTAAAGCCTCAGAAACAGGGGGAGACCACAACTCCTTATGCCAGGATGCTTACCAAGGAGATGGGAGATTTGGACTGGACGCGTTCTGCAGAGGAATTGGAACGGCTGATCCGGGGGTTAAATCCCTGGCCGGGAGCATATACCCAGCTGGAAGGGAAAACCTTAAAGATCTGGGCTTCGGATGTGGCGTCGGATGAAGAGCGTCCCATGGAAGCCGCCTGGGGAGAGATTGTGAAGGTGGAGAAAGACGCCTTTTATGTAGCCTGCGGCAGCGGCCTTTTGAAACTCACGGAACTGCAGCTTCAGGGAAGGAAGCGCATGGATGCGGCGGCCTTTCTGCGGGGATGCCGCCTGGAGGCGGGGATGAGGCTTGGAAAGAACGGACCGCTGGAGTAAAACGGAAACAGCAGAAGCTCTGGAAGGGCGGATGCGGAACTAAAAATGGAGGTAAAAGAATGCCATATAGATACGGTTACTATTTTGATCCTACGTATATCCTGGTACTGATTGGCGTGGTCATTTCCCTTTGGGCGTCGGCCATGGTGAAGAGTACCTATGCCAAGTACAGCAAGGTGCGAAGCATGTCGGGCCTGACGGGAGCCGATGCGGCGGAGCGGATTTTGAAATCCGCCGGAATTTATGACGTGCGGATTGAACACATTGCAGGAAACTTAACGGACCATTACGATCCCCGCTCCCGGGTGCTGCGTCTCTCGGATACGGTGTTCGGTTCCGCCTCGGTGGCGGCTATTGGTGTAGCGGCCCATGAGTGCGGCCATGCCATTCAGGACAATCAGTCCTATGCTCCCCTGCGCATCCGCAATGCCCTGGTGCCGGCAGCCAATATCGGAACCCAGGCGGCCTGGCCCATTATCCTGGTGGGACTCTTTTTCGGAAGCTCCCAGTTCCTGTTGAACCTGGGTATTGTGCTGTTTTCCTTAGGAGTTCTCTTTCAGCTTGTGACTCTGCCGGTGGAGTTTGACGCTTCCGCTCGGGCGGTGCGAATTCTTGGGGACTCCGGGATTTTGGCCGGGGAGGAGATTGGAAAGACCAGGAAGGTTCTCCGGGCGGCAGCCATGACCTATGTGGCGGCAGCAGCGGCTTCCATTCTCTCCCTGCTCCGTCTGGTCCTGCTCTTTGGAGGAAGGGATCGTGACTAAGGGGATTGACAGCCGGGAACTGGCGCTGGGAATCCTGACGGAGGTGGACCGGCAGGAGGAGTACAGCCATGTGGTACTCCGCAATGTGCTGGAGAAGTATCAATATCTGGAAAAACAGGAGCGGGCTTTTGTGACCCGCCTGGTCCAGGGTACCCTGGAGCAGAGGATTCTGCTGGATTATATCATTGATCAGTTTTCCAGCGTCAAGGGAAATAAGATGAAGCCGGTGATCCGCAGCATTCTGCGGATGTCCGTGTATCAATTAAAATTTATGGACGGCGTGCCGGATGCCGCCGTCTGCAACGAAGCTGTGAAGCTGGCGCAGAAGAAAGGATTTCAGAGCCTGAAAGGGTTTGTGAATGGGGTTCTGCGCAATATTGCCAGAAATCTTCCGGCCGTTTCCTATCCGGGAGAGGAGGAGGAAACGGCCTTTCTCTCTGTCCGGTATTCCATGCCGGAGTGGATTGTGGAACAGTGGCTGGCTCTTTACGGAAGAGAAACCACGGAAAAGATCTTAAGAGCCTTTTTAGAGAAACGGCCCCTGTCTGTGCGGGTGAATCTGGAGAAGATTACCCCCGGGGAGCTGAAAGAACGGCTGGAGGCCCGGGGGATCACGGTCCGGGAGACACCGTATCTCCCTTATGCCCTGGAGCTTTCCGGGTATGATTATCTGGGGGCAGTTCCGGAATTTGCAGATGGCCTTTTTCAAGTCCAGGATGTGAGTTCCATGCTGGCGGTGGAGGCTGCCGCCCCGAAGGAGGGTGCGGCCTGCATGGATGTATGCGCAGCTCCCGGGGGAAAAAGCCTCCATCTTGCAGAAAAACTTCATGGAACCGGCAGGGTAAAAGCCCGGGATCTGACAGAATATAAGGCGGAACTGATCCGGGAGAACGTCAAGCGCCTGGGAGCCGGGAATATAGAAATTTCCGTGTGGGACGCCCGTATACCCAGAGAGGAAGACTTAGGAACCGCAGATGTGGTGCTGGCGGATCTGCCCTGTTCCGGCCTGGGTGTGGCAGGCAGAAAGCCGGATTTGAAATACCGGATTACAAGAAAGCAGCAGGAGGAGCTTTCGGCCCTCCAAAGGGAGATTTTGGGAGTGGTCCAGTCCTATGTAAAGCCAGGGGGAATCCTGGTGTACAGTACCTGTACCGTTAATCCGGGGGAAAATGAGGATAATGCAGAGTGGTTTCTAAGGGAATTTCCTTTCGTAGCCGTTTCCTTGAACGACTGCCTCTGCCGGGAACTGCAGAGCGGGACCACGGAGGCGGGATACCTGCAGCTTTTGCCGGGAATTCACGCCTGTGACGGGTTTTTTATTGCAAAGTTCAGAAAGAAGAGTTAACACATGGAGCGGATAGATGTAAAGTCCCTGACCAGGGAGGAGCTTCGCCGGGAGCTGGAAGCCCAGGGGGAAAAAAGCTTCCGGGCGGATCAGCTCTACCAGTGGATGCACCTGAAGCTGGCAGGCAGTCCAAAGGAGATGACCAATCTTCCCCTTAAGCTTCGGAAGAAGCTTGAGGAACAGTACGAATATGTCTGCCTGGAGACGGTGGAAGTGCAGCGCTCCCGGATGGACGGAACCTGCAAATACCTGTTCCGGCTTCCGGACGGCCATGTAATTGAGAGTGTCCTGATGCGCTATCACCACGGAAATACCGTATGTATTTCCTCTCAGGCCGGCTGCCGGATGGGCTGCCGTTTCTGCGCCTCCGCCATCGGCGGCCTGGTGCGGAATCTGCGCCCCTCGGAGATGCTGGAGCAGATTTACCGGATTCAGAAGGACATCGGGGAGCGGATTTCCAATGTGGTGGTTATGGGAACGGGGGAACCTCTGGATAATTATGACAATCTTCTTGTTTTCCTTAAACTTCTGTCCGACGAAAACGGCCTGCATATGAGCCAGCGCAGCATCACCGTATCCACCTGCGGCATAGCTCCCAGGATCCGTGCTCTGGCAGAGGAAGAGCTTTCCATTACCCTGGCCCTGTCCCTCCATGCACCTACCCAGGAGAAGCGCCGGGAGCTGATGCCTGTAGCCAACAAATACGGGCTTTCCGAAGTGTTGGAGGCCTGCGGCTACTATTTCAAGAAAACCGGCCGGCGCATAACTTTTGAGTACAGTCTGGTGGGCGGCGTCAACGACAGCCAGGAGGATGCAAAGCTCTTGGCGGCCCTTGCCAAGCCCATTCACAGCCATGTAAACCTGATTCCCGTTAATCCGGTGACGGAGCGGGGATACGTGCAGCCGGATAAGAGGGTGATCCGGAATTTTAAAGAGCGGCTGGAGGAATACGGTGTCAATGTTACCGTCCGCCGGGAGCTGGGACAGGATATTGACGGAGCCTGCGGGCAGCTCCGGCGACGGTATCTGGAGAAATAGACATAGAAGAAAGGATGTGAAAATATGCCGTTATTGAAGAATGAGAGCAGAAAACAGGAGAAAATGAACGGTGTGGTTTATGATATGTCACTGTCCCCGGGGTATCGGCACGGGGTTATCAACGGCAATATTTATGCAGCTGTAAAAAGGGGGCTGAAAGACAGCCTCTGCCTGGTATTTATGGAGAATCTGGATTTCCGGTACCAGCCGGAGGAAAACGATGACTATGTGATTCCCGATGTGATGGTTATCTGTGACCGGAAGCACCTGAAAGGGGGAAGCTACAGCGGGGTTCCCAAGTTTATTGTGGAAACCTTAAGCCCCTCCACAGCCCTGCGGGATAAGACCGACAAGCTTTCGGCCTATGAGAAGGCAGGGGTGCAGGAGTATTGGATTGTATCGCCCCAGGGCAAATCCGTGGAGATCTATTACCTGGCCCAGGGAAAATATGTGCTGACTTACAATTATATACTCCAGGATGATGAGGAAGAAGATCATTACAATGCGGATACGGTGATTGCCCTGAAAGAGTTTCCCCATATTTCCATGGAACTGCGGGAGATTTTCGAGGGCCTGGACGTATAAGGCTTTGGTCTAAAAGTGGGGGGATCTGCCGGAGCAGAAACGGTTTTTTCTTGCTCTTTTGCATTCTTTGTGCTAATATAGAATGAAATGTGGGGAAGTGTCATGAGAAGTGTTATGGGGAAAGGAGGAGAACGATGCTGAAAGCGTACGGGATGAAGGATATCGGGAGATGCCGGAGCGTCAATCAGGACTATATTTTTGTGTCTGAGAAACCCATCGGAAATCTGCCCAATCTTTTCCTGGTAGCGGACGGGATGGGCGGTCACAGGGCAGGCGATCTGGCCTCCGAGTATACAGTCTCCATGGTCCGGGAGGCAGTCGAGAAAAGTATGCAGAATATCCCATTACAGATATTGAAGAGCGCATTTCAGTACGCCAACCAGAAACTGTTGGAGAAAGCCCAGGAGTCCCCGGCTTATACGGACATGGGAACCACTCTGGTGGCAGCGACAGTGATAGGAGATACAGCCTATGTGGCCAATGTAGGTGACAGCCGCCTATATAAGGTAGGGTCTGCCATCCGGCAGATTACCAGGGATCATTCCCTTGTGGAGGAGATGATCCAGATGGGAGAAATTTCAAAGGAGGAAGCCCGGAATCATCCCAAGAAAAATATTATCACAAGGGCAATCGGCGTTTCGCATATAGTGGAAGCGGACTATTTTGATACGGAGCTTGCAAAGGGAGAATGTCTTCTGCTGTGTTCCGACGGCCTGAGCAATATGATAGAGGATTCTCAGATCAAAGAGATTCTGGACCGGAGGCGGGATCTTCGCTCCGGGGCAGAGGAACTGGTGGAGACGGCGAACCAAAAAGGGGGCCGGGATAATATTGCAGTGGTGTTAGTTGAGCAGGGATGAGGTGGAAGTGATGATTAGAATAGGAATGTTTTTAGGAGACCGCTATGAGATTCTGGACAAAATCGGATCCGGAGGCATGGCAGACGTATTCAAAGGAAAAGATCATAAGCTGAACCGTTTTGTGGCAGTGAAGGTGCTGAAGGAAGAATTTGTGGAGGATCGGAATTTCGTCCGCAAATTTAAAGAAGAGGCCCAGGCGGCGGCCGGACTTGCCCATCCGAATATTGTAAATGTCTATGATGTAGGCGATGAACAGAACATCAAGTACATTGTGATGGAACTGGTGGAAGGGATTACCCTGAAAACCTATATTGAGAAGAAGGGAAAGCTGACGGTCAAGGAGGCTACCAGCATTGCCATTCAGGTGGGAGCCGGTCTTGAAGTGGCCCACAACAATCAGATTGTGCACCGGGATATTAAGCCCCAGAATATCATGATTTCCCGTGAGGGCAAGGTGAAGGTGACGGATTTCGGAATTGCCAAATCCGTTTCCTCCAATACCAATACTTCGGATGCCATGGGTTCCGTCCATTATACCTCTCCGGAACAGGCCCGGGGTGGCTACAGCGATGCCAAGAGCGATATTTATTCCCTGGGTATCGTGATGTATGAGATGGTGACGGGCCGGGTTCCCTTCGACGGGGAGACCACGGTGGTGATCGCCGTGAAGCATCTCCAGGAGGACATTGTCTCTCCCCGGGTCTATGCCTCGGAGATTCCCATCAGCCTGGAGCATATTATTCTGAAATGTACGGAGAAAAGCCCGGACCGTCGGTACGCCTATGTGGCAGACCTGGTGGCGGATTTGAAGCAGTCCCTGATTACGCCGGATGTGAATTTTGTGAAAGAGATCCTTCCCGGCGGGGCGAAAACCGTGGCAATCACCCGGGACGACATTTCCCGGATCCAGAAGGAGACAGGAAGGATTTCCCTTAATCAGGAGGGGACGGCCCGCTCCGGGTATCCCGAAAGCTTTGGGGAGGATAACGAGGGCCTCTTCGGAAACGAAGATGAGGATGACGATTACTACGACGATTATGACGAGGATGAGGAAGGCTACGACGAGGAAGAACCGGGTGAGGACGGGGAGGATGAAGACAGCGTCCTGGATCCCAAGCTTGAGAAGATCATGACCATTGGCGGCATTGTGGCGGCCGTAATCATTGTTATTATTATTATCTTTATCATTGTGAAGCTGTTTGGATTCGGGAAATCCGGAAAGAAAGAAAAGGACAACAACGAGCCTCAGATCGAGGATGTGCTGGACGACGAGAAAGTGGAAATGCCCAGCCTCCTGGGCAAGAGCTATTCCGAGGCAAAGGATATACTGAATGAACTGGGCCTTGGCATTGAGCTTGGGGAGACCCGTTCTTCCGACGAGTATGAGCCGGGCCAGATTATCAGCCAGAGCGTGGAAGCCGGAGAAGAAGTGGAAGCCCACACCACCATCTCGGTAGATATCTGCGGGGACGGAGAGGAAGCCACCGTTCCGGATGTGACGGGATACACCCAGTCCCGGGCGGAGTCCGCCTTAAGGGAGCTGGGATTCTCGGTAGATGTGAGAGAAGAATATGATGACAAGGTGGAGGCCGGAAAGGTGATTTCCACCAATCCCAAGGCGGACAGCAAGGTGGATCGCAGCAGCGTCATCACCATCACCGTCAGCAAGGGATCCGCAGAAGAAAATGAGACCACCGTTCCCAAGATTGAGGGATTGAGCGAGGCGGCAGCCAAGACGGAGCTGACCAATGCCGGCCTGAAGGTAGGAAGTGTTACCCAGCAGTACAGCAATACGGTGGAAGAAGGAATTGTTATTTCCCAGCATATCCGCTCCGGGACCAAGGTAGAGAAGGATACTTCCATCAACTTCGTGGTCAGCCGGGGATCCGAGGATGTGTATATCGGAAATGCGGAGAAGAACGGCAGCGACGAGGCGTCTGTGACTAAGTATTTGCAGGAAAAAGGGCTGAAGGTGTCCAGAAGTGAAGATTACAGTGACAGCGTTCCTAAGGGAAATGTAATCTCTTACTCGCCTGGAAACGGCAGTACGGTGAAACCGGGGAGTACGGTGAATATTGTGGTGAGCTTGGGACCGAAACCAATAACAACGACAACTGTGCCGAATTTAAACGGAAAGACAAGAAAAGAAGCCGAGGACCTTTTGGCAGCAGCTAAGTTAAAAGGGAAGTTTAGTGAAAAATCACATTCAAGTATATCAGCGGGCTACGTTATTAGTCAGAGTGCAGGTGCAGGAACAACGGTAGATATTAATTCGACTATTACTGTTGAAATCAGTACAGGTCCGGAATCTTCTGGTGGAAACCCCGGTGGCGACGGAGGAAACGAAGGCGGAGATGGAGGGACAGGTAATGAAAATGGCGGAGGAACTGGCGGAAATCCTTGACAAACGGATAAATATTTCATGCAGGGAAAGATAGTAAAAGGGATCGCCGGATTCTACTACGTTCACGTAGCAGAATCCGGCATCTATGAATGTAAAGCAAAAGGAATCTTCCGGAACAAAGGGGTAAAGCCCTTGGTGGGTGATAATGTGCGGCTTGCTTCTCTGGACAAAGAGGAAATGACAGGAACGATTGAGGAGATTTTTCCGAGAAAAAATGAGCTCATCCGTCCGGCAGTGGCAAATGTGGATCAGGCTTTGGTGATCTTTGCGGCTGCAAGCCCCAAGCCTAATTTCAATCTTTTGGATCGGGTGCTGATTCAGATGCAGTACCAGGAAGTTCCGGTGATTCTGTGTTTTAACAAAAGGGATCTGGTGACGGAGGAGGAGCTGGAGGCGGTTTCTGCCGTCTACGGCGGCTACGGCTGTGAACTCTGCTTTGTGAGCGTTTTGGAAGAGACGGGAATCGGAAAACTCCGGGAACTTCTTCAGGGAAAGACCACTGCAGTGGCAGGCCCTTCCGGGGCGGGGAAATCTTCTTTGATTAACCTCCTTCACCCCCAGGCGGCCATGGAGACAGGCAGCATCAGCGAGAAAATCCAAAGGGGAAGGCACACCACCCGCCATTCGGAACTGTTTGCCTTGGACAAGGAGAGCTTTCTTTTTGATACGCCGGGATTCAGTTCGGTCTATCTGCCGGATCTGGAGAAAGAAGATTTGAAAGAATATATGCCGGAGTTTTCGGAGTATGCTCCCTTCTGCCGCTTTCAGGGCTGTGTCCACATACAGGAGCCGGACTGCGCCGTGAAGGAAGCCTGTGAGGCGGGAAAGATTTCCCCTGTCCGGTATGAAAATTATAAACTGCTCTATGAGGAACTGAAAAACAAAAGGAGGTATGGAAGATGAATATATTGGCGCCATCTATCTTGTCGGCGGACTTTGCCGCATTGGGGGAGGATGTAAAGAAGGCGGAACGGGCGGGAGCCCGGTATCTGCACATTGACGTGATGGACGGGGCTTTCGTGCCCAGCCTGTCCCTGGGATTTCCGGTGATCAAATCCATCCGGGGTCTTTCGGAACTGGTTTTTGACGTGCATCTGATGATCTGCGATCCGGACCGTTATATCGGGGAGTTTGCAGCGGCGGGAGCAGATATGATTACCGTCCACGCAGAGGCCTGTCCCCATCTGAACCGGACCATTGCCTCCATCAAAGAGAAGGGCTGCAAGGCAGGGGTGGCTCTCAATCCGGCTACCCCTTTGACGGAGCTTTCATACATCCTGGAGGATCTGGACATGGTTCTTTTGATGACGGTAAATCCGGGATTTGGAGGGCAGAAATATATTGAGAGCTGTACCCGGAAAATCCGGGGACTGAAACGTATGATTTCAGACAGGGGCCTGGAGATTGATATCGAAGTGGACGGCGGAATCAAGCTTGACAATGTGCAGAAGGTACTGGATGCAGGGGCAAACGTGATTGTGGCGGGTTCCGCAGTTTTCGGCGGAAATGTAGAAAAGAATGTGAAAGACTTTTTGAAGGTTTTAGAGGGATGAAGACATTGATTGTGAGCGGGGGCAATATCGAGAGGGATTTTGCCCTTGCTTTTTGCCGGAAGCATACATTTGACCGTATCATCGGCGTGGATAACGGCCTTAAGTTTTTCTATGAAAACGGGATTGCCCCTACCCACATTGTGGGGGACTTTGACACTGCGAAGCCGGAGCTTTTGGAATATTACCGTTCTCTTTCCGGGGTGGAGATCCGGACTTTTAATCCGGTGAAGGATTCTACGGATACCCAGATAGCCATTGAGCTGGCCCTGGAGCTTGGCAGTTCTTCCATCGTGATTCTTGGGGGAACGGGAAGCCGCCTGGATCATGTGCTGGGAAACCTGCACAGTATGATGCTGGCCAAAAGGGAAGGAGCGGAATGTATGCTGCTGGATTCCCACAACCGGATCCGTATCATTTCGGAAAATACGGTTGTAAGGAGGGAGGAGCAGTATGGAAGCTATGTTTCCCTTATCCCTCTCACGACTGTGGTGGAGGGGGTGGATCTCATTGGCTTCCGGTATCCCTTAAACAATCACACTTTTACGGTGTTTGAGAGCGCAGGACTGGGGGTCAGCAATGAGATTACGGCGGAAGAAGGGGAGATACATCTGCGCTCCGGGGTGTTTCTTCTGATAGAGTCCAGGGATTGAAGCCGGCACAGCTTTTGGAAAATGAGGAAAAGAGTAGAAAATGCCAGGGGAAGACCCTGGTTTTTTTCAAATCCGCTGCAGATATTTCCCTCAAAAAGGGCGGAACCGTCCAGTTTTTGAAAAAAATATCTCCGAATAACTGGAAAAATTGTATATTCTTAATAAAAAAGGGGAGGCTAAAGGCAGGGACGCATGAAACAGGCAGGATTGACAAATGGCAGTCTGCCTGTCATAATACGTCCATCAGGAACAGGAGGAGTAGATAATGATGCAGGAAAAAAAGATTAAACTGAATGCGACTGAGGATGTGAAAGAGTTTGTAAACGGAGCCAGCAAATGTGATTTTGATGTAGATGTATCCTACAACCGGATCCTCATTGATGCGAAATCCATTCTGGGCGTGTTGAGCATGGATTTAAACCGGATTCTTACAGTGAAGTATCACGGTGAAAATAGGGATTTCGAGCAGGTATTGGCGAAGTTTGCGGCTGCCTAGGGGGACGCAGGCAAGACTTGTCTGAAACAGCAAAGGAGCTGTGGCGCGGGAGTGCTGCGGCTCTTTTTAGATCCGGAATACTTTTTGTTATCGAACACTTGTCCTCCCCGCCTCTTTTTGCTACAATATCCCTATGGAAAATACAAACGCAATCGTAAAAATCTCCGTGCGCACCCTGGTAGAATTTATCCTGCGCTCCGGGGATTTGGACAATCGAAGAGGGGGAAAAGCGGAGCGGGAGGCCATGCAGGCGGGAAGCCGCCTGCACCGGAAAATCCAGAGGAGCATGGGAGGAGACTACCAGGCGGAAGTTTCCCTCAAATATGAGGTTCCCATGGAAGGGCTTGTCTGCGTGCTGGAAGGGCGGGCGGACGGTATCTTCACGGAAGATGGCCTGGTGACGGTGGAGGAAATCAAAGGGGTGTACCGGGATCTGGACAAGATCGGGGAGCCTGTGGGGGTCCATCTGGCCCAGGCTATGTGTTATGCCTGGATTTATGCGGATCAGAAAGGGCTGGATCAGATTGGTGTGCGGATGACCTACGGGAACTTGGAGACAGAACAGCTTAAGTATTTTCACTTTCAGTACGGAAAGAAAGAACTAAAGGACTGGTTCACTCATTTGATGGAGGAATATGGGAAGTGGGCCGGGTTCCAGGCCAGGTGGCGGGAAACCCTGGGAAAAAGTATCCGGCCTCTGGAGTTTCCTTTTCCCTACCGGGAAGGCCAGCGGGAGCTGGCGGCAGGGGTGTACCGTACCATTTCCAGGAAGAAGCGGCTCTTTATCCAGGCCCCTACCGGGGTGGGAAAGACCATGTCTGTCCTGTTTCCGGCGGTGAAGGCCCTGGGGGAAGGACTGGGGGAGAAGATCTTCTATCTGACGGCCAAGACCATTACCAGGACCGTGGCGGAAGATGCTTTCGGCATCCTTAGGGAGGGAGGGCTGCGTTTCAAAAGTGTAACCCTGACGGCCAAGGAAAAACTCTGTATCTGTGAGGAGACCGACTGCAATCCCGAGGCCTGTCCCTATGCAGGAGGACATTTTGACCGGGTGAACCAGGCGGTGTATGAGCTTCTCACAGAAGGGCCGGATGATCTGAACCGGGAAGTACTGCTTGCCCAGGCCCACAAGCACCGGGTCTGTCCCTTTGAGATGAGCCTGGATGTGTCCGGCTGGACGGACGGGGTGATTTGTGATTACAACTATGTCTTTGACCCCAACGTGCGCCTGAAACGCTTCTTTTCCGAGGGAATGAAAGGGGAATATCTCTTCCTGATTGATGAGGCCCACAATCTGGTGGAGCGGGGAAGGGAGATGTTCAGCGCCGATCTGTATAAAGAGGAATTTTTGGAATTGAAGCGGAGGGTACGGGGGCGCTACGGGAAGCTGGAGCGCGCCCTGGAGAAGTGCAACCGGCATCTTCTTAACCTAAAGCGGGAGTGCGTTACCTACTGTATTCATGAGGGGGCGGGAGACTTTGCCCTGAAACTTCTGGCCCTGATGGGAGAGCTGGAGAAAGTCCAGGAAGAATGTACGGATCCCCTTTTACAGAAGGAACTCCAGGAGTTCTGGTTCCGGGTGCGGGATTTCCTGAATATTTTTGAGCGGTTGGACGAGAACTATGTGATTTACAGCCGTCTCGCAGAGGACGGGCGGTTTCAGTTCAGGCTCTACTGCGTGGAGACGGCGGTGAATCTGCGGGAATGCCTGGATAAGGGAAACAGCACCGTATTTTTTTCCGCCACCCTCCTTCCTATGCCCTACTACAAGCACCTTTTAGGGGATGAGGAGGACTATGCGGTCTATGCCCGTTCCCCCTTTGATCCGGGGAAACGCCTTCTTATGGTGGGGCGGGATGTGAGCAGCCGCTATGCCAGGAGAACGGATGGGGAGTACCGGAAGATTGCGGCTTATATCCGGGCGCTGGCGTTGGGGCAGCGGGGAAATTACCTGCTCTTTTTTCCCTCCTATAAGATGATGCAGGAGGTCTATGAGAAATTTTTGGAGGAATTTGCAGGGGATGAGACAGAATGCCTGCTGCAGCAGCCGGGGATGAATGAGAGCCTCCGGGAAGAGTTTTTGAAGAATTTTGAAGAACCCTCCCGGGAGAAAAGCCTCTTGGGCTTCTGTGTCATGGGAGGAATTTTTTCGGAAGGCATTGATTTGAAGCATGAGGCACTTATCGGGGCGGCCATTGTGGGAACAGGGCTTCCCATGGTCTGTGAGGAACGGGAGATTTTGCGCAGGTTTTATGAGGAGCGTGGTATGGACGGCTTCGCCTATGCCTACCAGTATCCGGGGATGAATAAGGTACTGCAGGCTGCCGGGCGGGTCATCCGGACCCAGGAGGACCGGGGTGTGATCCTGCTTTTGGATGAGCGTTTCTTAAACAGCGGATACCGCAGGCTCTTTCCCCTGGAGTGGGAGTCCTTTCAGACCGGGACGCTTTCGGAGATCGAGGGAGCCATTGCGGGATTCTGGGGCTGAAAATAGTGGATGAACTGCCGGGCTGCCGGGCTTAAGGGGAGGTGATCCCGATGGACGATGACAATCTGGCGGCCGGGCAGTTCCTCTTTTAAGGGAAGTGGAAAGAGATCCGGGTGATTTCCCGTCAGGCAGTAGTCCGGAACAAAGGCCACTCCCAGGCCGATGGAGGCCAGATCCAGAAGGAGATCGTTGCTGCTCAGCTCGATTTCCGGCACCAGGTCCAGCTGGTGCTGCTGGAAAAGGTTGTGGAGAAATTCGCTGGTGGTGCTTTTCCGGGTAAGCATGAGGATGGGATAGTCCAGAAGATCCCGGAAAGAGAGAGCCCTGTTTTCCAGGTGGAAATAGCGGCGGCTGGCTACAAAAAGATCCCGGAAATCCAGGACTTTCCGGGTCTGCCCCACGCTCCCAAGCCGGGAGTTGGGATAGTTGGTGAAGATGAGATCCGCCTGGCCGTTTTCCAGAAGATCCACGCAACGGATGGAGGTCTGGTTGGTAACTTTGATATGGACTCCGGGAAAATCCCGGTGAAACCGCTGCAGGTAGGGAACCAGGAAATAGCGGCAGATGGTGTCGCTGGCTCCTATGCGCAGCTGTCCGCCGCTTAGGGAGCCGGATTCCAGGAGCTGGTTTTCTCCCCGCTGGATGAGATGGATAGCCGGTTCAATGTGGCGCAGCAGGATTTCCCCCTCCGGCGTGAGCTGTACCCGCTTGGTGCTGCGAAGAAAAAGATTCTGGTTCAGTTTCTTCTCCAGGACCTTGACGGACTGGCTGACGGCGGACTGGGAAATAAAAAGCTGCTTGGAGGCTTCGGAGAAGCTTAAAGTGATGGCCACGTGATAAAATACTTTGTAAAGCTCGTAGTTGATATCCATGTCAGTCCTCCTTCCTTTTTCGGGACAGAGCTGTGAGAGCAAGGAGAAGCAGGGCGGTGATAAGGGAGATGATATCCCCGATCCGGTATAGAAGAGGAGTTTCATAGCGGATGGTGACAGAGCCTTCCCCGGCCTCCGGCAGAAGGACCCGCAGCCTTAAGAGCTGTCCCTGTTCTGTCTTAAGCAGGTTTCCCTGGGCGTCGTAAGCCTGGTAGCAGGGGTAATAATTCAGAGAAACGTCCACATACCCTTCCTGGGTATCCCCGGTTTTGTCGTAGAGAAAATAGGCCCCGGCTCCTTCCCGGGAACATTCCTTAAGGAGGACGCCTTGGGAGGGAAGGAAGACGGTATCCCGCCTGCGGAATTCCGTGGTGCTGTAATCGCTTTCCGGATCGCTTATGAGATACAGGAAATCGCAGTCCTGGGAGCGATCCATCTGGCTGTTCCAGTCCACAAAGTGGGGGGCTGTATTGGCGTAATCGCTGAAATAGGCCCCGGAGGAGTAGACGCACCAGATACCGCAGACCAGGAACAAAAGCTTTTTCATTTCCCCGGAGGCAAAGAAGCCATAGATGCCCAGGGCGGAGACCAGGCAGAGGAAAAGGGTGGCAAAGGGCAGGAAGCGGAAGGCGAATTGGATGCTTCCGGTGAGCCGCAAAAGGAGCGGGGAGCTCTGGATCCGGTCCCAGGGAAAGTACAGGCTGGAGGCATAGATGCAGAGGAGCCCCAGACCTAAACACCATTTTCCAAGTAGCAGGTGGAACTTGGGAAGCCTTCGGTTTTTCTGAAAGCAGACGGCCACAAAGAGAAGACTTCCGACAAGGAGGATAAAGCCCAGGGAGAAGGGCATTTCCTGGGCGATGGTGCCCCGGCCCAGGGTATCCCCGATGGGATTTAGGACTCCTGCGTCAAAAAACTGGGGCGCATACAGAGAGTAGCCGGCCAGCCTCCGGGAATCCCGCAGGACCTCCAGGGGATAGCGCATGTGATCAAGGAAGGGAATGATAAACCACAGGTTTAGGAGGAAGGTGGAAAAGGCGGCCAGGAGAAGCCGGGCCAGGCGCTTTCCCTCCCGGAGCCTCTTAAGGCAGCAGAGGGCGAAGAGGACCGAGAAGCCGATGGCCAGCTCCGTGGTGATCATATGGGACTGGAGAAGGCCCGTAAAGGCCAGCACGGACAGAATCCATTTCCGGGAATCTCCCAGGAACAATTCATACATGCCCAGCATTAGAAGAGGGAGGAAAACCATAGCCAGAACCTCCCCCAGGGCCGCCCGGGTGTAGAGGTTGATCATTCGGTACATGGACAGGGTGTACAGGAAAGAGGCTATGAGGCCGATTTTCCGGGAACGCAGCAGGCGGGAATAGGCATAATAGGAGACGCCAGCCGTGGCGAAGTTGACGACAGCCAGAAGAAGCCGGTAGCAGCCGATGGGGGACAGGCCCAAAGCCCCTAAAAGGGCAAAGGGATAGAGGAAAAATTCTGCATAGAAAACGGGATTTTGGTAGCCGAAGCCGGAAAACATCCGGGGGTGGATCCGCACCGGCCAGGTGCCGGAAAGGATATCCTCAGAGAGATTGCAGAGCCTTCCGTAGTGAAAGAAGAGATCGTGCCCCTCCGAAATCCAGGGAAAAAGTAAGGGTGTACAGGCCCAGGCTGCCCCGAATCCTAAGAGAATCAGGGCTTCCGGGCGGAATTTCCGCTTTGTCCGGATAATGAGAATGAGGGCTGAGGCAAGAAGAATAAGGCCCGCATAAATATAAGGATCCCGGTAGAGGCCCGGCTGGGACAGAAGGTACATGCTGTAAAAGGTAAGGGCGCCCCGGGCATGGACCCGGAACTGGATGCACTCCAAATGGTCTTCCACGGCAAAGGAAAGGGGAATCAGCTCCCCGTCTGTGGGAACGGGAGCCGAGGCCAGGATCCGGCCTGAGGTATTGTCCGGGTTTAAGTACAGGGGATCGTATACGTCTACCGTTCCCCCGCCGGCTTCCGCTTTCAGGGAAAAGCTGATGGTATAAGTTCCCTTCTGGAAATAGTAACTGTCGCTTACCAGATCGGCATCGCCCAGGATGCCGGGAATCGAGATCTCCGTCTCCTCCTGCTCAATAATCCCCAGGTAGTCTTCGGAAAAGTTCATACAGTCCGCAGGAAAGGCCCGCTCCGTGCGGCTCTCAAAGGGCATCACCAGGACGGCGGCCAGAAGAAGGAGGGTCAGGCCCAGCTGGCCCTTATAGGGCCGGAAAAATTTTATCAGAAAAGGTATCATAAGTGTTCTCCCTAAGCTTTCATTTTTACTGGTATTTATTATAACATACCTGCCAGGCAAATTCTATTAGATAGCATTATAAATTCGATTAAATTGTTGCTAATGATAACTGACACAAACCTTTACAGATGCGATGCTTGACATGGCGAAATTAACTGATTATACTGAACAGTAGGCTGGTTTTTATAATGTTGTATAATCTTATATAGAAAGTTGGAATGAGATTTTGAGAAAGCTGATATGGACAGGACCGAGGGAAAGCGACAAGGAATATACAGGAGCGTTTTTTTCGGGTGCTGTGACTTTATATGGAGGAAGAAAAAGAGAAAATAAAGCATTTTGCCTTACGAAGGATTACCGGATTAATCATAATCATATTACAAAAGAGCAGACGGACTTCATGGTAGAAAATGAGTTGAAACTAATTAAAAAGCATCCTTCAATTGAGTTTATGTCGTATAACCCGAATTTGATATTTGGATGTAAAGAAGAAGTGGTGCGGCATACGGTTTGTCTGAATGATGAAAAGGTAATGCGTTTTTTGGATTCTAAGATTTCTTTTCGAAAATTTTCGAGGAAATTTGTCCATACACTATACTCAGAATTGATTAAAGGGAAACAGTGTAGGGCAGAAAATCTAAGAAATAGATTTCCGGGATATAGACAGTGGATTATTCAGTCGGATATTGCGTCTGGAGGATATCAGACGTTTCTGATGGATGAAGACAATGAAACGGAAATTGCTGAAAAGCTTGCAGATGATGAGGAGTATTTGGTTTCTTCCTATTACGAGAAAAATATTCCAGTCAATATTCATGCAGTAATTTACGAGCAGGAAATATTGCTCACTCAGGGCTCTGTTCAGGTGATGGGAGTGGATCGGAACCGGATGCTGTATAGGGGCGCTGATTATATTGCCTATAGAAATATTGATTTGGGGGTAAGAAAGCAGTTTGTAGAAGATGCGGAAATTCTGTGTAAAGAGATACAGAAGCTTGGTTATCGGGGAATCCTTGGAATTGATGCGATTATCGTAGATGGAATTGCGTGGATTCTTGAGGTAAATAATCGCTTTCAGGCTTCTACAATATTGATTAATAAGGTTTTGCAGGAAAATGCTCTTCCGAGTCTCCATGAGCTAAATTATGAGGCATTTCATTATCCGGTTTCAAAGCTGATTGCGAAAGAAAAGCTGGCTGTACTTGAGATCGAATATAGCATATACGCTTTTATTCAGGATAACCAGGAGTACCACACGGTAAATATTCTGAATGCCTATAAGAAAGAAAAAACAGTGACGGATTGTATTGATGATGGATATATCTCATGGCAGGAAGCAGAGGATGAGGCTTATCTTTTTCGTCTGATTTTCAAAACCAATATTGTAGACATTATTGATGGGAGATATGTGCATCTTCATCCGAATATACAAACTCCAAATGAACAGTGGTATTGGGATATCACTTTGAAAAAAGATTTTAGAAAGATTAAAATATCACTTTTAAACCAGGGAGTGGTACTGGAGGATAAAGTTAAATCATATCTTTCTGAAAAAGGTGGGATGCGGGAGGGGGTATATTTTTCGGTTGATTTGATCTTGAAAGAAAAATATATAGTGAACTCACCCTTGGCAGTGAAGTTTGCAGCTTTTTCTCCTTATAAAGTCGTATTGGAATCGGGAGAACTATTTCTTTGTTATTATGGGAAAATTATATACAATGTAAAAATCGAATTTGCGGATCAGATTGCAAAGGGCTATACAAGCAAGGGAATTCCTATAAGCAGAATGTGTCTTCTGGCAACAGACCGGCTCAGACTGCAGAATTCGGATTTTTGTACGTTTAAAGAGCAGGGAGTTCCGTGTCGTTTTTGTGAAGTGAAGTATAAAGATATATCATTTGGAACAAATGATATTCTGGAGGCGGCGGATTTATACTTGGCTCAGGAAAAGCTCGGTTTTCGGCATATCTTGATTGGCGGATTATCGAATCATGAGGGATGTGAAAGGAATATAATTTGTGAAATTGTAAAGCATATAAGGGAGAAGTCGAAAATGCCAATTTATCTTATGTGCTTACCCAGTATTGAACCTTCTGATATTGAGGAATATGTTCGGCTCGGAGTAACGGAGATTGGATTTAACATAGAGGTTTTTAATCGAAATTTGGCCCAAAAGTATATGCCGGGAAAGGGAGCAATCCCGTTGGAAAGGTATCGACTGGCTCTTATGAAAGCGGTAGAGTTGCTGGGGAATAAAGGGAAAGTGCGGTCTGCATTTGTAGTTGGGCTGGAAAATGAAGAGTCATTATTGGCGGGAGTAGAATATGTCTGTAAACTGGGTGTTGCGCCAATTTTTTCAGTATTTCGGCCAATTCCGTTTACTGAGATGGAAAATATGAACCCACCAGACAATGAGTGGCTGCTTAACGTATACGAAAAAGCGGAAACAATATGTCGGAAATATGGTTTAAAACCTGGACCTGATTGTCCGGCATGTCAGAATAATACGCTGGCATTTAATAGTCTATAAAGGCGGATGGTTATATGGATTTTTCACTTTCAAGATATAATCAGAAAAAGAGAAATGGGAAGAAAGTGATTTCCCAAGATTATATTATTAGAAAACGTGGGGAGCTTTTGCATGTATGCCTGAATAGTCCTGGATGTCGTTATAGAAAGTCTGGTAGTTGTGTGATGTGCGATTACGGACAGGGATATCTCCTTCGTGAAGAAAACATAAGGGCTATGTTGGTGAACATGAAAGAAGAAGCAGCAGGGATGAAAAGTATCCTGATCGGATCGTTGGGAAGTGTCCTAGACCCAGAAGAAGTATTACCTGAATGTCTGGAACTCATATGTCGTGTGTTAAATGAGATATCGGTGGAGACCGTAATTTTTGAGACACACTATACGATGGTAAATCGTGAGATATGTCAATGGTTGCGTCAACAACTGCCCTTGAAAGATGTTGTAATTGAAATTGGGCTGGAATCTGTAGATAGTTATGTCCAGGAAAAATGTTTGAATAAAAAAGTGGATTTGCATATTTTGGAAGAAAAGATTCGATTTATTCACGAATATAGAATGAGCGTTACAGCAAATGTATTTCTTGGAGCGCCTTTTCTGACTGCTGCGAAGCAAATTGACGATGCGGAAAAAACAGTTTACTGGGCGATTCATCACAAAGTTGATTCTGTAGTGATATTCCCGGCTAATATTAGGAAAAATACCCTTTTAGAGGAGTTGTATCAAAAACAAAAATATAGCCGTATTTGGCAATGGGCAGTATTTGAACTTTTGGATCGCATTCCGGTAGCTTATCTTGACAGGATATATTTGGCATGGTATGGAGACTGGGTGGATTATAATGAAGTTGGAGAAATAACCAATCTTCCTCCATATTCATGTGAGCGGTGTCGTGAGGTATGGATGGACTTTTATGCTCAGTTTCTTCAAGAACACAGTAGCATAAAGAGAAAATCATTTCTGAAAATAAGCCGGAAGAAACTGGTGGAGGGTTGCAATTGTCGTTGGCTGTTTGAAAAAAGCATGGACAAATAACATATACGCAAGGAATACATGAGATGAAAATACAGGGAGCTTTGAAAAAAGGAATGAAGAAAATAAGGGACTTTTTTCTTGAAAACTTACTAAGTATGGTTATAATTTTACTACTCATATCGCTTTGTGTCTTAATATGGAAATTTCGTATGGCGAATTATAAAGACATAGTAGAAGCTGTTAAGATTTCCGTGACGGTATTGATTTCCATGCTTGGATTTTCAGTTTCAATTTATGTATTTTTAAATAACACGTTTCAAAATAGAAGAGGAAGTAACGAACTAGAGAAGGAAATTATAGATTCATTTCAAATTCAAAAAAGGAAAGCTTTGGGAGTCAGTGTTGTTTATTCTATGGTGGCGATATCAGCAGAGTGTATGATTGTGGCGGTTGAAGGGCCAATGACAGCTTTTTTGATAAATAATCCCCCGCAATTAAAAAAAGTAGTCTATTTTGTAATCATTATAGGAATTTTTGCTATTACTTTGCTCAATGTTTATCGACTTGGCGTTTTTACATATAAAGTGATTGATTATGAAGAGGGATTAAAATGGTTGGCCAAAAGAGAAATAAATACTTACCGGAAGGACAGTTGTTATGAGAGAATGAGCAAAGGTGAATTTTTGAATCTGGTCAATAATATTGAGGTTCTGATAGAGCGCTTAATCTGTAATCATCTACATGCTAAGATCAGTACAGCATATGACACAAATCTGAAAAGGGCAATCTGTGACGGCATCACAGAATCGGGTGATATAACTACGAGAGAACAATTGGCAGAAGACTACAAGTCGATCATTGATTACCGGAATCTTCTTTTGCAGGATGTGTCGATTGTAGACAGTGCAGATGTGGCGATGGGCGATCAAGTGAAGAGTGTTATGAACCGCCTTTTTCAAAACTATTTGCGAAGCGAACTGCTGACAGGTGTCAATATCAGTAATCTGAATATTCAGGAAGCGAATTTGGAAAAAGCATCTTTTAGCAATTCTTCTTTGCAAAAAATTGAGTTTGTAGGAAATACGAATCTTGCCAATACGGACTTCCGGGATTCCACGATTAATGCTGTCTCTTTTTCGGAAGCAAATTGTGAAAATATTAATTTTTCGGGTTGTAAACTGATTGGAGTTCGTTTTAATGCAAAAATGAAATTGCATAGAGCCATTTTTAAGGATGCAGATTTGAGTAGTATGGGAGATATTGGACCACTGGATAAGGAAGGGGATTGGATTGAGTTCAAGCATTCAAATTTTTCATGTGCAAATTTGACGCATCAGGACATTTATAATGTCTGCTTTGATTTTTCGGATTTTACAAATGTACGTTTGGTTGACAGTAAAATTGGAAAATCTGCACAGAAAGAAAATAATACAACGTTTCAGTATGCTGATATGGAAAAGGCGGATCTGTTAAGATGTGATATTAAACGATGTGATTTGCAAAATGCGAATTTAAATAGCGCAACATTTACTTACGCTGATATTGCTAAATCAAATTTTTCCGAATGTAGATTGAACAATGCGAATTTTTCGAAAAGTGTGATTAATGATTGTAAATTTGAAAAATCATATTGCACAAATTTTTCTATGAAAGGGACGATTTTGAAAAATTCACAGTTTACCTATGCGATTATGACTTCTGCAGATATGTCTGGTGCGCAGCTGAGCAATGTTGAATTCAATGACGCGGTTTGTCGTAATACTTTGTGGGTGAGGACACAGATCGAGCAGTCTAATTTTGAGCGATGTGTGCTTGCTAATGCAAGAATCGTTGGAGATGCAGAACATAGGATTCGTATTAGTGGTTGTAACTTCTCATATACAGATTTAAGCAATTCTGCGATTGCGAATATAGAATTTTGTAACTGTAATTTTCTCGGTGTAGATTTTACAAATGCCAGATTGATTAATACTCGTTTTTTGGATTGTCAAAATCTGAATACAGCGGTGTCGGAGGGAATATGGCTTGCGGAGGTATCGTTTGATGGCAAACAAAAATCAATTTTGGAAAAGGGAAAGCAGCATTGGCGTTATGAACAAATGACAGGTAGTCATGTTGATGGAGAGGTAGACGATGGAGACGATTTATAAGAGACGAAGCAACAGACATTTTGTTAAGAATGGGTTGGAGAAGTCCGTTCTTGATAAAATTTTGTTGGCAGGAATGCAGGCTCCTTCACCAAAAAATGATCAACCGTGGCATTTTCTGGTAATTTGTGAGGAGGAACAGAAAAAATATGTGGCTGAAATATTGGAACGGCAGTTAAGAATTCTTCAGGAAGAGAATACCTTGTTGGGAAATTCCAGACCTGATATTACAGCGGCATTTGAGACAGCCAGGGTTTTAAAAGAGGCTTCAGCCATTGTATTTGTCTACTTGGAGACAGGTGTATATGAAATTCATGACGATCATGTGAAATGGGAGCTGAATGCTAGAGATGTAGAATGTACACACTTGATGGCGATTGGAGCAGCTATTCAGAATATGCTTCTTGAAGCAACGGAAAATGGAATAGACAGTCTTTGGATAGGAGATTTTTTTTATGCGTATAACCAGTTGAAAAAGTATCTGGGGCAAGAAGGCTGTATGATGGCGGCTGTTGCACTGGGATATGGAGACGAAGGAGAATATAAAACTACTAGAAAATCTCTGAATGAGACTGTTAGCTGGTTTTAAGAGGGATGAGTGCTGAAGCTTGGTAAAATAGAATTTATAGAACCAAACATCATAAAAAAATTGTATGGTGGGAAGCAGGGGATTTTTCTGCTTCCCTTTTTCCAAGAATTATTTCTGTTTTTGTCAAAGATAATTATACATTAAAGATTATATTATTAATTATACGTATGAAAAGTTTTATGCTATGATAGTCAGAGAAAGGAAGGTTGTGCTATAATTAAAATAACTACCTTTGCAAACTAAGAGTAGGATTTGGGAAAACCGGCGGACAAGCCAGGAGACACAGGAGGTCAGGAATGGGCAATGTAAGAAGAATCTTTGTGGAAAAGAAAGAGCCTTTCGCGGTAAAGGCCAAGGAGCTGAAAGAGGAGATTAAAAGTTATCTGGGCATCGGCGGAGTCACCGGGGTGCGGGTACTGATACGCTATGACGTGGAAAACCTGTCTGATGAAGTCTTTGCCTCTGCCTGCAGGACGGTATTTTCCGAGCCTCCGGTGGATTTGCTCTATGAGGAACGGTTTGAGACAGAGCCGGATTCCCGGATTTTCAGCGTGGAATATCTGCCGGGACAGTTTGACCAGAGAGCGGATTCCGCAGTCCAGTGCGTGAAATTTTTGAAAGAGGACCAGGAGCCGGAGATCCGCACCGCAGTTACTTATGTGATTACAGGAACCTGTTCGGAGGAGGAGTTTGGGGCCATCAAGAGCTTCTGCATCAATCCCGTGGATTCCAGGGAGACGGGGATGGTGAAGCCGGAAACCTTGGTGACGGAGTTTGAGGAGCCGGAGGATGTAAAGATTCTGGAGGGTTTCTCTAGTATGGAGGAAGAATCTCTAAGGAAGCTTTACGATTCCCTGAATCTTGCCATGACCTTCAAAGATTTCCTTCACATCCAGAATTATTTCCGAGAGGAGGAGAAGCGGGATCCCTCCATGACGGAGATCCGGGTGCTTGACACCTACTGGTCCGACCATTGCCGCCATACCACCTTTTCTACGGAGCTTAAGGATGTGAGCTTTGGAGAAGGGTATTACCGGGCTCCCATAGAAGAGACTTACCGCCGGTATCTTGCGGACCGGGAGGAGATTTTCAAGGGAAGGAAGGATAAATTTGTCTGCCTGATGGATCTGGCCCTGATGGCTATGCGGAAGCTAAAGGCGGAAGGAAAGCTTGGGGATCAGGAGGAATCGGAGGAGATCAATGCTTGCTCTATCGTAGTGCCGGTAGAAGTGGACGGCCAGACCGAAGAGTGGCTGGTGAATTTTAAAAATGAAACCCACAACCATCCCACGGAGATCGAGCCCTTCGGCGGCGCCGCCACCTGCCTGGGGGGTGCTATCCGGGATCCCCTGTCAGGAAGAACTTATGTCTACCAGGCTATGCGGGTGACGGGAGCGGCGGACCCCACTGTTTCCGTGAAAGATACCCTCAAAGGCAAACTGCCTCAGAAGAAGCTGGTCCGGGGAGCGGCTAGCGGCTACAGCTCCTACGGCAACCAGATCGGCCTGGCCACAGGGTATGTAAAGGAGATTTACCACCCGGATTATGTGGCGAAGCGCATGGAGATTGGAGCGGTTATGGGTGCGGCTCCCAGGAAAGATGTGATCCGGGAAACCTCGGACCCGGGGGACTTGATTGTGCTTCTGGGAGGACGGACCGGCCGGGACGGCTGCGGCGGCGCCACGGGTTCCTCCAAGGTCCATACGGAGGCCTCTATCGAGACCTGCGGGGCGGAGGTCCAGAAGGGAAATGCCCCTACGGAGCGGAAAATCCAGCGGCTGTTCCGCCGTCCTGAGGTCACAAGGCTGATTAAGAAGTGCAATGATTTCGGGGCCGGCGGCGTGTCCGTAGCCATTGGAGAGCTGGCGGCAGGCCTTCGGGTGAATTTAGATCTGGTGCCCAAGAAGTATGCAGGCCTTGACGGCACAGAGATTGCCATCTCCGAGTCCCAGGAGCGCATGGCCGTGGTGGTGGATCCGAAAGATGAGGCTGCCTTCCTGGCCTATGCCAGGGAAGAGAACCTGGAGGCAGTGACTGTGGCCCAGGTGACGGATAGCCCCCGTCTGGTCCTTGTGTGGAGAGGGAAGGAGATCGTCAATATTTCCAGGGCCTTCCTGGATACCAACGGAGCCCACCAGGAGACAGAAGTGGCCGTGGATCTGCCCGACGAGAACCGGAAGTATTTTGTCCGGGAGGAAGTGGGGGATGTGCGGGAAAAATGGCTTGCCACCCTTGGGGATCTCAATGTCTGCTCCCAGAAGGGCCTGGTGGAGATGTTTGACGGTTCTATCGGAGCCGGAAGCGTGCTGATGCCCTACGGGGGGAAATACCAGCTTACGGAAACCCAGGCCATGGTTGCCAAGCTTCCCGTGCTGAAGGGGAAGACGGATACGGTTACGATGATGAGCTACGGCTTTGATCCCTATCTATCCAGCTGGAGTCCTTATCACGGGGCTGTATATGCGGTGCTGGAGTCCGTGGCCAGGATTGTGGCTTCCGGCGGGGATTACAGCAGGATCCGCTTTACCTTCCAGGAATACTTCCGCCGGATGACGGAGGATCCACACCGCTGGAGCCAGCCCTTTGCAGCGCTTCTGGGAGCTTACAGTGCCCAGCTGGGCTTCGGCCTGCCTTCCATCGGCGGCAAGGACAGCATGTCCGGCACCTTTAATGACATTGACGTGCCCCCCACCCTGGTGTCCTTTGCAGTGGACATTGCCAGCCATACCCATATTATTACGCCGGAGCTCAAGAAGGCGGGAAATAAGCTGGTGCTGATCTCCATTGGCCGGGATGCCTATGATCTGCCGGATTATGAGGAGATTAAGGACTTGTACGGGAAATTCTTCCGGGATGTAAAAGCGGGCAATATTATTTCTGCCTATGCCCTGGACGGCAAAGGACTGGCCGCCGCCGTCAGCAAGATGGCTTTCGGCAATAAGCTGGGGGTTAAGATTGAGCATTCCGTAGATCCCCGGGATCTCTTTACGGCAGGCTTCGGAAATATTGTGGCGGAGGTTCCCGACGGACGGGTGGGAGATCTGGCCGTGACCTACACCCTGGTAGGAGAGGTGACGGAGGAAGGCCTTGCCTATGGCAGCATGAAGATTGGCACCGGGGAGGCCCTGGAAGCCTGGACGGCTCCTCTGGAGAAAGTCTTCCCCACGGTGGCGGTTCCGGGCAAAGAGAAGGTGGAGACTCCTCTCTACCAGGCGGCTCAGGTGTATGTCTGCCGCCATAAGACGGCCCGTCCCACTGTGTTTATCCCGGTATTTCCTGGGACCAACTGTGAGTACGACAGTGCAAAGGCCTTTGAGCGGGCGGGAGCCCATGTGGTGACCAAGGTATTCCGGAATCTGACGGCTTCGGATATCCGGGAATCGGTGGACGTGTTTGAAAAAGCCATCAGCCAGGCCCAGATTATCATGTTCCCAGGGGGCTTTTCCGCAGGAGACGAGCCCGACGGCTCCGCCAAGTTCTTTGCTACGGCCTTTCAGAACCCGCGGATCAAGGAGGCGGTTACAAAGCTCCTTAAGGAACGGGACGGACTGGCCCTGGGGATCTGCAACGGGTTCCAGGCTTTGATTAAACTGGGGCTGGTTCCGGAAGGCGAGATCATAGGCCAGACGGCGGATTCTCCCACCCTGACCTTTAATACCATCAACCGCCATGTGTCGAAAATGGTGTATACCAAGGTAGTAACCAATAAATCTCCCTGGCTTCAGCTGGCGGAATTGGGAAAAACTTATGTAAACCCTGCATCCCATGGGGAGGGCCGCTTTGTGGCCAGCCAGGCTTGGATTGACAAACTCTTTGCCAACGGACAGGTAGCCACCCAGTATGTGAACCCGGAGGGAGAGGCCGGTATGGACGAATACTGGAACGTAAACGGCTCCTACGGAGCTATCGAGGGCATTACAAGTCCCGACGGCCGGGTGCTGGGCAAGATGGCCCATTCCGAGCGGCGGGGAGAGGCGGTAGCCATAAATATCTACGGCGATCAGGATATGAAGCTGTTTGAATCGGGAGTGGCTTATTTTAAATAAGCGTAAGGGGAAAGACATGAGTGAGAAGGACAAAAAGGGCAGGATGGAAAAACTGGAGGCAGGAACAGGAGAGCTGGTCCGCTGGATAAGTGTTGGGGTGTTTTTCCTGCTCTTTGGGGCAGGCATGATTTTTACAAGGTACTTTCCCGCAGGTTACGGGAAAGAAATTCCCCTGAACCGTATGGCCTATTTTCCTCTAACCCTTTTAGGTGCGGCAGCGATTGGAGCCGGGATTATCTGGGCGGGAAACCGTCTGCTGGGGGATGAAGACGGGAGAGCAGAAGGCAGGCTTTCCCTTCTGCTCTGGCTGGTGATGGGCTGGATACTGGTTTTCGGTTTGGTGTGGATTTCCATATCCAAGTGCGAGCCTGTCTCCGATCAGATGATGGTTATGACCAGCGCCCAGCGGTTTGCCCAGGGGAATTACGGAAGGCTTGATTACTCCAAATATCTCTTTATGCACCCCCACCAGCTGGGGCTTGCAGCTTATGGCCAGATTTTGTTTACCCTTTTTGGGATCGAAAATTTAAAGGCCTTTCTCTTTTTCAATGTGCTGTGGACGGCTGTGGCAGCATTTTCCGGCTACCGGATTACCAGGTATCTGTTCCGGGATCTGCGGGCAGGCGCTTATTACCTGCTTTTGATAGCCTTCTGCTTTCCTTTCCTCCTGTACAGCTCCTATTTTTACGGAGATGTGATAGCGGCCGCTTTGTCCCTGTTTTCTATTTGGCAGACCCTGAGCTGGTGCCGGGAGGAGAAATGGAGCTCCTTAGTTCTTTTGGTCCTGGGAATGAGCCTGGCTTGTCTTATCCGCAACAACAGCCTGATCGTGGCAGTGGCCTGTCTGGGGGTTCTTCTGGTAAAAGGGATCTGCGGCTGCCGGTGGAGGTACCTTCTCTGCGTCCTTTTGGTAATGGCAGGGATTGGAGGGGCCAGGCAGGGGATGGGGGCTTTTTATGAATCCCGCATTGGGCGGCCTTTAAATGACGGGATGCCTATGATTCTCTATGTGGCTTTGGGGCTCCAGGAGGGAGACAAGGAGGCAGGCTGGTACAACGGATATTCCATCTATACCTACCAGGACGTGTGCGGCTATGACGGGCCTGCTGCTGCCGCCATAGGAAAGGCGGAGATCAAAGCCCGGGCAAAGGAATTTTTGGGAAATCCCTTGTATGGGGCGGACTTTTTCTGGCGGAAATTTACCAGCCAGTGGTGCGAGCCTACCTACGGCTGCTTTATTATGACTTACGCTACGGAACAGGAGCGGAGCCCTTTGGTGAACAGCATCTATCTGGGCAAAGGAAACCGCCTGCTGTGCCTGTTTATGGATTCCTATCAGCTTCTTATCTACGGCATGGGGCTGTTTCTTTTGGTTCATGGCCGGAAGGAGAAGTATCCCCTGGAGTGGTATCTGCTTTTTATCGCTATCCTGGGAGGAGTTCTCTTCCACACGGTCTGGGAGGCTAAGTCCCGCTATGTGCTTCCTTATTTCGTGATGATGCTTCCCGGGGCTGCGGCCGGATTAGCCCGGGTGTCCGGAATCCTTAAGAATCGGAGGACTGCATATGAAACTGCTGAAACTGGCTGACCGGACGGTTTCCCTTCTGGGAATTTTTCTGTTCGGGATCTTAACCGGGGTCAGTCTCTTTTCTACGATTTATTACTCCACCCAGTACAATCAGCCGCCCCGGCAGATAGGAGATCTGTTTTTCGTGGTGCTGGCAGTCTGTGGTACCCTCTTGTTTTTCATGTACCGGGCGTCGGAATGGATCCGGAAGGGGAAAGATCCGGAAAAATGGATCCGTATCCTTCTGGTTCTGGTGCTATCCTATACCCTCTGCTTCTGCGTGCTGTGGGTGATTGGGGCCGGCTGCATTCCTGTGGGAGATCAGCTTTCCGTCTGCAGGGCGGCGGAAGGGTTCCAAAACGGGGATTACTCTATGCTGACCAAAGATTCTTATGAGAAATACTTGTTTATCCACCCCCACCAGCTGGGCCTTACGGCACTGATTGAGCTGGTTTTTGCGGTTTTCGGAAACGGGAATTTCCGGGCCTTTGAATTTCTCAACTGCCTGGGGGCTGTTCTCTGCGTGTACAGCGGCTACCGGATCGCCGGTCTTCTGGGACAGGATCAAAGGTCCAGGATCTATTATCTCTTTCTGGCGGCCGGCTGTTTTCCCATGTTCTTTTACGTGACCTATGTATACGGGGAGATTCCCTCCCTGGCCTGTTCCCTGGCAGCGGTCTGGATGTTCTTCGAATACCGGAAAAGGAAGAAACTTTGGGGCCTTCTGCTCTGTGGGCTTTTCTGCGCTCTGGCCTGCCTTATCCGCAATAACAGCCTGATTCTTCTGATCGCCTTTCTCTGCGTCCTTCTTGTGACAGGACTTGGAAAGAGGGAGTGGCGGGCTTTCGCAGCGGCGGCTTTTCTCTTCCTGTCTATGGCGGTTTTCCGTTTTGCCCTTCACAGTGTGTACGAGCAGCGCTCCGGGATAACCCTGAATGAGGGAGCGCCTATGATTCTCTACGTAGCTATGGGACTACAGGAGGGGGACGGAGCGCCGGGCTGGTCCAACGGCTATATTCTCCACGCCTATTGGGGAGCCTCTGATTTCGACGGAGAGAAGGCTTCTGCCATGGCAGTAGAGGATATCCGGGCTTCCCTGGGAAAATTCCGGGGGGATCCCTCCTATGCAGGGTGGTTTTTCCGGGAGAAATTTGTGAGCCAGTGGAACGATCCCAGCTACGAGTGCTTTACCATGACCCAGACCAATGGCTGGCCCCGCATGGGTGTGGTGAACAGCATGTACTACGGGAAGCTGAATGCCCTTATGATCTGGTTTATGAACCAGTACCAGAGCCTGATTTTCGCAGGGGTCTTCCTGTGGCTCCTCTACGGGTTCTTCCGGGAGAAGGATTTGGAGGATCATCTTCTGCTGATCTTTGTCCTGGGGGGCTTTTTCTTCCACATGATATGGGAGGCTAAGGGGCGCTATATCCTTCCCTATTTTGTGTCCATGCTTCCCATGGCGGCCATAGGGCTTTCAGGCTTAAGCGCCCGGTGGGCGGCTTTGGTTGGGCGGTACCGGGGAGAGTAGAAATGCCTGACCGGGGGATTGGGTCAGGCATTTGCTGTATATAGAGTATATATTTTAGTCCTGAGTTAGAATATTTTCACAAAAATTTTTTAATGGTGTAATATCATCCATAATAGTAGCCCATAATGTTTCGGTATCTATTTTCCCATAATGGTGAGCAACAATGTTTCGCATGGACCGTATCTGGCGCCAAGGAAGTAATCTCTATTTTTCATACAATAAAATCTCCTCATTTTTTATAGAAGCAAGAAAATCTGAGTGGAGACATTTGGTAGAAAGCAGGTCCACTTTTTTCCCGAGAGCATCTTCCAGATCCACCAATAGATAGCCCATGGTTAACCCTCTTATGGCACCTTTGTCAATTCGTAAATCAATATCACTATTTTCATCAGCATCTCCCCGGGCATAGGAGCCGAAAAGGTAAATCCGCTCAGCACCATATTGTGAACCAAGAGTTGAGACGGCTCTTTGAATTTCTTGTATGTTAGGTATTGCGTTCATAAGAGAAATTTCCTTTTCTGATTTTAGTTTTAATGTGGTTTTAGTATAACACAAAATGCAGAAAAAGAAAATCTTAAAAAATTTGTTTTCCCTATGTTTTTTCTGTCAAAAAATAAGAAAAAGTGAAGAATAAATTTCACTGTATTTGGGGGATTTATAAGAGATATTTATAAAAAAGATTCTTATTTGAATGCACCGAGAGAAGAGGCGGAAGATCTCCTTAGTGATGTTGTGAAGAAATGCAAGAGATTTTTATGGAAAGCATCACGGCATACATTTATGGTAGTGGTTTTTTTCTTACTAATGTGGGTGACGGGAGCTGTTGTCTGGGCCCAGGGGCATGTTACAAGCCGCTGTCGTCATGCGGCGATTGCTTTTACCCATTATGATTCGGAAGCTGGGAGCGGCAATGAAGAGGCGGGAAATTCCGGAAGCGGGGAAGAACCTGGTAAAGAGAAAGGACAGGCGTCGGAATCACAAACGGATCCCCCAGCATCCGAACCGGGGCAGACAAAAGAATAGGATCCGGAAATGGAAGATTCATCTGTACCGGAACAACCGGCCGTACCTGTTGTTCCGGCAGAACCCGGGCAGCCTTCTGAATCAGAGATAGGGGGGCAGGATTTTGATATTGATGTCCAGGAAAAGAAGCTGGAAGAGCGTGCCAGCAACATGAAAATCGAGGAACCAACAGCTGACTGGAGCATGTCGGAGGGAAAACGGAAGCAAATTATGTTTGAAGAAGGAGATTTTCAGATCTCCGCAGATTGGTCACCGGGACAGGCAAAACAGAAAGTAGATGCTTATATTAACGATTTGAGTGAGGAGAGGCTGGTAAATGTATTTGATACGTCTGCACCCAGAAACTTGCAGGACGAGATTGCCGAAGCCAGCAGTAAAGATGAAAGTCTTGTTATGTCGAAAGAGATTCAAAAGACATTTGAGGAATTGATTAGACAGCTAGAGGAACTCTACAAGGGGGGAGGACAAGAATTAAAAGCCCTGCAGAAGTTTATGCGAAACGAGGCGTTGCTGTATGTACTAGATCAATATTTGGAAAAGATATAAGGAAAGAACGAAAAAGGAAAAAGGGGCTGTCGGGAAATTATTTATAGCATTATTCGACATAACTTGCTATAATTTTCTTAGTCAGATTAGAGCAGGTAGGGATAGTCTGCGGTTGTCCTTTCTGGAAAC
>CAJUMM010000021.1:22858-39440 GCA_910586955.1 uncultured Lachnospiraceae bacterium | reverse complement strand
CAGTTATTAGTGAAATAAATGACTTTCGCAGACAGCGTTACAGAATCCCCATCCTGGCCGGAACCCTATGAAAACGCCAGCACTTGGGGAACGCAAGCCGTAGGCGCAGCGTGAGCCTAGTACTGTTGCGTTTGAATGGAGCGAAAGTGCGTTCCGGATGGGATGGGGATTCTGTAATGCGTCCGGCTTATGTCAATTCATTTTTTCGCGAATGTCCCCCTCTCTAAAGAGCTCGGTCAATTCCAGTTTGTGAACCCGTCCGCGCAAACAACACCAGACAAAGCGGCACAAAGATCACACTGTTAAAATGAAAAAACCGATAGGTAGGCCCGCACAAGAGCAGCATAGTTCCATAGCTGTAAGCCAGCACCGGAAGGGTAAGGCAGAGAGCCTTCCATCCCCGGTCTCTGCGCACAAACACAAAGAGGGTACTAAGAATCAAAACCAGCAGATGAAGGCCGTTGTAGGAAAAGACAAGGTCAAAGAGGCTGTCTCCCACCCAGCCGTCAAAATCCTTCAGCATTTCCCTTAGGGGCGCCCGGTCTTCCACATAGGCGAAGCCCCACTCATTTTCCCGGAGCTGGAATTCCAGATCTCCGTGCCAGGGGGTCTCCCCCCGCACATCCCACACCATCCGAGTCACCTGGTAAAGGGCCTGCAGGGACAATCCCGGAGCCCGGAGTGCCGTGCGGGCGGTAAATTTCAGGAATTCCCCAGGAGGCACCGTCTTGATCACCTGGTTGGCGTTGGTCATAAACTTAAAGGAATTGTAATTTCCCATCTCGTAAGTCTTCCACCGCCGCTCCGGGCCAATCTGAGCCAGAAATTCCGCCGCCTCCGGACTAAGGCTTTCGGGAGCCGTCTCATGAATATTGCAGAGAATCGTCATGGGAACTCCCACGGTCTCCACATAGGTCTGCTCCGGACGGCTGGCTTTCACCAGGTTATACACGGGATACTTGATCACCAGCATCCCAAACACCATGAGAATCAGGGAAACAGCAGTTTCCCGCCGAAGTTTCGGAAAGCAGAAAAAGGCCAGCACCAGCAGGGGAAGCGTAAAGAGAATCCCGTTGTGCCGTACCATGGAGATGCAGATCAAAAGCAGGATCCACACCGCCAGATTTTTCTTTTTCTTAAGCCACTCCCCGCCGCCAAGCCAAGTGTTCATCAGGCAGACCGTAAAGAGCAGCATAAACAAGGTCAATGCGCTGTCCTTCCACATAAAGAGGAGTATCCGGTGGGTCTGGGGATTGGCCCCCAGAAAGAACTCCGTGAGAAGCAGGCTCCACAACGGGAACCGCCACCGGGCCATGGTACGGATGAGATATCCGCAGATGAGGCTGTAGAGGAACAGCTGCATCCAGACGGCAAACCCGTAATGGTTCACAATTTTCGAGAAAAAGGCAATGATAAGGGTATGGAACACCGGATGCCAGGTATCGTACTGGCTGTTCTGGATCTGCCACCACTGATCCAGATTGTCCCAGTCAAAGGATCCCGGAAAATAGGCGTAGTAATACACCATCAGCCAGAGAAACACCAGGCTGAACCCAAAGAGAAACCAAAGCCCCAGGCGGCGTCTCTCTGCCTTTTTATCTGCCTCTTCCACAGGCGCCGTTCTTTTAAGTTCCAAAGAGATTTTGGAACACCGGTAAGCCCCCCAGAGCAGGGCTCCATACGCCGGAACCAGCATAAGAAGGGCCGCCAGTATCTTAAACTTCCAATATTTCGTATCCATGGGCACGGCTTCCATCATCTCCGGGAGCAGCCACAAAAGCAGCACCAGATAGAGAGCCGTCACGGCCGTCAGAAGCAGAAGCATCACCCGCATGCCCTTCTTCTGCTCCCGAAGCCACTCCCTCACTTCCTGAAACTGCTGCCTAAACATTTTCAATCTGCCAGTCAATGGGCTCTAAACCGTTCTCTGCCAGGAAATCATTGGTCTGGCTGAAAGGCCTGCTGCCGAAAAACCCCCGGTAAGCCGACAAGGGGCTGGGATGGGGGGCTTTGAGAATCAGATGCTTCGGGTTATGGAGCATCTTCTCCTTCTTCTGGGCCGGGCTCCCCCAGAGAATAAATACCATGGGCCTGTCCTGTTCATCCAGAATGCGGATGGCGGCATCCGTAAATTCCTCCCACCCCATGCCTCTGTGGGAATTGGCCTGGTGGGCCCGCACGGTGAGAACCGTGTTCAGCATCAGGACGCCCTGGGAAGCCCATTTGGTCAGATAGCCGTTGTTGGGAATGTAGCAGCCCAGATCGTCGTGAAGCTCCTGGTAAATATTCACCAGGGAAGGGGGAATCTCCACATCCGGCTTCACGGAAAAGCAGAGGCCGTGGGCCTGTCCGTCGTTGTGATAGGGATCCTGTCCCAGAATCACCACCTTTACCTCATGAAGAGGGGTAAGGTGAAAGGCATTGAAAATATCGTCCGCCGGCGGCAATACTTTCCGGGTGGCGTATTCATTTTTCACAAAGCGGAACAGCTCCGCATAATAGGGCTTGTGAAACTCCGGAGTCAAAGGTCCCAGCCAGTCATTTTGAATCATTCCCATAATCTTCACTCTCCTTCTTTTGTAGAAAGCCGCACGGAAACCCCGCAGCCTCTCAGATACTCTTTCAAATCCCGGATTTCCAGCTCCCGGTAATGGAACAGGGAGGCTGCCAGCACTGCATCCGCCTTCCCTTCCGTCAAGGCCTGGTAAAAGTGCTCCCTGGTCCCGGCTCCTCCGGAGGCGATGACGGGAATAGACACCTGCTCCGCAATGGTCCGGGTCAGTTCTATGTCGTAGCCGTCCTTGGTTCCGTCGCAGTCCATGCTGGTGAGAAGGATTTCTCCCGCTCCCCGGCGCTCCGCCTCCATAGCCCACTCTACCGCATCCATGCCCATATCCACACGGCCGCCATTCTTGTACACATTCCAGCCCTTTCTGTCCGCCCTGCACTTAGCGTCAATGGCCACCACCACGCACTGGCTGCCGAATTTGTCCGCTGCCTGGCTGATAAGCTCCGGCCGCATCAAAGCCGCCGAATTCACGGAAATTTTATCCGCCCCTTCCCTTAAAAGCTCACGGAAATCCTCTACCTTGCGGATCCCGCCTCCCACGGTAAAGGGAATAAACACCCGCTCCGCCACTCTCCGTACCATATCCACTACGGTCTTTCTGGCATCGGAGCTGGCTGTAATGTCCAGAAATACCAGCTCGTCGGCTCCCGCCTCATCATAAAAGGCGGCAATCTCCACCGGATCTCCGGCATCCCGGAGATTTACAAAGTTCACCCCTTTGACCACACGCCCCTGATGCACGTCCAGGCAGGGGATTATCCGCTTGGTAAACATTCTCAAACCTCCAATTTCACAAAGTTTTCCAGAATCTTAAGGCCTGTACGGCTGCTTTTCTCCGGGTGGAACTGGCAGGCAAACAGGTTCCCCTGCTCCACGGAGGCATGGATCTGCACCCCATACTCCGTGACCGCCTTTACAATCCTCTCATCCTCCGCTTTCAGATAGTAGGAATGGACGAAATACACATAAGGCTCTCCCTCCATCCCTTCAAACAGCCGGCCGCCGTTTCTAAGGCTTAGGCTGTTCCAGCCAATATGGGGAATCTTAAGGCCCGGTCCGTCGGGAATCCGGCAGATCTCTCCTTTTAGAAGTCCCAGTCCGGAAACACCAGGCGCCTCGGCACTCTTTTCAAAAAGCAGCTGCAGTCCCAGACAGATACCCAGGAAAGGCTTTCCCTTTTCCGCAAGCTCCTGGATTACTTCCGTGAGCCCGCAGGCTTTCAGCTTTTCCATGGCATCCCCGAAATTTCCCACCCCGGGAAGAATCACCTTGTCCGCACCCAGGAGAAGCTTCCGGTCCCGGGTCACGGCCACCTGCTCCCCAAAAGACAGCAGGGCTTTCTCCACACTCTTTAAATTTCCCGCATCATAATCAATCACCGCAACCATGGTCCCACCTGCTCCTTCTCGTTTCTCTTCCAACAGTGTACTACAAAACGGAGCAGAAAAACAGCCCATTTTCACTTGAGATTGTATTTTTCATAAAATTCGTGTAATATAAAGCTAAGATTTTGTTTATTCAGGAGGGATTTACCATGGAGGAATCCAGACGGAACTTAAACCCGCTTTACGGAATCGGGCTCTTTTTGATTATTATGATTCTTTTTATCTTTGTGTTTGCTCCCCTGCAGTACAAGTTCGGCATGACGGGGCTGGCCCTGACGGAGCTTGGCCTTCTTCTGGTCACTCTGCTTTTCACCAAGCTCTGCGGCCAGGGCTTCCGGGAAGTCTTTCCCCTGTCCCTGCCAAAATTCGGGCAGCTTATGGGAACCATCCTCATCTGGGCAGGCTGCTTCCAGGCAGTTATGATCTGCACCATTATCTTAATGCTCTTTTTCCCGGAGGGCTTCCTGGATGTAAGCTCCGGCATGAGCGAAATGTTTTCCACCACACCCCCGATGATCACCTTTCTCATTGTAGCCGTGATGCCGGCCATCTGTGAGGAGGCCATGCACCGGGGCTTTATCCTCTTTACCTTCCGGGGCATTTCAAGAGACTGGGTAGTAGTTCTCTGTATGGGCCTCATCTTCGGGCTTTTCCATCTGGATCCCTACCGCTTCGTTCCCACCGCCCTCTTAGGAATGGGACTCACCTACGTCATGCGCAAAGGCCGCAATCTCCTGCTGCCCGCCCTGTTCCATTTTATCAATAACTTCCTGTCCTTTCTCTCCAGCCTAAGCTCCCAAGGTGCGGACACGGCAGAGGCTTTGGACCTCTTGGCCCATCCTGCCTATCTCCGCATGTCTCTGGGCGTCTACTTATTGATCGGCTGCATGGCGCCTGTTCTTCTCTTCGGAGGCAGCTATCTCCTGCGCCGCTCCTCCGGCTGCCTGCCCAGCCGCCGGGACAGCCGCCTGGTATTCACCGTGGTGGGAATCCTGCTGTTAAGTGTTCTCCTCTTTGCCGCCGGCCTGGCCCTTCTAATGGGAAATATGGGCGCCGTGATGAAACTGAAAAATTTATCCTTTTAAAAAAAGTTTCTCCTGTAATCCTTCACATAACTCATGCAGGAAGGCTTCCCGTCCGGAAACAAGAGACTTTCGGATGCGCTCAGAACTCCCCGGACACCGGAATCCGTGGGATCCAGAATCAGGCAGCCGGCTCCCGCTGCCAGGGCCAATGGAACAAAGCTTTGATTTACATAACTTCTCATCGGAAGTCCGTGGGAAATATTGCTCACCGCCGCCACCACCGGAGTTTCCGGATACCGGCGGCGGATTTCTGCCATAGTCTCCAATACTTCCCCCGGATTTGCAAAGGCTGCCGCCTCCACCAGGGGATCCACGTAAATACGCTCCTCTTCCAGATCGAGACGCTCCCTTCGTTTCCGGATCTCTTCCAAAATCTCCAGACGCTCCCCGGCAGTCTTAGGTATCCCCCCCTGTCCGCCCAGCATGGCGATGGCTTTCCAGCCCGGATGTTTCTTCAAAAAGAAAAAAATCTCTTCCAACTCCTCCTCCCTTCCCAGGGATACGGAATTGAAAATTCCCGGCCTTTTGCAGAAGGCCACCGCCTGCAAAAGGACCTTCCCGTCCGGGCTGTCCAGACATAAGGGCAGATCCGTCACGGACTGCACCTCTCCTATCATCCAGCGGAGAATCTCCGCCTCTCCTTCCCCGGCAGAGACGCATACATCCAGATAATCCGCCCCCTTCTCCGCCTGTCTAAGAGCCGTCTGCCGGATGTAATTTCCATCCCTCTCTGCAATGGCCCTTCCCAGGGAGGGAAGGGAACCATTGAGCCTTTCCCCAATGATTTCTATCTTTTCTCTCATTTCTTTTCTCCCTTCACCAACGCAGACACCGGCAGATACTGTCCGGCAATCCGGTTTTCCGGTTTCTCGTCAAAAAGATAGAGAACCGCCACAAAAAACCATTCCAGAGGTTTCATGGCCAGATACACCATATCGGCCGCAAGAGGGGCCTGAATATGCCTGGAAACCGGATATCCGCAAGTATCATAGAAGCGGCGCAGGGCCCTGTGGAACCTGGGCGTGCGCTCCTCCAGAAGCTGTTCAAAGGCGTTCGCCACGCAGAGCTGGCGGTTCACCACAATTTTCTCCCCCCGGCGCAGTCCCATGCGGACAGGCTTCACCAGCTCCTTATGTCCCCGGATGGCTACGGTGCAGAGATAGTGGCTGTCAATCTCTACCGGCGGCGGAGAAATTTCCCCGGACAAGGTCCAATCGCTGGTCTGGGTAAAAGCCCGGAGCAGGCTGTCCGGTTTCTGCCCCAACAGAAGAAGAATACTAACAAGGATGCCAAGAAGTGGAAGTGCCAGAACCAGGGCATACAAGGCCCAGCTTCCGCTCTTTTCCAGGAGACTGTTGCAGCGGTTCAAAAAACGGCTTTTATAAGGCTCCGTCTCCTCTCCCCGGTTCCCCTCCAGAAGCCGCTCCCGCTGCTCCCGGACCACCTGCACCAGGAGATTCACGGCCAGCAGCAGATAGTTAAAAGGCACCAGCATCAGCAGAAACACGTCAAAAATGGCTATCTGGGAAAAGGGAAGCTCCGCTTTGGCGCTGCCCAGCAGCTGCACCATCACAGCTGCGTTTGCAAAAATCCCCAGATATACTCCGGACATGGAAAGCACAGCCGCCAAAGGAGCAATCTTATGCCTCCGGGCTTTCAGGTATCCGTAGGATACAAGGCCCGCCGCCATAAGCGCCAAAAGGCTCAGCACATGTTCCCCGTCAAAGGGTTCATGGAGCTGTGCAATATCCATACGTAAAAGAATGGGCTCCTCCCAGGGCCGGGCATCCCAGAACCCGTAGAGGAGAAAGCTGTACACAATCCCTACCAGAAAGGCAAGGGTTTCAAATGTGCCTGTGTGCTCCCGCTTAAGGAGCAGATTCCGGATATTTAAAAAAGTGAACACAGGCCCCGGCAGCAGAAGTGCTGCCACAAACAGGCAGGATATCAGATATTGGAAAATCTCCATCTTACAGATCTCCTTCTTCTCGTCTTTTCTCCATCTTAATATGCAGCCTCTCATTTGTCAATAATAATTTATTGTTTTTCAATAAAAAATTATCAATATTCGTAACATCCTGCCAGGTGCCCACCAAAGTCGTGCTACACAAAGCCAAAACCCCAAGCCAAATGATAACGAAATAATAGCCGGGATACAGGAACAGCTTCCCGCATCCCGGCTGTATCTTTATCCTCCGGAATCCATCCTGCACTTCTGCCTTTGTCTACCAGGTCTTCTCCAGTTCCATGGCAAACTCAAGCTCATAAGGGCTTTTGGACTTTTTCTTCATTTTCTCGTAAACCTCCCGGCGCTTGTCGCTGCTCTCCTCCGACCAAAACTCATAGCCCCGCAGATAACTGTCCATCAGCTCATCCCAGGAGCCGTACTCGGACTGGACCATCCCCGCAATCTCCAGGGACTTATCAAGAGCTTCCTCCTTCGTATAGTAGCCGGCCAGGTAATAATACCCGGGAAGGCTCATAGCCCGGCAGCAGTCCCAGCCGTCAATGGCTCCTGCCCCGTACTCCTCGTACATCCCGTACCACTGTGCATAGAGCTGGGAATTTTTTTCATCCAGGGAATACTGCTCTGCCAGGAAAGCCGGCCGGCCTTCCAAAGCCAGATCTCCCATTCCGTCATTTTCCAGAGTCTGCATAATATTCACAAAATTTCCCCTGTGCCCTTCCTTGAGAACCCAGTCCAGGGTACTGTCTGCGGACTCCCTGTCCGTGACACCCCACCACTGGTCCAGGATTTTCTGCGCCTGCTTCTGGTTCTCCTGGGTATTCTTCGCACCGCCAAAGAAATTGTAGTCCCACCTGTTCATCTCCGTCAGGAGTGCACAGGAAGTATTGAACCAGCGGACCGTATCCGTCAGTTCCACCTCGTCAATGACATCCTCCTTTGCCGTCATGCTGCAGCCCTGGAGCATTGCGGCTGTGAAAAGCATAAATAAACCCAAAACCCACTTCGTCTTGAAACAATAGCTGCCTTTCATGAAACCACCTCCAACTCCTTTTTATTATCGTATCACTTTTGGAGGCGATTTGTCAATTCAATTTTATTTTACTTCTATTGAATTCTAAAAATTCACAAAATTTTCTAATCAAACCCTATATTTCAGTCTCTTTCTATCCACAGTCTCTTTCTATCCACAGTCTCTTTCTATCCACCCCAAAGCTTTCACAAGTTCCAGAACCCCCAGGGGAACCAGGGAGAGCAGGAAGCCCGTCCCGTACAGACCGGGGCTTAAAACCGAAAGCCCGAACACATAAGCCAAAGGCGGAAGAAAGAGTACAGAGGCCATCAAAAGCATGGAAACCAAAGCCGCCAGATTTAGCTTCCGGTTGGTAAAGAACCCCGTCCGGAACAGGGAGCGGGAGGAGCGCATATTAAAGGCATGAATAATCTGGCTGAATCCCAGGACCAGAAACGCCAGGGTGCGGCCTCCTGTCTCAGCTCCGGCCGCCTGGCTTCCAATCCGGAAAGCAGCCAGGGCAAGGCCTCCGAACATAAGGCCCTGGAGAATCACCCGCACTCCCAGCCCGTGGGCAAAAATTCCCTCCTGCCTGGGTCTTGGCCGCTCTTCCATCACCCGGTCCTCCACCGGCTCCATCCCCAATGCAATAGCGGGAAGACTGTCTGTCACCAGATTAATCCACAGAAGCTGCATGGACAATAAAGGCGGCATTTGAAAGAAGAGCATGGAGCAGAATACCAGTACCACCTCACCGATATTGGTGCCCAGAAGAAAGCCTACGGTCTTGCGGATATTGTTGTAAATCCCCCGTCCCTCCCGGACAGCCGCCACAATGGTAGCAAAATTATCATCCTGGAGGGTCATATCCGCAGCACCTTTGGCCACGTCCGTCCCGGTAATTCCCATAGCACAGCCAATGTCTGCTGCTTTTAAGGCCGGCGCATCGTTCACTCCGTCTCCGGTCATAGACACAATCTGTCCTTTCCTCTGCCAGGCCTTCACCACCCGGATCTTATCCTCCGGGGAAACCCTGGCATAGACGGAAATCTTCTCCAGACGGTCATCAAACTCCTCCTCCGAAAGATTTTGGAGTGCGGCGCCTGTAATTGCCTCCTCTCCCTCCTCTAAAATACCCAGCCGTCCTGCAATGGCGGAAGCGGTAATCACATGATCTCCCGTAATCATTATGGGACGGATGCCGGCTTTTTTGCAGAGGGCAACGGCTTCCCCGGCCTCCTCCCTGGGAGGATCGATCATCCCCACCAGTCCCAGAAAGGCCAGATCCCGCTCCAGTTCTCCGGATTCCAGTTCTTCCGGCACCTTATCCAGTACCCGGTAAGCCACCGCCAGAACCCGCAGGGCCTGGGCACTCATCTCCTCCGCCGCCTTTTCCGCTTTGGCAAGATCTCCCTGTACACACCGGGAAGCCAGCATGTCGAAAGCCCCTTTCGTCACTGCCACATACTCCCCGTCTATTTCCTGAATGGTGGTCATAAGCTTCCGGTCCGAGTCAAAGGGCAGCTCTCCCAGCCTGGGATACCGTTTTGCAAGCTCCTCCTGCCGGATCCCGTTTTTGTAAGCCGCCGCCACAATACTGGTCTCCGTGGGATCTCCCAGGTGAATTTCTTCTCCCTCTTCCATACGGACGGAACCGTTGCTGCAAAGAACCCCGTAAGTCAAGAGCCTCCTTAAGCCTTCGCTGTTTTCCGGGCCAATCTCCTCCATCACCTGTCCCTCATCCAAATAAGCCTTAATCAGGGTCATTTTATTCTGGGTCAGGGTTCCCGTCTTGTCCGAACAAATCACGGAGGTGGAGCCTAAGGTTTCCACTGCGGGAAGTCTTTTTACAATAGCGTTACGCTTTGCCATGCGCTCCACGCCGATGGATAAGACAATGGTGACAATCACCGGAAGGCCCTCCGGAATGGCGGACACGGCCAGGGAAACAGCTGTCATAAAGATTTCCAATACGGGCATTCCCATAAGGATACCCATGACAAAGATCACCCCGCAGATGCCAAGGGCCAGGGCTCCCAGATATTTCCCAAGCTGGGACAGCTTTTCCTGCAGGGGCGTCTGCATATCCTTCTCCGCATCCAGCATCCCCGCAATTTTTCCCATCTCCGTATCCATTCCTGTCCTCATTACCAGGGCTGTTGCCGTCCCATAGACCACGCTGCAGCCGGAATAGACACAGTTGATCCGATCCCCCAGGGCCGCATCCTCCGAAAGCAGGGCCTCTGCATCTTTCTCTGCCGGAAGGGATTCTCCCGTCAGGGCAGACTCTTCTACTTTTAAGCTAGAAGAGGCAAGAAGCCTTCCGTCAGCCGGAATAAAATCTCCCGCCTCCAGGTGAATCACATCTCCCGGAACCAGCTTTGCCGCATCTATAAGCTGCTCCTGTCCGTCCCGGATCACCCGGGCATGAGGCGCCGCCATCCCCATAAGAGCCTCCAGGGAGCGCTCCGCCCGGCTCTCCTGGACTACCCCCATAACTGCATTCACCACCACGATCAGAAGAATCAGCAAGGGTTCGAAGAAGGCGGCGCTGTCATGTTCCGACAAAGCCACGGTAAAAGAAACGGCTGCCGCTCCCAAAAGGATCAGCACCATGGCATCCCGGAACTGCTCCAGGAATTTCTGTAAGAGAGATTTTTTCTTCTTCTCTTTCAGCCGGTTCTCTCCGTATTTCCCCAGGCGGTTTCCGGCCTCCTTTCCGGCCAGTCCCGTTGTGGGATCACTTGCCTGCTCCATTAAAAGTTCTTCCCTTGTCCGGCTGTGCTCCTTCATTCTATCTACCTCCTACCCATAGTTTCCCGTTTTCTCCCCTGCCTTATGCCAAAATTCCCAGATGTTCCAGCAGTATTTTCAATCCCATTCCTATAAGAATCACGCCGCCTGCCAGCTCCGCCCTGGACTTAAAGCGGATACCGAAGAGATTTCCGATCCGGACTCCCAGTACGGAAAATACAAAGGTTACAATCCCGATAAAGCTGATGGCCGGCAGAATTTCCACCTCCAGGAAAGCAAAGGTCACACCAACGGCCAGAGCATCGATGCTGGTGGCCACTGCCAGGGGAAACATGGCTTTGGCCGAGAAAGCCGTCTTTTCGTCCTGTCCGTCCCTGCCGGCCTCTTCCTCCTGCCCCAGAGCCTCCCGCACCATATTGACGCCGATAATTCCCAGCAGAATAAATGCAATCCAGTGGTCCACACTGGTGATATATACCTTAAACCGGACTCCCAAAAGGAAGCCAAGCAGAGGCATCATGGCCTGGAAGCCTCCGAAATAAATTCCTGCAATGCAGCACTCCCGGGCTCCGGCCCTTCCCACCCCAAGTCCTTTACAGACTGATACGGCAAAGGCGTCCATGGACAGCCCCACCGCCAGGACAAACAGTTCCAATAAGCTCATCTTTGTTTCCTCCTAAAGTAAATTCTTCCGCCGGCAATATTGCCTGGCCCGGATCAAAAAGACTTATCTGCACAAATCATCTTGCAGATAAGTCTCTGTATCCTTCCAGGCTACATCATAATTTTCACCAGCTTCGGACGGTAGCCGGCTTCTTTCAGGTGATCTACAATGCGGTTCTTATGCTCTGTTCCGAAAGCCTCCATGGTAATCCGCAGCTCCACGCCCACATTCCGGTTGGTACTTACAAACTGATTGTGATCAAGCTTAATCACATTGCCCTGCTCTTTTGCAATCAGTTCCGCAATCTTAACCAATTCTCCGGGCTTATCCGGCAGCAGCACGGAAACCGTAAAGATCCGATCCCTCTGAATCAGCCCGAACTGCACCACCGAAGACATGGTAATAATGTCCATATTCCCGCCGCTTAAAATGGACACAATTTTCTTGCCCTTCACATCCATATGGTTTAAAGCGGCTACCGTCAAAAGACCGGAATTTTCCACAACCATCTTATGGTTCTCGACAATATCCAGAAAAGCTACAATCAGCTCGTCGTCGGAAACTGTGATGATACCGTCCAGGTTTTTCCGGATATAGGGGAAAATCTTCTCTCCCGGGGTCTTCACCGCCGTGCCGTCCGCAATAGTATTAACTGTGGGAAGGGTGGTAACTTTGCCGTTCTTTAAGGAAACCTCCATACAGTTTGCCCCTGCGGGCTCCACCCCAATGACTTTGATATTGGGATTCAGCATCTTTGCCAGGGTAGAAACCCCTGTGGACAGGCCCCCTCCCCCAATGGGAACCAGAATATAATCCACCAGAGGAAGTTCCTTGACAATCTCCATAGCAATGGTTCCCTGCCCGGTAGCCACCGCCAAATCGTCAAAGGGATGGATAAAGGTGTATCCGTTCTTTTCCGCCAGCTCATAGGCATGAGCGCAGGCTTCGTCGTAAACGTCGCCGTAGAGCACCACCTCCGCCCCATAGCTCTTGGTCCGGTTCACCTTCATCAAAGGCGTAGTGGTAGGCATTACAATCACCGCCTTCACCCCAAAGGCTTTGGCCGCATAAGCCACCCCCTGGGCATGGTTTCCGGCGGAGGCGGTAATCAGGCCCTTAGAGCGCTCTTCCTCCGAAAGAGTGCTGATTTTGTAATAAGCGCCCCGGATCTTATAGGCTCCGGTCATCTGCATATTTTCCGGTTTCAAATATACCTTGTTCCCGGTCTGCTCGCTGAAATACTCGCTGTACAGCAGTTTGGTCTCAATGGCAACCTTCTTGACAATCTCCGAGGCCTCTTCAAATTTCTCCAATGTCAGCATTTTTTCTTTTCTCCTCTTATGAACCCTGATGGAACAGGGCGTTTACAAACTGGTCTGCGTCAAATTTCTGTAAATCGTCTATGCTCTCTCCCACGCCGATGTATTTCACCGGAATCCCCAGCTCCGACTGAATGGCTACCGCAATGCCGCCTTTGGCCGTTCCGTCCAGCTTGGTGAGAATAATGCCGGTCAAATCCACCACCTGCTTAAACTGCCGGGCCTGCTCCAGGGCATTCTGCCCTGTGGTTCCGTCCAGCACAACCAGGGTTTCCCGGTAAGCCTCCGGATATTCCCGGTCGATGATGCGGTTGATTTTCCGCAGCTCCTCCATGAGGTTCTTCTTGTTGTGGAGACGCCCCGCCGTATCACAGAGCAGCACATCTGCACGGCGGGCCTTGGCCGCACACACCGCATCGTAAACCACCGAGGCGGGATCCGCCCCCTCGCAGCCGCTGATAATGTCCACACCGGCCCTTCCGGCCCACTCGGTAAGCTGCTCCCCTGCAGCGGCCCGGAAGGTATCTGCAGCCGCCAGAATCACTTTCTTTCCCTGATCTTTCAGCTTCCCCGCCAGCTTCCCAACCGAAGTCGTCTTTCCCACGCCGTTCACGCCGATAACCAGGACCACGGACTTCTCCTCCTCAAAACGGTAGGCCACTTCCCCCACCTGCATCTGCTCCTTGATGCCGGCGATAAGAAGTTCCTTGCACTGGGAAGGATCTTTTAACTTCTGCTCCTTTACCTTTGCTTTCAGATTCTGGATAATGGCGTTGGTGGCGTTGATGCCGATATCGCCCATAATCAGAATTTCCTCAATCTCCTCGTAGAAATCGTCGTCAATGGCGGAATATCCGCTGAAGATGCTGTCCATTCCGGCGACGATGTTTGCCCTTGTCTTGGCAAGTCCTGAAACCAGCCGTCCAAAAAATCCCTTTTTTCCGTCAGGCATATATATCCCCCTATTCCAGTTCCGCAGCCGCCCTGTCCGGGCTCCTGCTGTTTTTATTCGTCTAGCTCTTCCTCTATCAGATTAACCGATACCAGGGCCGACACTCCTTTCTCCTGCATGGTGATCCCGTACAGGCGGTCGGCGGCCTCCATGGTTCCCTTCCTATGTGTAATAATAATAAACTGTGTGTTCTTTGTCAACTTGTGAAGATATTTTGCGAAGCGGCCCACGTTGGAATCATCCAGGGCTGCCTCGATCTCGTCCAGGAGACAGAAGGGCGAGGGCTTCAGGTTCTGGATGGCAAAGAGCAGGGAGATGGCAGTGAGCGCCTTCTCTCCGCCGGAGAGCTGCATCATATTCTGCAGCTTCTTTCCGGGAGGCTGGGCGATAATGCGGATGCCGGTCTCCAGGATATCTTCCTCCTCGTTCAGCTCCAAGGTTCCCTTGCCCCCTCCGAACAGTTCCTTGAAGGCCTTGTCAAACTCTATGCGGATGCGCTCAAACTGCTCCCGGAACTGCCTGCGCATTCCCGCATCCAGTTCTTTGATAATTCCCAGAAGGGTTTCTTCCGCCTTCACCAGATCGTTCCTCTGATTATTCATAAAGGTGTAACGCTCAGAAATATTTTTGTAATCCTCAATGGCGTTCACATTCACGTCCCCCAGCTTCTTTATCTGGTCTTTCAGCTCCCCGATCTGCTTTTTCAGGCCGGCCAGATCCCTGTACTCCTCGTTTCTCAGGGGAAGGGCTCCGTTGTAGGTCAGCTCGTATTCCTCCCACATATAATTGATCTGGGCCTCGGAAGCCTCCTCCAGCTTCTCCCTCTGGCTGTTGAGCCGGAATACCTCTTTGTCCAGAAGGTTTCTCCGCTCGGAGAGTTCCTCACGCTTGGTGAAAAATTCCTTCTGTCCTCCAAGCAGGGCCTCACGCTTGGCAGAAAGTTCCCGGGCCCGCTCTTCCAGGAATCCGGTGCGGGCTGCCAGCTGTTCCATCTGGCCTACCAGAACCAGGATGCCCTCCTCTTTGGCCTTGATATCCCGGTCTCCCTGCATAACTCCGGACTTAAGTTCTTCCTCCTCCATGCGGAAACGCTCCAGCTCCCGGTCAATGCGGGCAATGTTTTCATTGACAAACTCCGCTTTCTGGGTGATAGCGGCAGACTTAAGATGAATCTCTTCACATTCCCGCACGCCCCCCTCTTCCAGGACCCGCACCTCCTCCAGCTCTCTCTGGGCCTGGGCCGTATCCTCCTCATGGGCTTTCTCCAGCTCTTCGGAGCGGACAAGCTCCTCCCGGATGGCCTCCCGGTTCCTGCGGATATCCCCAAGCTGCTCCTCCAGCTGCTCCAGCTCTCTTTGAAGCCCTGCATAGCCTTCGGCAATCTCCTGAAGCTTCTGGCTTGCCTGATTCACATTGAGCCTGGCCGTATTCTGAAGAAGGAACTGCTCCTGTAAAAGAGCATTCAGCTTCTCCGCCTCCTCCCGGCTGCGGCGGCGCTCCTCCTTGACCCCTTCCATCTCTCTCCGGGCTTCCTGCATTTCTGCAGCCAGGCGCTTTACGTTTTCTTCCAGTTCTTCCAGTTCCCGCCGCCGTCCCAGAAGGTTGCTGGAATTGCGGAAGGCCCCTCCGGTCATGGAGCCGCCGGGGCTTAGATATTCCCCTTCCAGGGTCACAATATGCAGGGAATGGTGATACTTCCGGGCAATGCGGATAGCCGCATCAATTTCCTCCACCACAAGCACCCGGCCAAGGAGATAGGAAACCACACCCTCATACTGCTTCCCGGTCCGGACCAGGGTACTTGCCAGGCCGATAACCCCGGTCTCCTTAAGGGCCTCCTTCCTGGGAAAATTATCCCTGCTCTCCACGCCGGTAAGAGGCAGAAACGTGGCTCGTCCCAGCTTATTATTCTTCAGAAAGGCAATAAGTTCTTTAGCCGTAGCTTCGTTATCCGTGACAATATTCTGGATATTGCCCCCCAGGGCCGTCTCCACGGCAGTCTCATACTTCTGATCCACCTTAATAATATCAGCCACCACTCCCAGGATTCCCGGCGTCTTTTCCTTGCGCTCCATAACCTTGCGGATGCTGCTGCCGTAGCCGTCGTACCGCTCCGCCATATTCCGCAGGGATTCAAGCCTTGAGGCCTCCCGGTGATAAGCTGTCTGGCCTATCTCCAGCTGCTCATTCAGCTTCCCTAAGGTCCTGCGGTAGCCTTCCGCCGCCGCCTCCTTCTCCCTCTGGGATTCGGACAAATCCAGGATTTTTCCGCAGACCTGCTCCAGCTCCTCCTGGTACTTCCCAAAAAGGGCTTCCTGCTCCGCCTCCCCGCTTTTGGCTTCCAGAAGCTTCTGGCTTAACTCCGCTTTGCGGATCTGGGCCTGCTCCTGCATGGCGTCATAGCGCTGAAGCCTTCCCTTGGTGGAGGCCCGCTCGTTCAAAAGACCGATGATGTCATTCTTGCGCTGCTCTACCCGGCCGTTCAAAGCGTCCAGCCGTTTCCGCAGGGCGCTAAGGCGCTCTGCCGCCTCCCCGGACACCTGGGAAATCTCCTTTAACCGGCCGTCCAGCTGCTTCTGTTCCTCCGTCAGCCTCTTTCTGGTTTCCTTTTTCTCCAGCACATCCGCACCGATAGCCGCCAGACGCCCCTGGAGATGTTCATCATTGGCCCGGACGGAATGAATCTGCTCTTTCAGGATCTCAATCTGCCCCTCCAGCTGCTGCCTGCTTAATCCTGCCTGAGAGAAGGATTCCTTCGTCTCGTCCAGATCCCGGTTCAGCTCCTCCAGCTCCTCTTCAATCTTGGCATGCTCCAGCTTGATCTTCTCATAGGCCTCCGTGGCCTCGGAAAGCTCCCCCTGGGCGCTTCCGGCCTT